>NZ_JAMYOL010000032.1:0-59298 GCF_040319815.1 Mesorhizobium sp. M0854
GATAGCACCAGCGATGGCAGCTCGACCGCGACGGCGCCTTCGCACCTCATCGCAAGCGATGGCAGTTCGACTGCGACCGCCGCCGCCAGCGCCACCACGAGCGATGGCAGCTCGACTGCGACCGCCCCTTCCACCGGCGATAGCACCAGCGATGGCAGCTCGACCGCGACGGCGCCTTCGCACCCCATCGCAAGCGATGGCAGTTCGACTGTGACCGCCGCTTCCCCCTCCGACCGCGGCGGTTTTCACGCTCTGACCGATCTGTTCGGCAGCAACGACACCAGCCATGATACTGCCGGCGACAAGGGAGGCAGCAGCGTTGACCGGGTGCTGGCCGCGTTGAGCCCCGCGCTTTCGTCCGGCTCGGAGCTTGCCGCGACCAGCAGCCCATCCGAGAAAACGGCAACCAGCCTGACCGGCCACGGGTTCGCCCAACTGCTCCAGGGCAACGAAAATGCCGGCGCCGGTGTCCACAAGAGCGCCGTCGCCGACCTGACATCCGGTCACGGCAACGATGCCTTCGACTTCAGCAAGCTTCAGGACAAAGTCCAGCTCGACCACTCCGCGCTTGCCGACCTCAAGTCGGGAGGGCTTTCATTGCATACGTCCCCTGCTGTTACGGCCACGGATGATGGTTCCCACCACATCATCTTTGACAGCTCAACCGGGTCGCTCTCTCTCGACAGCGACGCGGTCGGCGGCGCAGCTCAAGCGCAGCTCGCTACCCATCTCCCGTTGCAGCATCACTCCTTGATCTGAAAACCGGAGCGGCGGACCTTCAACTCGAGCGTGTCCGCCGCTCCGTCCGTGTTCAATTGCGCCACGGAAGCTTGACTAAGAAAAATGCGATATCGGCAGACATCAGAGAGATCGAAGTTGGTCGCATTATCGCCAATGCGAATTCCGGATTCACCACACCCTACGCAGTCTCGGCAATATTCAGCACTGCGTCGATCTCGGCCATCACCGTTTCCGGCAGCGGCCCTTTTTCCAGCGCACCGAGATTGTCCTCGACCTGCTCGGGCCGCGTGAAGCCGGGAACCGGCAAGGCGATTGCCGACTTGGCGAGTATCCAGCCGAGCGCGCCTTGCGCAAGCGTGCGTCCGCCCGAGGTGAGCAGGTCGCGGATTGCCGAGAGCCTTGACAGATAGTCCGGGTTGGCGGCGCCATCCCTGAAAAACACCATCCATTCGGCATTCCCGCCGCGCACATCGTTGGTGGGCAGCCGCATGGCCGGCGTGTATTTGCCGGTGAGCAGCCCCATTGCCAGCGGCAGCCGGCTGAACGAGACGAGGTTCTCGCGCGCCGCAACGGCCATCAGCTCGTTCGCCGGGGTAAACACATTGAAGTCGTTCTCTACGGCGACGAACCCCTCGCGCGGCGCGTAGACGGCAAGCCGTTCGCGGTGATCGGTGCTCCAGCCGAAGCCGCCGATCTTGCCCTCCTGGCGCAACAGGCCGAGCGTATCGAACACCTCGCCGGCGCGCTCGATCGGATACTCGTTGATATGTAGCAGCACGACGTCGATACAATCCCGCTGCAGGCGCTGCCGCGAATTGTCGATCGATGTCCGGATTGCCGCGGCAGAGGCATCCTCGGGTGCGATCTTGCGCGTTTCGGGATCGCCGAAATAACCGACCTTGGTGACGATGACGGCTTCGTCCTTACCCCTCAACGCCCGCCCGAGGATCAGTTCGGCATTGCCGGCGCCATAGGCGGCAGCCGTGTCGAACACCCGCGCGCCGATCTCATAAGCCATCGCCAGCGCGGCTTGCGACCTGATATCGTCGACCTCGCCATAGATTGTCGCCGTCTCACGCCAACGCGCGGGGCCACCCGCCGCCCAGGTGCCGATTCCGATGCGCGGTACCGAGCGGCCATCCCAAAGCATCATCATCTGCATGCCCGGCTCCTCAACGACGCAAGCTGGCGTGGCGGGCACGCTCGCGGATCTCTTCGCGAGAAATGCCGGTATCCGCCAGTGTGCTGTCCCGGGCCTGCCTCAAACTCGCAAGCGTCTGGCGATAGGCAATCCAGCGGGCGAAACGGTATCGAAGTTCATCCAACATGATCGTCTCCTTTGGTATGCAGAATGCCTGCGCGCCTGGGTTGGTCGGAAGCGCAAAACCTCTGCGCCAATCGCATGCGCGATCGAAAGGGTTCAGTTCGCTTCTTGGCCAGCCGAGGCGCTTGTCCCTGTCCCGCCAGGCAGGATTGTCCAACGCCTCCAATGCCTGCATACTTGCGCACGATGCCCGCTTTGCGCTACAGCCACGGTCGCAAGGAGTTTTTCATTTCTGCAAAATGGATATCGGCTGGGACGATCTGAGGTTGTTTCTCGACGTTGCGCGGCTGGGTGGCTTGAGCGCAGCGACGGGAACCACGCGCCTCAGCGCAGCCACCCTTGGACGACGCGTCACCGCGCTCGAAAAGCAGATCGGCGAACCTCTATTCGTGCGCCAGCAGACCGGCTACCGGCTGACCCCGGTCGGCGAGGAACTGCTGCGGCGCGCCGAAGACGTCGAGGCGGCAATGCAGTCGCTGACCCGCTGGCGCGAGGGAAACCTGCCCGACCGCATTGTCCGCGTCTCGGCCCGGCCATGGACCTCGGCCTTCGTTTCCGCCCATATCGGCGAGATCTGGACGGTCGATGACGGCATAAGGGTAGAGCTTGTCACCACTACCGACCGGGTCGACATCGGCCGCCGTGCCGCCGACATCGGCATCCGCAGCGAGCGCCCGACCGAGCAGTGGCTGGCCGGCCGTCAGAGCGGCAAGGTCGCCCACGCCATTTATTCCGGACGTCACCTGATCAATGGCATCGCCGCCGGATTGTTCGTCGGCGTCACCGGCGAAGGCGCAAACATTGCCTCGGCGCGCTGGCTGCAAGCCCATCACGGCGACCGCATCGCCGTACGCGGCAACAACACCCATTCGGTGCGCGAACTGGTGGCCGCCGGCGCCGGCCTTTCGGTCTTTCCGTGCTTCGTCGGTGACGGCGATCCGCGGCTGGTTCGCGTTGCTCAGCCTATCCCCGAACTTGAAACCGACCAATGGATCGTCACCCATCACGAGGAACGTCACTCCCCGCCGGTACGGAAAGTCGCCGACCGGATTGCCGCCTTGATGCGGGCGCACCAGCCGCTGTTTCGCGGCGAGACGCCGATCCGGTAAGCCTCAGGCAGATCGGCCGCCAGTGGATCAAGAATCAGATATTTTGGTGGGCCGGACGATGGTACCGCCGCCGTTGAGGACGCCGGAGTGCGGCGCGCTGCTCGTCGAGATCCTTGCCCTGGGCGAAGAGAGCGGTATAAACCGACCAGCACGGGGCCGCCTATCCGGTCACTCGTCCTCCTGCCGGCTCATAGCCGTATGCTTCGCCCTTACGCACCACGCGACCGATGCCCGGCCAGCCAAGGTGCGCGCCGGCGATCCACGTCCCCGCCTCGGCCGCGTCACTGAAAACCTTTAGGCGGGTTGCGCGCGCGGTCAGCTGATCGTCGTCATAGCCCCAACTGAACGCGGGATTGCCGAACTGCAAGGCCGGCACATGAACGATGTCCCCGAAGAATAGGAAACGGTCCTCGTCCGTGTCGAACGTGTAGCCGGTATGACCGGCAGCATGACCGGGCAAGGCGACCGCCCTCAATCGCTCACCCACCTGGTCGCCATTCTGGACAGGCTTCAGCAGGGGCCGGAACTGCGCAAGGTGCGCGTAAGCGAAAAAGCTCTGCACAGCCGCTTCGGGAATTACGATCGCCTTCAAGTTTGGAAAGAGCACTCGGCCGTCGGGGGTCAAAAGTCCGTGCACATGATCCTGATGGGCGTGGGTGAGCGCCAAGACCGTGATCGAAGCCGGGTCGATCTTGGCTTCCGCCATGGCCTGCTCAAGACGCCCCACTGTCGGGGCCCAGCCCCCTCCTCCGCTGTCGATCAGAACGCCGTCAACGCCTGGACCTACCAGCGCGAAGCAATTGACAGACAGGCGAAGCGCCCCTGCCAACGCAGCTTGCGGCACCGGATTATCCTGCGGGTCCCGCAGAAGGTCCGCCGGCATCTCGATGTAACCGTCCGAGAGCGACCAGACGCGCCACCTTCCCGACGTGCTGCCGAGCACGTTATTAGTTTGCGATGTCACGATCATATGGCCACCTGCCGCAAACGAAAATGGAGGATAGGTTCGACTGTCACTATTTGGCTCTCTGCATCCTCTGCGCAAAAACGTGGGGAAATCGATGAAGATCAATGCGGAAAGCACCCGATCTCGATAGGCCACGGATCGGAAGATGATCGTTGACGGATCTGCTAGCTTCGCGGCGATGCCAACTCTTATTGCATTCCCATGTAGATTCCTCCCTTCGTAAGCTCGTCAATCATCTGATTTATGCGCTTTCGGCGTGTTTCCGGGTGACGGGCGCGCTCGATCCAATGCAAGTAATCATTGCGCTGATAGGGAGGCCGTTGCTCGAAAGCAGTCATCAGATTTGCGGCCTCGAGCTCTGCACGCAAACTGTCGGGCATCTTAGCCAACGGACGTTTCAGCAACTCACATCTCCGCCATTCGAATCCTGATGCTGGAATAGATCACAAGTCAGCCGTCGCGCCTGCGAGACCGCAGCCGGCCTGGCGACAGCCCTTTCAATCGGGTCACGACGCGATTCATATGGGCCTGGTGAGTGAAACCCGCGTGCTGAGCAATCTCGGCCAGCGGCAGATCGCTATTTTCCAAAAGCTCGACCGCGCGATCAACGCGGCGGCGTAAAATGAATTGATGTACCGGCAATTGCGTCGCCTCGCGAAAGGCGGCGGTGAAGGCGCGTCGTGGTATTCCCGCGATTCCGGCAAGATGGTCGATCGACACCCCCTTTTCCAGATCGCCATCAATCGCAGCGAGGACCCGGTCGAACCGCTGCGAGGTTAGGACTGGAGACTTCTGCTGCCGCTGGCGTGCATGCCCGAGACGAAGCAGGTTCGCGAAAACCAGGCCCAGCGTCCATTCGCGGACGATCGGGTTGGCGGGCGGGTCGCCTTCGAGGCGTCGACACAACTCGGCCACCAGCGAATCGCGTATCGGTCGATCGGTCAGGATTACCAGGTCCTCGGGGGTCCCGCCTGCGGATACCAGGAGCCTTGACGCCAGCGCGGAGTCAACGGTGATCATCGTCAGCTCTCGCGGCTCCTCGATCTTGAACCGCGTGGCACGCTCGGGAAGACTGAGCAGCAGGTCGCCGGGGCGGGTGAAGACGCGCCGCAGCCCGCGGCCAAGATCGATCTCTGCATAGGATGAACCGCTGCGAATCACACGCAGCTGAACGACTCCGGCCGGCGCATGGCGATAGTCGCCGGCAGGAAAGAACAACCTCTTTGCACTTGCCGCGATCACCATCGTTGTACCGGGCGTCCGGACGCAAGTTCCTCCAGGACTTCGATGATCGATCGCCGCATCCTCGATCCTTGATGCCTACACTTTTGCCCGTTTGTCGGGTCCACCAGGCGCATCATTTGCCAGGGCAGTCAGTTCACCAATCCGGGGCACAAAGATATTGTGCAGTGTCTGGGTCATAATGGTCATTTCACGCTGAACTTGCAGTTCCTGTGCGGCGGGAAACAATGTGTCCTGCAAGAAGAGCTCCAGGCCTGCCTTGTCGTCCCATATCTCGATGATGCGATAACCATCGTCTGTGGCATGCGCGATGTGCTGGTAGATGCCGCCAGCGGGCCGTTTCTCCACGCCGATCCGATCGAGGATGCGGCTATAATCTTCGGCCGTCAGGCCGGCAATATCAAGTGTCGTCACTACGGCCATGGTTCATCCTCGCTGCTGATAGTGGTTGTTTGAGGTGGAGTTCTTGGACGGACCCCGGATCCTATTGGGCCGATGTCGTTTGGCATCGCCCGCCCTGACGGCGAGTTTGTCTCCCGAACTTCACCGACAGGAGCGGTCTTTGGTCCTCAGCCACCGAGCGCCTCGATGACAAGACGGGCGGTCGCCGCTCCGGAGAAGTTCTGCTGGCCGGTGATCAAATTGCCGTCGCGCACGGCAAAATCGCGCCACAGCCCGGCCTGAATATAGTTCGCGCCGAGCGCACGCATCTCATCCTCGATCCGCCATGGCATCAGATGCGTACCGTGCGGCAGCGCGCCCATCTCCCAGACGGCATTGTCGGCGAAGTCCTCCTCGACATTGGCGAACCCCGTAACAGTGCGCCCTTTGGCCAGCAGCTCGCCGGTTGAGAGGCGCGCGTAACGCAGCAGCGCGACGCCATGACACAAGGCAGCCGCGACCTTGCCGGCCGCGAAAAAGGCGACGAACAGCCGCTGCAACTCAGTCGCACCTTGGAAGGTGAACATCGGCGCTTGGCCGCCAGCGACGACGATCGCGTCGAACGCGTCGACCGACAGCTCTGCGATGGGCCGGGTCGTCTCCACCAGCGCCGCCAGTTTCGGCGTCGACAGGAAACCGAGCGAGATCAGATCCGTATCCGAATAGCCGGACGGATCGCGCGGGTCGCTCAACGCATCCGCCTCGCATTTGCCGCCCTCAGGCGAGAAGATCGCGACTTCGTATCCGCGGTCGGTGAAGGCGAGCCAGGGATGGGTCAACTCGCTCCACCAAAACCCGACAGGCCAGCCGGTGGTGATCGATACAGCCGGGTTGGAAAGGACCATCGCGATGCGTTTGGGATGCCGCGGGTCGAGTGGGTTGGAATCGCGCACGCTCATCGGGCCATCTCGACCGGTTCGCCAAGATTCGCCCAAATCGTCTTGTATTGGGTGTAGCTTTCCCACGCCTCGCGGCCCTGCTCGCGGCCATAGCCGCTCATCTTGAAACCTCCGAACGGCGCATTAGGATGGTACTTGTGCCAGCAGTTCAGCCAGACCGAGCCTGCCTTGATCCGGTCGGCGAGCCGCAAGGCGCGGCCGAGATCGCTGGTCTGGATGCCCGAGGCGAGCCCGTAGTTCGTATCGTTGGCGATCCGGATCGCGTCCTCCTCGCTGTCGAATGGAATCACCGGCAGGACAGGGCCGAAAATCTCTTCGCGCGATATCCTTAGGTCGTTGGTCGCATCGGCGAAGATGGTCGGCTCGATGAAGAGGCCCTTGCCGTTGACCTGGCGGGTGCCGCCGCCCGCGGCCAGTCGCGCGGTGCGCTTGCCCTCTTCGACATAGCTCAAGACCTTGTCATACTCGCCCCGCGATGCGATCGGCCCGATCATCGTCGCAGGGTCCAGCGGATCGCCGAGCGTCGCCGACTTCGCCATGGCGCTCAGCTTCTCGACGACCTCGTCATAACAGGCGCGTTCGACCAGCAGGCGCGATCCGGCGACGCAGACTTCGCCCTTGTTCCAGAAGATGCCCCAGAAGGCTGCCTGTATCGCGGCATCGATATCGGCATCGGCGAAAACGATATTGGGACTCTTGCCGCCGAGCTCCATGGTCAGGTGTTTCATCGTCCCGGCACCGTTGCGCATGATGCCCTGGCCGACGGCGGTCGACCCGGTAAAGGCGATCTTGTCGACGCGGACATCGTTGACCAGCGCGTCGCCTATGGTGCCGCCCGGGCCGGTGACGAGATTGTAGACGCCCGGCGGCACGCCCGCGTCGAGGATGACTTGCGCCAAGGCGAGGGCCGTCAGGGGCGTGTCGGTCGCAGGCTTGTGAACGACCGTGTTACCCGCCGCGAGTGCCGGCGCGATCTTCGAACAGGACAGCGCGAGGGGAAAATTGAACGGGGTGATCGCAGCGACCACGCCGAGCGGCTCGCGCCGCGTCAGGATCCTGATATTTGGTTCGTAGCTTGTACGATAGGCGCCGTCCATCGCGCTCATGGCGAGCCCGCCATGAAAGCGGAACAGTCCTGAGCAGTGCGGCATGATGATATCGCGGAAATCGCGATAGGGCATACCCATATCCATCGCCTCGCGCACCGCGAAATCCTCGGCCCGCTCGTCCATCAGATCGGCGATGCGAAACAGGATCTTGGCGCGCTCCTCATGATGCATCCGCGCCCAGGGTCCTTGCTCGAAAGCCCGCTGCGCGGCCGCGACGGCATCGCTCGTGTCGGTGACGTCCGCCTTCGCAATATCGGTGATAGCCGCCTCCGTGGTCGGATCAAAAGTCGTCGAAGTCTCGCCACTGACGGCATCGCGCCATTGGCCATCGATCAGCAGACGTCCTACTGGAATCGCGTTGCGCCGCGCGGGTAGATAATCAGTCATGAACCGGTTCCGTCCTGTCGAATGAGATTGAAGGAAATTGTCGGCCCCATCCCCCGCCGATAGGCGAGTTGGACCAATAGCAGCATCATCGGCTCGATCAGGCGCGAGGCCGTGAGATCGCCGACATCGACCGGCATTGTCGGTAGATCGGCGAGAAGCCGGCAAACCGCCGCCTTGGCATTAGCGTCATTGCCGGCGACATAGCTCGTCACCGGATCGCCGTTGAGACGCGGATCATCCCTGTCAAGCAATTCGGCAAACGTCGGAATGCACTTGACGACAAGCGCGCCCGGCGCGTGCCTCTGAACCTCCTCGCCTACAGAAGTCGCAGTGCCTAGCAGCATCGTGGAAAGGTCAGGCGCGACTGCATTGGTATTGTCCCAGACGACCTTGCCCGACAAATCGCCAAGCGCGTCCATCGCCAACTCGAGAGCCGGCCATGGCGTCGCCAGGGCAATTACGTCGGCCCATCTCGCTACTTCGTCAGGGGCACCGAAGCCAACACGGAGGGTTGCCGCGATTGCGCGCAACTTGCCTTCGTCACGACTGAAGCTGAGGCGAATTTCGTGCCCGGCGAGGCCAAGACGTTTCGCCAAGGCCTTCCCGAGCGAGCCTGGTCCGATGATCGCAACTTTCACAACTGCCTCCCGACACGCGATCGGGCTTCCCTAGCATCATTGCAGTTGCGCTTATTTCACGAATTGCCCTTGCACGATCGGGCGCACTTGTCACATGGGTCGGCGCCAATTGGCATTCGGATCGGCGTTCACGCCCTCCCCTGAATGTGTCCCTACTGTGGGGACATATGTGCGGGGCGACTATAGAGCAGGGTACCATTTTCTCAGCGCAGTTCCCCAGGGCACAAGGCTGCTCATATTGGTTGACGCTAGATTTTCTTTGCCTAATCCGTCGGCGTTGCGATGACTTTTGTGGCATCAGCATAACGCGATTGCCTGCAAATCCGGGGAAAGGCCGCCTCAGGACGGCTTTCCGGACTGGCACGCCCCTTGCTTCGTTGTTCACGTGCAGAGCGTCTAGGGTTCCGGCCGTGTCGATCACGGTGCTGGTCCAAGAGACGCGACCGCTTGAGATGCATTGAGGCATCCGGCGGAACACGGCGGGCCAAAATCCCGGGAGAACCCTGCACGGGTTTGCTGGCGCGAACCTCTCCCGGATGCGCGCTCCGTGAACCCCCCAAACAGACGTTCGGACGCAATCCGGATCGCAAACAGGGGTATGCAATGCTTCGCAAACTGGCCGCAATCATCCTAGCCGCTTCACTCAGCTTTCCCTCCATATCGGCCGCGGAAGCGGCGCCCAAGAAAGACTTCAAGATTTGCTGGTCGATCTATGTCGGCTGGATGCCGTGGGGCTATCTTTCCGACAGCGGCATCATGAAGAAGTGGGCCGACAAATACGGCATCAATGTCGAGATCACCCGCATCAACGACTATGTCGAGAGCATCAACCAGTACACGGCCGGCGGCTTTGACGGCTGTTCGATGACCAACATGGATGCGCTTTCGATCCCGGCCGGCGGAGGTGTCGACACGACGGCCCTGATCGTCGGCGATTTCTCCAACGGCAACGACGCGGTCATCCTAAAGAACAAGGCCGCGCTCAAGGATATCGCCGGCCAGAAGGTCAATCTCGTCGAGCTTTCCGTCTCACATTACCTACTTGCGCGCGCACTGGAGACGGTGGGGTTGGCCGAAAAGGACATTACGGTGGTGAACACCTCCGATGCCGACATGGTCGCTGCCTACGGCACCAGCGATGTCACTTCCGTCGTCACCTGGAATCCGCTGGTCTCGGAAATCGCCGCCATGCCGGGCGCCCACAAGGTATTCGATTCGACTGAGATTCCCGGCGAGATCATCGACATGATGGTCGTCAACACCGCGACGCTGAAGGACAATCCGGCCTTGGGCAAGGCGCTTGTCGGTGCATGGTATGAAGCCATGGCGCTGATGACGTCGGGCACGCCCGAAGGCAAGGCGGCCAAAGAAGAGATGGCCAAGGCGTCGGGGACGGATCTTGCCGGTTTCGACGCTCAGCTTGCATCAACGGCGATGTTCTTCGAGCCGGCCAAGGCGGTCGCATTCACCAACGGCGCCGAACTGCCGAAGACCATGGATCTGGTGCGCAACTTCCTGTTCAGCCACGGCATTCTTGGTACCAACGCGCCGAGCGTCGACCTGATCGGCATGAGCTTCCCCGATGGCTCGACGCTGGGCGATGTCAACAACGTCAAGCTGCGCTTCGATCCGGCCTTTATGGCAGAGGCGGCGGGCGGAACGCTCTGACGCGGGAGCGCGACATGCTAGCCAGAGGTACCGGCATCATGCAGGCCGCGGCAGGCCCCGAAGTCGCCCGCCTGCAACCTAGCAGGCCGAAAGCGCGGCTTCGCCTCATCAACGCGACGGTCTCGCGCGGCGGAGCGTTGCTGCTTGGGACGCTGCCGTTTGCCGCCGTGGCGATTGCCTATCTCTTCGCTTCGGCGCAAAGGCTGGCGGTCAATCCCAGCGACAAGCTGCTGCCCTCCCCTGCACAGATGTGGTCGGCCTTTTCAGACCTGGCGACAGTGCCGGACAAGCGCTCCGGCGACCTGATCCTGTGGGCCGACACCTATGCCAGCCTGATCAGGCTGTTCGCCGGAGTCGGCATGGCCACGCTGGTGGCGCTCAGCCTCGGCGTCGCCATAGGTTTCATCCCGCGCGTCAGGGCCTTTCTGCTGCCCTTGGTCACAGTTGTCTGCGTCATCCCGCCACTGGCGCTGCTGCCGATCCTGTTCATTGCGCTCGGCCTCGGCGAAACGGCCAAGATCACCTTGATCGCTCTCGGCGTCGCACCGGTCATGGTGCGCGACATCGCCAACCGGGTGATGGAATTGCCGCCGGAGCTCGTCGCCAAGGCACAGACGCTCGGCGGCAACAGCTGGACCATGGTGCTCAGGCTGGTGCTGCCACAGGTCATGCCGCGCCTCATCACTTGTGTACGGCTGGCGCTTGGGCCGGCCTGGCTGTTCCTGATCGCGGCAGAAGCCATCGCCTCCACCGAGGGGCTCGGCTACCGCATCTTCCTCGTTCGTCGCTACCTATCGATGGACGTCATCCTGCCTTACGTCGCCTGGATCACGCTGCTTGCGGTGATGACCGACTGGCTGCTCGTGCGGCTCTCTCACGTCATCTCGCCCTGGGCTCATCCGGTGCGGCGCAGATGAGCCGGATCCTCGTCCATAGACTGGAGAAGAGCTATGGCGACGCCCGCGTGCTGGAACGGGTCAACGTCTCCGCCGAAGCGGGTGAATTCCTGTCGCTGGTTGGCGCCAGCGGTTGTGGAAAATCGACGTTCCTGCGCATCCTGCTTGGCCAGGAACAGCAAAGTGGCGGCGTGGTCGTCGTCGGCGATCAGCCGATCGTGCGGGAGCCGACGCCGCAGCGCGGCATCGTCTTCCAGCGCTATTCCGTGTTTCCGCATCTGACCGCGTTGCAGAACTTGCTGCTGGTCGAGGACTTCCGTTCGGGCGGACCGTTCGGCCGCGTCTTCGGCGCCAGGCGCACAAGCGCCAGGCAAGAAGCCGAAACCATGCTGGAACGGGTCGGGCTTGGCCATGCGCGCGATCTCTATCCGGCCATGCTTTCTGGCGGCATGCAGCAGCGGCTGGCGATCGCGCAGACCTTGCTCGGCCGGCCGCAGATCCTGCTTCTCGACGAGCCGTTCGGCGCACTCGATCCCGGTATTCGCATCGAGATGCATGAGCTGCTCACCGAGCTCTGGACCGAGCACGGCATGACCGTGGTCATGGTCACCCACGATATCGGCGAGGCATTCAAGCTCGGCACCCGCGTGCTGGTCTTCGACAAGGTGCGCCACGACCCCCGGTTCCCGTCCGCCTATGGCGCGACGATCACCTACGATCTGAAGCTCGACCGCAAGCACCGGGCTTCCGCACGAGACGTGGCCGAAGTGGCCGCGATGGTCGGGACGACCCGACTGGATAGCGCAATCGCGACGACGGCGTCGTGAAGGAGGTTTCATGCACAGAGATAGTCCAGAACGCCGGCATCGTCGCGCCGGGCTCACCGACCACCAGCCACGCCAACGCTTCCACCATCCGAACTTCGAGATCCGCGACATGCAGGGCTGGAAGTCTATCGAGGCGGAAGGAAAGCTGCCCGAGGACGGCTGGCGCAAGGAACAGAAATGGGCACTCGACATGGGCCTGCCCGGATCGGATTCGATCATCGACAAGTCGATCCCGACATTCGCGCGAGGCGAGTTGCCGCACTTCGCCGGCATCAACACCTTCCTCAAGGCGCCCTATGTCGAGAACGTCCGCGATGTCGGCAGATATGACGCTGCCGTCATGGGCATTCCTTTCGACAGCGGCACCACTTACCGGCCCGGAACCCGCTTCGGGCCGCAAGGCATGCGCCGCATCTCGGCGCTTTACACGCCTTACAATTACGAGCTCGGTGTCGACCTGCGCGAGCAGATGACGCTTTGCGACGCCGGCGACGTCTTCACCATCCCCGCCAATCTCGAAAAGAGCTTCGACCAGATCACCAAGGGCGTCAGCCATGTCGCCTCGTCCGGCGCGCTGCCGATCATGCTCGGCGGCGACCATTCGATCGGGTTTCCGTGCGTGCGCGGTATCGCCGACGTGACCTCCAAGCGAATCGGCATCATCCATTTCGACCGCCACATCGACATCCAGGAAAAGGATCTCGACGAACGTATGCACACGACGCCCTGGTATTGGGCGACCAACCTGCCGAACGTCTCGGCCACCAATCTGGTGCAGCTCGGTATCGGCGGCTGGCAGGTGCCCCGTTACGGCGTGGCCGAGGCGAGAAAGCGCGGAACCAACGTGCTGACGATCTCCGATATCGAACAGATGGGGCTGGAGAAGGCGGCCGAGATCGCGCTCGAGCTCGCATGGAAGGACACCGACGCCGTATACATCTCCTTCGATGTCGACAGCATCGATTGCGGTTTCGTGCCGGGTACGGGCTGGCCGGAGCCCGGTGGCTTCCTGCCGCGCGAGGCACTGAAGCTGCTCGGGCTAGTGTCGGCGCCCGGCATCTGCGGACTGGAAGTGGTCGAGGTGTCGCCGCCCTACGACACGTCAGACATCACGGCGCTGTTTGGCGTGCGGGTTGTCGTCGAGGCGCTCGGCTCGATGGTCGCGCACGGCAATCTCGGCAAACACAGATCCATCATCGACAAGCCGACGAGCTTTTGACCATGCACGATGATCATCACCACCACAGCCATGATCATGGCGACGGTCACCATCACGGGCCGAACGGTCATCATCACCATCCCCACCCCGTCGGCCACAACGGGCCGGCCGGCAAGCCGTTGCAATGGCAGACACCGCATCTACCGCACGACCATGCGCCCGAACCCGCCGACGCGCGGGCGACCGATCTCGATCTCGTCGAGATCGCGTTTCTCGAAGGGTTTTCGCGGGCGCCCGACCCGTCCAGTTTCCTGCGCCTCGCCGGGATTCCGTTCGTCGGCGAGACCGCCGACGGCGTGCGGCTGCATCTTCTGCGCGTCGAGACGCAGGACATGGTCGATGTCGGCGCCGTCATGCCGCTGATTGGTGGCGCCGGCGTCACCTATCACCCGCTGCCCGCGAAACTGACGTCGCGCCGGCGCCGCCTGGCCTTCGTCTACCATAACGGCAAGGCACAAACGCCCCTTGACTTCGGCGAGGCGCGACTTCTGGCCGACAGGTCCGGCGCCGCACAATTCACCATGCCAGGGGCCGGACAATGAGCACCGGCCTTGAACCGATCGCACCCCTATCAAACAGGTCCAGAACCATGAACAGAACGCTTTCATCCTTCGGTAGACTCGCCCTGGCAGCCGCCACAACCCTCATCCCCTCATTGGCCTTCGCCCATAGCGGCGGTTTTCATGCCCACGGGTTTGTAGACGGCCTTCAGCACCCGCTGACCGGTATGGACCACCTGCTTGCCATGATGGCTGTAGGCATCATTGCCGCTCGCGCCGGCGGCAAGGGGATCATCATCGTGCCGTCGTGCTTTGTCTCGGCGATGCTCGCTGGCGCCCTGCTCGGTATCGCCGGCATCGGCCTGCCCTCACTGGAAACCGGCATAACGCTGTCGCTGGTGGTCTTCGGCGCGATGATGGCGCTTGCCAAGCCGCTTCCGCTCGCTGTGGCCGCCTCGCTGACTGCTCTCTTCGCCCTCTTCCACGGCAATGCCCATGCCCTCGAAATTCCCGAGACGGCCAGCGGCATCGCTTATGCGGTCGGCTTCGTGGTCGCTACTTCGGCTCTTCACGCGACCGGCGCGTTAGCCGCCCTGACACTTCGGCGCTGGCCGCGAGCCATCCGCACGGCAGGCGTCGGCACGTCGTTGGTCGGCGTGGCGCTGGCGGCACAGATCATCTGAACCGCAGCCCATTCATCTGCGATGAACAGGAGGCGAAGGCGTGATCAACCGGCTAACCGTTGGGCAGCGCATCCGAAACGTGCTGTACCAGATCCTGAAGACCCGGTCTGAGCGACTCTGATCTCATCCGGAGATTGAGGCTAGCAGCTTGCCGTACGCCGCGCGCGCGTACGGAGCCGTCCGCCGTGGGTTGCGATTAACTTCCTAGCTGCAGCCGGACGGTCTTGCCTGACGTAGCCGGCCTGTTCCCAGCTACGCCAAATGATCGCCGTCGTGAACTCCGCGCCGGCGAGCGTGACTTGGTCGTCACCGCTGCTGGCGGCCTCCCGGGCGAGGTCATGAAGAACTGGCGTGTCAAAGCGCCGAACACATTCGATCGCGAATTCGGCTTCTCACGCATGGGCTACGAGATCGCCTGGGGTGCGGCGATGGCCGATGTAGCATCCAGACAGTAATTCGAGGTCGATTGCGTAGGGGACTATGCGCGGCTTTCTATTCCGAACACCGTGCCGGCGTCGTTCAAGCACTTGATAAACGATCCTGACACTCCACCGGCGGTTGGCAACACATCTGCGGCCTCCAGAGGCCCACCATAAGTCAATAAAATCAAACGCTATGGACGGCGGTTCGCCAGCCTTGACTTGGCTAGCCAAGTGCAACAATGCCTCTAAATCATTGAAATATAACGATAATGGTGGGCCCGGAGGGTATTCAGAAAGCCATAAAAATCAATTGGTAAGAGATCAGTGGGACTTTAGAGCATTCAAATCTTTTCCAATGTTTTTCAATGTTGTTGTCCCACTCAGAAGTGCCTCAGTCCACCAAGCCGACGCACTGAACGCCTCACTCGGAAGGGAGGTTTGCGCAAGGCGAAAGGAAGATCGCGTCGGTGTGCAGCCTTCCTGAGAAGGGTCGCGGTAGCGCCAACTGCTGACGCTCAGCGCGAAGACATCAATGTCCTGTTATGGGGCCGTCAGAGGACCGGCCGCTTCTCGCGCCCAGAAAGCGATAGCAGACATGCAACTAGGTGGTACAAAGTCTCTAGCGTGACCCTTTCGAGACATTTGCGTGCGGCGTTTGCGTCTCGAAAGCGGTTCTTTAGTGCTACCAGCACCAACGACCGTCTGCGGTCGTTCAGAACACGGGTTACCGTCTCTAAACCGGATATTGGACCGGGCAGCCGCCGGAAATTGCGAATGGAGGTGATCGCCTGTCAGGAGGCGTTCAAAAACAACCTACGACCGCGATCTTCATCCGGCCGTTTTCATGGTGTCATTCCCGGCTATGCTGACAAGTTCTTTATGATCGGCAGCTTGCGGATCGTCTTGCCCGTCGCCGCCCGTAGCGCGTTGGCGACGGCCGGGCCGATCGGCGGCACACCCGGCTCGCCAACGCCCGTGGGCGGCTCGTCGGACGGCACAATGTGCACCTCGACGCGCGGCATCTGCTCGATCCTGAGCGGCATATAGGTGTCGTAGTTCTCTTGGTCTACGACACCGCCCGTCAGGGTCAGCTCCTCCTGGAGGATCGCGCCTAGCCCGAAGCCGATACCGCCCTCCATCTGAGCGCGGATCTGGTCAGGATTTATCGCGGTGCCGCAATCTACCGCGCAGACGACGCGGTCGACTTTGAAATCATTTCCATCGTTGAAGGTGATCTCCACCACCTCGGCGACATAGGTCGAGAGGCTTTCATGCAGGGCCACGCCGCGGAAATGGCCTTCCGGCAGAGGCTTGTCCCAGCCTGCCTTCTCAGCAGCCAATTTCAGCACGCCGGCATGCCGTGAATGGTGACCGAGCATCGACAAGCGGAAGTCGACCGGATCACGGTTCGCAGCGGCGGCGAGCTCATCAATCAGGGTTTCCATTGCGTAAGCGGTGTGGGTGGAGCCTACCGAACGCCACCACAGCACTGGGATGTTTACGTCCGTGGTGGTCAGCTCGACCTTCAGGTTCGGGATCGCATAGGGCAGGTTGGTGGCGCCCTCCACGGAGGTCGGATCGATGCCGTTCTCGATCATCGCCGCAAAGGGCGAACCGCCCGCGATCGATTGGCCCACGATGTGGTCATGGAGAGCGACGACATTGCCTTCCTTGTCGAGCCCCGCCTTGACTGCGTGCACATAGGCCGGCCGGTACCGCCCACCCCGCATGTCGTTCTCGCGGGTCCACTGCACCTTCACTGGCTTGCCGGGTCCCAGTGCACGCGCTGTGGAAACAGCTTCGATAATGAGATCTGCGTCCGAGACCGCTCGGCGGCCGAAGCTGCCGCCGGTCTTCATCACGTGCAGCCTCACCTTGTCCGGCGTGGTGCCGCCTACTTGAGCGGCAGCCGCCTGATAAAGGTCGGGCATCTGGTGTCCGCCCCAGACGTCGATGGTGCCGTCTTCGTTGATTCGGGCGGCCGCGTTGAGTGGCTCGATCGAAGCATGGACAAGATAGGGGAATTCGTAGTGCCCTTGGATGACTTTCTCAGCACTGGCCAACGCTGCGGGAGTGTTACCGTCGTCGCGCGCGGTGGCCGCGCCCGGATCGTCTGCTGCCTTAGTGTATTCGGCCATGATCTCGGCCGTGCCGCGCCTTTCGGCCTTCTCTTCGTTCCAGGTCACCTCCACGAGATCGCGGCCCTTGAGCGCCGTCCACATGTCCCTGCCGACCACGGCAATGCCGCGCGGCGTCTGGACGACATCGACAATGCCGTCGAGTGCCTTGGCCTTGGAGGCGTCGAAGCTCTCGATCTCAGCGCCGAACTTCGGCGGATGGATCATAACGGCCGTATTGAGTCCATCCATCTTGAGGTCGATCGTGTAGGTCTGCGCGCCATTGGTCTTGCCGGCGGAATCGTAGCGCTTGAGGCTGTCCGATCCGATCTGGGCCCACTTGTCGCGCGGCTTTAGCGGCACGTCGTCGGGAACCGGCATTCCCGCTGCGGCTTCAGCCAGGTCACCGAAGCGCGCCTGCATCCCTGAGGCGTGCGACACGACCCCGGAAGCCACTGTGATCTCGCCGGCTGGCACGTCCCACTGCTGCGCCGCGGCCGCCACCAGCATGGCCCGTGCGGCAGCACCCGCCTTGCGGTAGCGCTCCCACGACGAGCTCATCGACGTGGAGCCACCGGTTCCCTGCGCGGCCCCGCCCCAGGCGAGATTGCCGAAGAGCGCCGTATTGCCATATCCGCCGACCACGTGGACCTGCGCCCAGGCGCCGTCGAGCTCTTCCATAACCAGGGTGGCGATGCCGAAATAGGAGGCTTGTCCCATCTCGAACTGCGACGAGTGGATGACGATTCGGTTCTCCGGTGTGATCTCGACATAGGTTTGGAAGGGGTTCGCCTGGACCGCTGCAGGCGTCGTTTGTGCGTTGGCGGGCGCGGCCATCATTAGCCGGTAGCCCACGGCGAGGCCCGCGGTGGTGACGGCCGTGCCGAGGAGGAACTGGCGGCGCGTGGGCCCCACGGCATTATGCTTCGGGAGAAACTGCAACATGCCTCAAGTCTCCAGCCGGTTGGCGGTCTCGTGGATGGCCGCGCGGATGCGATGATAGGTGGCGCAGCGGCAGAGATTGCCGCTCATCGCCGAATCAATATCATCGTCCGTCGGCTTCGGCGTCTCTGTCAGGAGGGCCACGGCCGACATGATCTGGCCAGACTGGCAATAGCCGCATTGAGGTACGTCGAACTCGGCCCACACGGCCTGGACCGTTTCGCCGATCTTGCCCGACACGCCCTCAATGGTGGTGATCGAGGCTCCTTCGATGTCGCCGACTGCGGTCTGGCACGAGCGCGTCGGCATGCCGTTAACGTGAACCGTGCAAGCGCCGCACTGGGCAAGGCCGCAACCGAATTTCGTTCCTGTGAGTCCGATGCCGTCACGGATCGCCCAGAGCAGCGGCATCTCTGGATCGACGTCGAGTGTTCGCGCCTCGCCATTGAGGGTAAAAGCGACCATGGCTTGCTCTCCTTGTCCTGAGCTGGCTATCTCGTTGCGCCTCCGCCCGGCTAGGAACCGGACTCTTCTTGCTGAGGCATAGCGACCACAGACTAGGATCGCGCAGCTCGAGCAACAAGCCGCTAGCTG
Source organism: Mesorhizobium sp. M0854 (assembly GCF_040319815.1). Classification (NCBI taxonomy): domain Bacteria; kingdom Pseudomonadati; phylum Pseudomonadota; class Alphaproteobacteria; order Hyphomicrobiales; family Phyllobacteriaceae; genus Mesorhizobium; species Mesorhizobium sp. M0854. The sequence goes on from NZ_JAMYOL010000032.1 coordinate 18,726, forward strand.
GCAATCGCGAGATCGTGAAGTGGCTCGTGTCGAAAGGCTGGAGGCAACTGAATGTCATTTTTGGGCCGACCGGCCGGTCAGTTTCCGGCTCGATGACCTGGTTGGCAGTCATTCCGCTTCTAAGCCTAAACCCCAGACATGAACTGTAGCAGCATCATAAAAGACGACATCAAGCGGCAATTTTTTGTTGCGCTGCACCGCTAGCTCGTTCGCGTGGTTCATGATCCGCTGGTTATCCGTGGATGCTGGTTCACCATAGATGCCAACACAGAGCTTGCGAAACTTGCCACGCGCTATGCGGTTAAGGATGTGGTCGTCATTCGTAGCGAGCGAATGGCCGAAAATGAAGAAGCAATGGCTGGCGGTCTTCACATTCGCGGTGAACTGCTTGAAGCCTTGTACAGGTAGGCATTGTGACGGATCTTCGCCTTCTTCTGGGCGCTGGTGGGCTGATGAAGGGCGGCTTAGGGTCATGATTTCCGGTTCATCGCGCTGCAATGACCGATGAGTCACAGACGCTGCATTTCGCGCTAGACCGCAGCTGCGGTATTCTCGATCATACGCTCACCCATCCTATTCGCACCTCGTTGCCGCCGTTCGCCGCACCTATCGATCGGAGGCTTCCAGCCTCGCGATAGCCGCGCTATGCGGCTGCACACAACCTGACGACGAACAGGAGCAAGATTGGACATACAAGCCAGCACAAGATCGCCCTCCCCCTGTCCTTGCTCGTTTTCATGCGAAAATAATCAACTGAGTGCTGCGGGGATAGCGAGGCCGATTTGGCCCACTTCAGAGCGAAGTCGGCCATAAGCCATTGATATTAAACATTTTGGTGGGCGCGGAAGGTGCTTGGAAAGTCAGAAATATCAAAGGCTTATTCGACAGTGGGACTGTGTTGCGTTACTACGCTCTCCGGTCTTTTCCGTTTGATTTGTCCCACCCTGATGCCGATTGCGGTCATTCGCCGCTGCCTTGGTCAATTCCCGATTCCACAAGGATCCGGTCCTGAGTGGGCAGACGGCCTTCCTAGTGGCAATTAGCCAGCGACACGTTGACCTTTCTCGTCATGCGGGTGAAATCTACGTTCGACCATATACGTCGTCGAAGCGAACGATATCATCCTCGCCGAGATAATCGCCGCTCTGCACTTCAATGATCACCAGGTCAATTCTGCCTGGGTTCTCCAGCCGATGCTTATGGCCGCAGGGGATGTAGGCTGATTGGTTTGTCGCCAGGAACAACTCCTGCTCGCCATTGACGATTTTCGCGGAGCCGCTGACCACGACCCAGTGCTCCGAACGATGATAGTGCATCTGCAGGCTCAGCCGCCGACCGGGCTTCACCTCGATGCGTTTGATCTTGAAGCGCTCGCCTTCCTCAAGAACCGTGTAGGTACCCCACGGCCGGTGTACCGTGCTATGGACCAGGTGAGCTTCATGTCCTGAAGCCTTGAGGCCCTCGAACAGCTTCTTGACGTCCTGAACGCGGTCGCGGGATGCGACAAGCAAAGCGTCCGGGGAATCGACGATCACCAGATCGCTGACACCGACCGTGCCGATGACGCGCTTGTCGGAGCTCACATAGCTGCCGGTCGTGTCGACCATATGCACATCGCCGCGTATCCTGTTCCCGCTTTCGTCGGGGGCGATCAAATCGGCCATTGCGTTCCAGGATCCGATGTCGTTCCAATCCATGTCGCAGGCAACCACGGCAAGTTTGTTCGTCTTCTCCATGACAGCGTGGTCGAGCGAGATTCGCGGGGCGGAGCCGAAATGCTCAGGCGCGAGTTCGATTTTGGCAAAGCCTTCGCCTTGACTGAAGCGGCCGTTCTGGTAGCTGTCGGAGACGGCCTGGATCACCGCGGGGCAATGCGATGCCATCTCGTCGAGCATGGTTTGTGCGCTAAAGCAGAAAATGCCGGCGTTCCAGAAGAAGCGCTTGGACGCGACATAGGCTTTGGCTGTGTCCAGATCCGGTTTTTCAACGAAACGGACGACTTTCTCACCATCCGCTTCGATATAGCCGAATGCCGTGTCCGGTCTGGTTGGGGTGATGCCCAATGTGGCGATCCGCCCGAGCTTCGCATGTTCGATGGCCCGGCACATGACGTCTAAAAATGCAGGCAGGTTGCCAACCATGTGATCGGCTGGGAAGACGCATAGAATCGCGTCAGGGCCTTGCGTTGCCTTGGCATGGATGGCGGCTGCCGCAACGGCTGCGGCCGTATCCCGGCCTTCAGGCTCGAGCAAAAAGGTGCGTGGCAGGACCACGGAATCTAGTTCGTCGAACTCGTCCTTGGTAAGGAAGAGGTGTTCCCCAGATGTCACGGCGACGAGTTCCACTACGCCCTTTATCGAACCGACGCGCAGCACAGTGTGCTGAATGAGAGAATGTCCATCTGCTACTTTAAGGAAAGGTTTGGGGTGCGATTGCCTCGAAGCGGGCCATAGCCGCGATCCGGCTCCACCGCTGATGATGACGGGAACCACTTTCATTAAACAACCTCGATTTCGTCTCTGGACGTCATTGCCCGCGCCCTTAGCGTCAGCGTCACGACCGCCGTCGCTCTAGGATGGTCTTGCGGCGCTCCGAGTAACAGCGAAGTTCTGGCGCGTTGCCGGACGGCCGCAGATGAATGATCTCGTCATTCTGTATTCGTGCCCTAAGGCCGTTGGTTTCATCGACGTCGGCAACAGTCCCGAATGGAGCCAAGAACTGCTGCAGTGTGTCCGGATCCTCAAGCGTGCGGATCAAGCTGAGCAGCTGCGGACATTGAACGTATGCCATGGCCCGCCTCTCGTGGATTGCGGTCGATGTCTCTATGCCTGTTCGTTCCATTTGCCGAATTGCCCAGGTAGCGGTCTTAATCAAGATGAGAGATTCTTTGGCTGCCTTCTATCAAAATCAAACGACTTGGGTCCTTCAGATCGAACTCAATTACCCGCGGTACGAAAAGGCGTGCATATCGTGTAAAGGCGCTCGTCGGAGGAAACCGAATTACAGTATCGCAGCGCCCGAGAAGATACATCTCAACGAGGGCGGAAATTGCGCCGTCCATCCCAAGTGCTGCAGTGTGTAAGGGGCCGTCTTGATCGGATCGGAAATGCTTGGGGACGGTGAGGAGATCGGGAAACTTGGCCGACAGATGATCCAGGATTTGCGCGCTGTCCGTGCACAAGAACAGCCGCACAGGCTTGGGGTGCGGCAACGCTTTAGCCTTATCAACCGCAGTGCACACTTGTCGAACGGCGAACTCCGGATCGGCCCAGTAGGGCGCATGGTCCATGATGTCTTCACCGTTACCATGTCGAACATGAACCCCGATGATGCTGTGCCCCTCAAAACATTCTTGGTAAATGGCATCTATGCGTGTTTGAATTTCAGACCGAGGCTTGACACTCTGGAAGACCTGCCGCTCGGCATCCTCATCGCAGCGCCACATCAAGCAAGCGTCACACACTACTGTGTTCGCTTCGACATCGTGTTCGGCCTGAAAGAGCTCGCCCAACTCGTCGCGCTCTTGGAAAATCTGCTCATCTGGGCGGTAAAGGCAGTCGATCGCTGGCCTATTCCACCACTCCGGGAAGAATGGACCCGGGAAGGAAAAGTCGTTGATCCGGTCGTCGCAAATAGCCGGTACGCCAGCGATGTCATTGATCGGTTGGAAGAACACCGGAAAGGCATTTGTGAAGGGTTGGTCGAGATAGCAGGACCCGCGCCAGTCGACGGCTAGCGTTCGTCCCGACCGCTGAGCGTAGCGCCAAGCGGCCGCCAGCGACCACAGACAATCACCGAACCCCGTACGCCTCTGAGAGACGACGAACCTGCGCTTTACCAATCCACTGACCTGCATTTTCGGAAATCTCGTTTCAGAGGAGGTTGCATCTGACTTGGGATCTCTTAATCGATACTAGTCGACCGTTACGCCGGGCGATTTGGTAGAGGCTGCGCGTGGGGCAGAAGAGCTCCTCAGCACTGCCTATCCTTATCTCTGTGACGCTCGCAAATCTTGACGCCGGGTACACTCGCTTCCGGTTTAAATTCAGCGTTCTCTAATGCGCCCGGCGACATGTGTAAAATTGATTGCGTGAATGTGGCCCATCCATGTGATGGATACTAAGCCGTTCCTTGACCATGAGCCTCTGCTGACGTGGGGCCGCGCTTTGCTAAGCGAAACAGCCGGTCGAGGCAGTCCACAAAGTCCCTTTTTCAAGTCCAATTCTTAACTGCCTCAACGTAACATCGCATTTGCGGGCGTTTCCTGAAGGACCGATGTGCAGGACCCGCCAGCCGTCGAATGTCAGGCGCAGGCCATCCACGTCATTTATGGCCATCATGGCGTCCGGTCCCATCGAAAGATGCGACACGGCGCTCTCTGACGCTTTCAAGTGCGCCAACATGGCGCAACTCCTGCCGGATAGCTTTCGAGCCGGCTGGACTGAGCGACTGGCACGCGATGGCCGGGAGAGGAATTTTGGCGTCTGCAGCCATGTGGAGGATCGTTCCGACGGTTCTGCGGGTTCTCGGTGTCAGAGCCGACACCTGTGCGAACCCGCTCTCGTCCGTTTTCGACAGGCCCTTGAGGTTCATGACCCTGTTGTTCGCCGAGATCACCCGCCAGTTCAGCGATCCAGGTGAAGATCGGCACGCCTGTCGATGCGGCGATCATCGCCTCGGCCAGCGAAGATGATGAAGAGGGCCATTGGGTCAAGTACAAGCGCCGACCAGCGTTTCATTGCTTCAAAGCCCATTTCGGTGCCTACGCCGATACGGCCCTTGTCGAGGAGATCGCCGTCACGGCGCCCACACCGAGGACGGCAACGCCGTTCCTGATGCTCTGCCCGACAATCCCGGCGAAGTGTTTGCCGACAGCGCCTACCGAGGCAATCATCTCGGCGACGCGGTGCGCGCCAAGGGTGGAAGGCCGCGCATCGTCGCAACCGCTATGTGGGGGCGCGACGAGGCCGAAAGCTCGACGCCTGGAACCAACCGATCCACAGAATTTGTACTCGGATCGAGAAGATCTTCGGCACCTGTAGCCGGATGCGATGGCGAGGGCTGGCAAAGGCGGCCGTTCAAATTCGCCGCACTGCGATCGCCTACAATATGAAACACAGTTTGATGGTCGCCTCGTCCCGCCCATCGTTGAAGCCCAGCCACCGTTTTCGAGCTAGCGCGCCCGAAATTCCTTGGAGGTCAATACGTAATGCCCTACCCGGCTTTTCGCCGCCGTCTCAGATGTGCGGTTCGCCCAAAGCCCCGACTGCCACGAACTTTGTCTTCGCGCGGAGCGAAACCTCGCGCCCACGACTTTGTGCCGCCGATGTGCCGCGCTGCCCTGTCAAACAATCCATTTTATGGATGCACCTCATCCAAACAATCGATTTCACTGATCAAAACAATTTCCATTAGAAGACGCTGAAGCAGGCAAAGATTACTTGGTCAGCGCAAAAGAGGGATGGTGGAGAGTTCTAGTGTGGCTTGGACCCACATGCTCGCCATTTTATCTGGGAACGGCTACGTGCCCTGCTGGCGCAGGGCAATACGATTCTACTGGCCACCAACTTCGTGGAAGAAGCGGAGCGGCTATGCAACCGACTGTGCGTGCTTGAGAACGGATATAGAATCCCAGAAGGGCGTCCTAACTCGCTGATTGATGAGCAAATCGGGTGCGACGTGATTGAAATCTATGTCGCTCACCCCGTGAGCTGAGTTCGGCACTCAGGCCGCATGTGCGACTTAGGCAGGTTAGCGGCGAGACTCTGTTTTGCTATGCCTCCAAGCAGGAGCAGGTGTGCTCGCTGGCTGACACTGTCAATGACGAGCTCCGCGCCGCATCTGTCGAAATCCTACCATAGGGTATGAGGCCTGCCGCCGGTGTGGCGAGCCAGATTCGAAACTTCAACTACCATAGAGCAGGAAGAAAATGGGCGAGAACAGGAAAGTTGCTCTGGTTACGGGCATAACGGGACAGGATGGTGCCTATCTCACGCGTCTTCTGCTGGAAAAAGGCTACGTCGTTCATGGGATTAAGCGACGTTCCTCTTCCTTCAACACGGGTCGCATCGAAGACATCTACCAAGACCCGCACGATCCCGATCCGCGCCTAATTTTGCATTACGGTGACCTCACTGATGCGACTAATCTCATCCGAGTAGTTCAGGAATCCCAGCCAGACGAGATTTACAACTTGGCCGCTCAGAGCCATGTCCAGGTGTCGTTCGAAACGCCGGAATACACAGCAAACGCCGACGGTATCGGAACATTGCGACTTCTTGAGGCGATCCGCCTCCTCGGTCTGAAGGACAAGACCCGCTTCTATCAGGCCTCGACTTCAGAGCTCTACGGCCTCGTGCAATCCGTACCGCAGAACGAAACAACGCCCTTTTATCCGCGCAGCCCTTACGCCGCCGCCAAGCTCTACGCCTACTGGATCGTGGTCAACTATCGCGAGGCCTATGGTATCCATGCTTCCAACGGCATTCTCTTCAATCATGAAAGCCCACTGCGCGGCGAAACTTTTGTGACGCGCAAGATCACCCGCGCCGCCGCTGCTATCTACCTCGGCAAGCAGGACAAGCTTTATCTCGGCAATCTCGATGCTCAACGCGATTGGGGCCATGCGCGTGAGTACGTGCGTGGTATGTGGATGATGATGCAGCAGGATCAACCGGATGATTACGTGCTGGCGACGGGCAAGACGACCCCTGTCCGCCAATTCGTCGAATGGGTTTTCAAAGATGTCGGCGTCGAGCTCGAATGGCGTGGTGAGGGAGTCGACGAAAAGGGCTATGATGTCGAGACCGGCAGATGCCTAGTCCAGGTAGACCCACGCTACTTTCGCCCCACGGAAGTCGATCTTCTCCTGGGCGATGCCACCAAGGCGAAGGAGAAGCTCGGGTGGGTGCATGAGACATCCGTGCGCGAGCTCGCCGCGGAAATGGTGCGGGAAGACCTCAAGGTCATGCAGACATCGGTAATCATGAAGGAAGCATAATATACGATCTGAAGGGAAAAGCCGTGTGGGTCGCGGGCCACAAGCATGGTGGGCAGGGCTGTTGTAGGCCGCCTCGCGTCTGAAGACTGCAAAGTTATGGCCGCCCTGACGTTTCCCCCAAATTTTATCCAGTCTTGAGTTCGTTTCCGCGGGTGGATTTGCCCTGATGGCCAGTGGACGCGACGGGTGCTGGCGCGGAGCGTTTCACGTTGCGCAGCGCGAGCGACCGTCGCGGGTTGAAGGTCGATGCACATTCGTTGGGTGTCTGCCATCCGATGTGCGAGTGCGGACGCGCGCCGTTGTAATCGGCGCGCCATACATTGAGCCTCGCGCGGGCCTGGGCCAGGGACGTGAACCGCGTCTCGTTGAGGAGTTCATCGCGAAGGGGGCCGTTGAAGCTCTCGCGTTAGGGTCCTAGCCAACCTCCGACTGTGAACTCGCGGAAGCGATTTACGGCAAGCGCACACAGCAGCTCGTCCACGGCGTTCGTACATGAAGTTTGGAAACTTATAATACTGGTACACACCTCCATGGGGGAACATTATCTCCAATATCTCAGCGATTACCGGATAGCTATCTGCCTTCACCTACCTCGGCCTAGTGCAGAATCTTGGCCGAATGAACTCGGCGCTCTTGCTGCACACCAATGGTCCGTCCCGCGCGAAGTGCGATCATACCGCCGCAGCTTACCTTCAAATCCGGCACTGGCGAGGATCTAGATCCAAGCCGACGGCGCCGGGGATCAAATAAAAAGCCGCCGACCGAAGCCAGCGGGCTTGATTGGGATGGCCCGCGCGGACGGTCAAGGCTGCGCCGGCCGACCATGGCGGAGGGACCACCTTGGTCAACAGCACGGCCCGATGACGGCGTGCCGATGTACCACAACATGCGGCAAGATAGAGCTTTCCGGCGTCGCGGAAAAAAGCCCGCCGGTTTTGAGCCTGCGGGCAAGTTCTGGAGTAGCTGAGTTCAACCCAGCATCAGTCAACGACCGGCGGAAGGGTTGGTTGCAGTGGATGCCAGCTAGCCGCAGCATGCTGTGAATCGTAGCAAAGTGAAAAACAAAACTCTGGACTTCCAGGTCGGACTCGCCCCAATATTTGTTTGGGGGAATTCACATGAAAATTGGAGCACTCATCGCAAGCGCAGCCCTGTGCGTCAGCGGCTGCTCTACGAGCACTGTCGTGTCGGACAGCGATCTCACGGCAATGAATACCGTAGCGCTATGTCACGTTCTCGCCAGCAGCACGGACGAACAGTATCGTAGTCGGGTAGCGTCCCTTCTAGTGCGCAGGGGCGCAACAGCAGAGAAGTGCACCAGGCTTGTGCAAACCGACAATGCTGTCGCGACGGGCATAGCGGTCGCGGCTGTCGGCGGCGCAGCTGTGGGTGTCGCTGCCAACAACGGCTATGGAGGCGGAACATATTACCGGCCACCGCCACCACAAACCTATGGCGTCGCGTGGGACCAATTCTATGGCCAGAACTACAGCGTTATCTGGCGCTGCCGCGACCGGTCCACCGGGCGGTTCGTTGACGATTACTATTGCGCCGGCCTGCCCATGGTCGACAGCGCATGGCCGGGCTGGTCGGCGTAGCGGATGAGCAGGCCATACCGCAAATATCGATCCAATCGGTGGCAGAGACCCACCGGTGCCAAGCTGTGGCGGCGCCAACTTGCGAGCGTGCCGGCAATGCTCAGTCTTACGGCAGCGGCGGCAGTGGCTGCCTTCCTGGCGCCGTCGGGCGCGCAACGTAGCGACGATGCATCAAAGGCCAGCCCACGAAGGGCGGCGCCCGCCTTGCTTACCGGTGTCGCATCCGTCATTGACGGCGATACGATCGAAATCCACGGCCAGCGCGTCCGCTTCAACGGCATCGACGCGCCAGAGAGCCGACAGCTGTGCCGCGATGCGAATGGCGCCGAGTATCCTTGCGGCCGGCGATCGGCCGAAGCGCTGGACACTTTCCTGGCCGCGTCGAGGCCGCTCGAATGCACATTCGTGACGTGGGATCGCTACCACCGCTTTGTCGGCGATTGTCGGCGCGCCGACGGCGCGGGCGTGGCCGCCTGGATGGTCCAGCACGGCCAGGCGCTGGATTGGCCTCACTACAGCCAGGGCGCCTATGCGGGGCAGCAGGCGCAAGCCCAAGCCTCAAAGATCGGCCTGTGGGCCGGGACGTTTCAGGCACCCTGGGAATGGCGCGCTGCGCACGCCGACGGCGCGGCGCCGTCGAGCCGCCCACTGGGCATCATCAGCCGTAAGCTGGTCGCGCAGAGCGGCTATTCTTGCGACCCGCGGAGAACGTGCAAGCAGATCGGTTCCTGCGACGACGCCAACTGGTACCTGCAAAACTGCTCATGGGGCGGAAAACTCGATCGCGACAAGGATGGGATCCCATGCGAAACACTCTGCTAGCTGAAATGTAACGGAGTAAGCGCGCTACGGCCTGTTCGGCTTTCCGCTTACACCGATCCAACGAAGACCATGCATGGGCGGCGCGGTCTGCTAGCCTCATTTTTTGACGAGGTATTCTATATCTGAAGGGCAGAAAAAGTTGTTGCGACAATAGAGAGAAGACGCCTTAACTAAGACTTTCAAAATCGTTAACATAGTTATTTTTCAGTGTATGCTGACAGGCGATCAAGGCGTGATGTTGCCCTGTCGGGGGGGCGAGTAAAATGCAGACTGTGATGAGTCAAAAGCTGGCAAGCTATGGCCAGTGGACCTACCGTGGTGCCTGGGCCCTAGAGATTGCGGCCGCAGCGATTGGTCTTACGACAGGTGTAGCATTAGGCGTACAAGCGTTTTCTGCAAGCGAGTCTGTCACTGCAATGGACTTGACGCTCGCCAGTGCACCCTTTCTCATGGTGGCAATCGCGGAGCTCACCAAGATACCGATAGCTACACTGCTTTTCAGCGCGTCTTGGCTCTGGAAGCCCATAATCTTGGTCTTCCTCCTGATTCTTGCAGGCATCACTTTCGAAACTGTCTTTATGGGGATGGAGAGGGCAGGCGCATTGCGTCAGCTGCGTTATGAGGAGCTCGTAAACAAGATTGATGCCCTTGAACAGGAAGCGACAAAGCTCGCCTCTGCTGACGAACTTGGTCGAAGAGCCGATCAGGTCGATCAAGCCCGTTCCGAAATTGAGCAGCTGACCTCTCTTGCGGAAAAATCGCGTGCGACCTTTCAGTCGCAAATTGCCGAGGCCAATGCGGAATTGGAGGGAACGACAGCCCTTACTCCAGAGGCCTCGCGTGTTCGCGATGAAGTGGATGAGAAAAACGCGGTTCGATCGGCGCTGATTCAACAGCGTGATCGCGAAGTTAAAGACGCTGTCGATCAGTTTGAGCGCCAACGCGACAGCTTTGTTGAACGTATCAAGATGGCGCGCGATTCAGGCGACAGCGACTCGTCACGCAGGCTAGAATCGGAAGTGGCTAAACTTGCCAACCCCCGCACGAAAATTATCACCAAGTTTGACACTCAGATTGACCCGCTCGATCAAGAGATTGCTGCGCTGCGCGAAAATTTCGATCGTTTGCGGGCAAACAGCCCTCCTATGACTACTGACCAGAGGCAGAAGCTTGTCGATAGGCGTTCGTCTCTGGAGCAAACGCGCGATAGTGATGCCGCGGCTTGGCAGCGTCGATTGCATGAAGCCGGCAAACGGCTCGCAGATGCCCAGGCGGCAGAAGCCAGCAAGGCAAACACCTCGGCGCAAAACCAGGTCAGACAGGACCAGATTGCCAAAGCCCTCAGCGCCTTGGCCAAGGAGCGGATCCCAATGGCGCGGACAGATCAGGTCCGCCGCATTGCCTCACGGTGGTACGGCAGCAAACCTGAACTGGTGACTGAGGCACAGGCCGGAATAATCTCTGTGATTTGGTTCGGCTCGCTCGCGCTCATCGCCGCGCTCGCGGGACCAATTACGGCAATGGTCGCTCTAGCGCTCCAGCGCATTGCCGCCCGAGAAGAGGACAATTCAGAGAGCAAGACTTCCAGGCTGCTCCGCAGAATGCTTCTGAGTTGGCGTTGGCGCCGAATTCGAACGATTAAGGTACCAGTTGAAGTTATGGTCGAGAAAGAGGTTGAGAAGCGCGTTGAGGTGCCTGTGGAAAAGGTGGTCAAAGAGATCCTCTATGTTCCGCTCTTCACCGATGATCCCGAAGTCCTTCGCAAGGCCCTCGACCAGGATTTGCCGCCTGAGGTTTCAGACCTCGTGACGGTATCAATGAAGGGTCGCAAAAGTGCTCGTCCGGCATAACACCACCCTGCTTGAGCAAGCCGTCGATCTCGCCGTCAAGAGGTCAGCGATTCCAACCTTGCAGGCTCAAGCCGCGGCCCAAGAGAAGACAGCCCGAGCGACCGCCCTTCGCCGAATGGCGACTGGCGGAGCCATTGCAGTGGCGGCGGTCGGGATTGGGCTAGGCATCAATCTTGGTCTCTGGGACAAAACCTTGCCGGAGCCAGTGGCTTTGCCGACCTTAGAGCAGCCAAGCGATCTTACCTCCTCAAAAGACGAGCCGCCTATTCCTGTTCCAACCCCAAAGCCTGCCCAGGAGGAAGCGCCCCAGGCTGACGTCCCTACCAAGCCTGACGTGGTGACAGTCGACTTCAACAAATTCGCCACCAAGAACGTCGAGTACCAAGGCACCACTTGGGAGCTAATCACAGGTCACCACTTCAAGGATGAGAACGACGAAACATGGGACCGAGCGTGGTGTTACTCTCGGCGGAGTGTGAACGGCGTGGACGTAAATGTATCATTGGCAGCTCGTTCTGCCCCGACAGCGCCACCAGCCGGGCCTGGTGCTGCTGCTCAGACGCTTCAGTTGGTCGGCCTTAATGATCCATCCGCCGTCGATCTTGCAACAAGATGCGCGTGGCTGGATGGTCGCACATTTGCGTCTTCAGACATCATTCCTGACCCGTCACGAGAGCAGGCCGCAACTGTCCCCGCAGAAACTCCTGCGACAGAGGTCGATCCAGATAGTGGATTTGTTGTCGTGTCCGGGTGGGACGCGATCGGAAACGACCTGCCGGATATGCCAATTAGGAACGTGAGTTCTGAGCAGTGTCAAACCGCCTGCGACACCGACTTCAGATGTCTGGCGGTTACCTACAACACAAAATTTCGAGCTTGTTTCATGAAAGGGGACGCATCGCTACTGGTCAAAAGCGAAGAGTCGATCATGGCCGCAAAGAAAGTGGTCGAGAGCAATTTGCGCTACTCGAATCTAGTGTTCGCCACAAAAACGGAAATTTCTGGCAATGCCTATTGGAGCTTTCCGCTACGATATCCCGAGTGCATACTGCAATGTGCGAACGACAAATCCTGCTTAGGGTTCAATTTCCGCAAAAAAGAAAGTGCGTGTGTCCTTTTCAACAGCATATCCCAATCCGCTGATAACGCAGCGGTCGCCTCTGGCATCAAGAGCGTCGCCAACTAAAGTCGAAGCAACGCACCTATCCTCGAGGAGCGATTGAAGCCAAGCCGCTTGTCAAACAAAGTGGCTAGCAAAATTCCACGACAGCCTTTGGGTTAGCGGTAGGAATCTTCTTCGACGAAGCTCTAACAGAATGCAAAGTGGAGCTGACGTTGCCCCCAGTTTCTATCCAGTTTTGAGATCGTTTCCGGCGTGGGTTGTGCCCTACTGGGCGGGTGAAGCGACGGGCGCTGGCGCGGAGCCTTTGGCATAGCGCAGCGCGAGCGACCGTCGCAGATTGAAGATTGAAGGTGGTGACGAACTGCGTGGCACAAGGATTCGCGGACCGCGCCTAACGCGGCGACTTCAACACACCAGACGAGAGGCAAGGTACGCCAAAAGGCTTCATCTCCCGTTTGATGTTCGCCGTTTCAGCGGGGCTTGCGTGAGGTGTAATCATCACTTGGTCGATGAACGTCTTCGCCTCGATGTCGATATAGACACCCTCTCTCAATGCCTGCTTGTCCAGCCAAAGGAGTCTCACCTCGTCTTCGAACTTGAAGGCACGCCGCTTGTGCAACAGCATGGTCGCGGCCATCCGGGTAACTTCTTTCTTCGATCCTTCTGCGACCGACTGCGCCAGACGAACAAGAGTTCTCTCGCCACGATATTGGACGCGGCCTAGAAAAGCGGAGCCGGCGCTGTTCTTGAGGAGGCCTTTGCCGCGTTCACCATAGCGTCCACCCGACAGCGGATTCGAACAATAGGAGTTTCCTTGTCGGGACCAAAGCCTGCCATTCGCCAACGCGGTTCGTCATGTGCACCTGTGGTCCAACACGAGCCGTACGGTTGAAACCCCGACAGGGGACCGGGGCGATTGAACAGACCATCGCACCACCACCGCTCATAGGGGTCCTGCCAACATCGGACGGGCGAGAGCCGCAGTTTGTTAGTTTCGAAAATCAGCTTGGCGTAACGCCATTCGAGCATATGGTAGAGGAATGGTTTTGTGAGTGCGGGGTCCTTCATCACTTTCCGGCCGTCTGCGCCGCGCTCGACGAGTGACCAAGAGATGGGATGCTTCTGGTCGATGATCATAACAGTTGCCCAAGAGCCAGCTCGGCACTGTAGTCAGCTGTGAACTCTCTGTCATTTGGGCATCACGCGTCTAAACTCAGGCCATTCAGACCTAGCGGGCGCGCGGCAGGCGGTATGGTCTGGCGGTATGGTCTTGCGTTATTCCGGCCAGCCGCCTAGAATATCCCTATGATTGATCTAGCAACCCATGCGTTTGAGCTGCTAACGGCGCTACTTGGATTGGCAACAGCAAGCCTTATAAATACCTAAAAAATCGATATCTGTTTTTTTAATACAAACGAAAACGCCCTCGCCAGATCATGGATCGTGAAGGACATTGGCACAAAGGACTGGAAAGACCTTTGCGAGACTTCTGGCACAAGCCAAGATGAATGGCCGACAGTCAAATCTCAGACCCAGAGTTTACCCGGACGGTAGCGGCGGGGCAACCGGTGCCTCAGCCACCTCAACTGACCGCTCAATGACCGCCTTTGAGATCACGAGGCGGTTGGCTCTACGTCTGATATGAGGCGCATTGCCGCCCGGCAGCCTATGGGCCGGAGAACGAACCGCTGCGCGGGATGGGCGCCTGCGGTTGAGGTAGTGATCAAGAACCGGTTGCCGCGCCCGCATTGAGCGTCGTTCGGCGGGGGCAGAGCATCACAGGCTTCTTCAACAAGGAGCCTGACCAATGCCCCATCCTGTTCTCGATGCACCGATCAGTCCGCTGCGCCAGCGGTTGATTGACGACATGACCATGCGCCGGTTCAGCCAGGAGACGCAGCGCAACTACGTCCGCGATGTCGGGCGGTTCGCAAGCTTCCTTGGCCGATCGCCGGACACGGCGACAGCGGATGACTTGCGCCGGTTCCAGGTTGGGCAGCAGGATGACGGCGTTCCCGTGCCGACCATGAACAGCATTGTGTCGGCGCTGCGCTTTTCTTCACCCACACGGTCGACCGCCCGGACCTGGCGCGCAAGCTCGTCCGGTTGGCACACCCGCGCAAGCTGCCGGTGGTCCTGAGCCGAGACGAGGTTGCCCGTCTCCTCAACGCCACCACCTGCCTCAAGCATCAGGCCGCGCTCTCGGTCGCCTATGGCGCGGGCTTGCGCGTCGCGGAGGTGTCGACGCTGAAGGTCGCCGACGTCGACAGCGAGCGCATGCTGCTGCGCGTCGAGCGTGGCAAGGGCGGACGGTACCGCAATGCCATGCTGTCGGCCGACCTGCTTACTCTGCTGCGCCAGTGGTGGAAGGTCGGGCGGCAGCAGGGTGTCATGCACCGCGATGGCTGGCTGTTCCCCGGACAGCATGCCATGAAGCCGATCAGCACCCGGCAGCTTCACCGCATCGTCGTCGAGGCGGCACAGGCCGCAGACATCGCCAAGCGGGTCGGGCCGCACACGCTGCGCCACAGCTTTGCCACTCACCTTCTGGAAGACGGCACCGACATTCGGGTGATCCAGGTCCTGCTTGGGCACGCCAAGCTCGACAACACCGCCTTCTACACAAAGGTCGCGACCCGCACGGTGCGCACGGTCACGAGCCCGCTCGACAAGCTTGGTCTGTTCAAGGAGGCAGAGATCTCGCCCGACGGCTGAGCCGTGCGTGCCTCTGTCGAGGTCACCGACATCTTCCGCGTTGCGGGCCCCGCGTACCGCACCGCCCATGCAGGGCACCTGAGCCTCGCCCAGCTCAAGGTCATGTCGGCGATCGAGCATTGCCGCACCGCAGCCCTTGGCGGACACGTCGAGGCCTGCGCGGACTGTGGCCATTGGCGCATCGCTTACAACAGCTGCCGCAACCGGCATTGCCCGAAGTGCCAGGGCGCGGCGGGGCGAACATGGCTCGCCGAGCGGGAAGCCGACCTGCTGCCGGTAAGATACTTCCATGTCGTCTTCACGCTGCCGGCCGAAGTGGCCGACATCGCCTTCCAGAACAAGGCGACCATCTATGACCTGCTGTTGCGTGCGGCGTCGGAGACGATGCTGACCATCGCCGCCGATCCGAAGCATCTCGGCGCCCGCATCGGCATCACCGCCGTCCTCCACAGCTGGGGCTCGGCGCTGACGCATCATCCGCACGTCCACATGATCGTGCCGGGCGGCGGCATCGCGCCGGACGGGAAGCGCTGGATATCGTCGCGGCCGGCCTTCCTGCTTCCGGTGCGCGTGCTCGGCAAGCTGTTCCGCCGGCTGTTCCTAGCCCGGCTGCTCGCGCTGCATGACGGCGGACGGCTTGCCTTCTTCGGATCGATGGCGCACCTCGCCGATAGCCGCGCATTCCTGCGACACCTGTCGCCGATCCGGAAGAAGCGCTGGATGGTCTACGCCAAGGCGCCCTTCGCCGGGCCGGAAGCCGTGCTCGCCTATCTGTCCCGCTACACGCACCGGGTAGCGATCTCGAACAGCCGCCTGATCGCCTTCGACGAGAGCGGCGTCACCTTCCGCTACAAGGACTATCGCCGCGACGGCGCCGATCGCCAGCAGGTCATGACGCTCGCGACCGACGAGTTCATCCGCCGCTTCCTGCTCCACGTCCTGCCGCATGGCTTCCACCGCATCCGGCACTATGGCCTGCTCGCCGGCTCCGCCCGCAAGGCCAGCATCGCACGCGCCCGCGAACTGCTGGACGTCGCTGCGCCGCCCGAGACCGACACCTCGGAAGAGTCGGCTGACTTCCGCCCGTCCTGCCCTTGCTGCGGCGGACGCATGATCGTTGAGACCTTCGAACGGTGGAGACAGCCGCGCGGACCGCCTAACACCACCGCAGCGAACCGGGAGACCACTCCATGATCCGGCATGGGCTACTCCATTCTTCAGTCGCCGCAGGTGCCCAGCCTCCGGCAACGAATCCACACGCGCCCATGGTGATCATCGAAGCCGAAAGGGCAGCGTCCGGCCGCCCACCAAGCCGACAATACCGCGCGGAGGCGCAACGAAGCGGTCTGTCCGCATCGAAGCCGCCGTCCCCCGACGACGGTCGCGCCATCGCCGACATCAGCCGCAAATCGAAATCCCCATAGACATCGACTGTGGCCCGCGGGTTCCTTCCTCGGGGAGTTTCGTACGCCTGCCGGCGCCCGAAGTTAACGAAAGCTGTCAGTCCGCTATAACAACGGAAGTTGGACGCGTGCTTGGGACCTACCCAGGTCAGAGAAGAAATTGCCCGCAACCTATACCCAGGCATATCTCAGGTCGTGTCTCCAGAGAATGTTGGTCAGGCCAAGACGTAGTGCATGAGCGGCAGCCAAAGCCAAAGCTCCAAAATGTGGAACTCTGGCATTCAAAACGATCCACTCGACATCTCCGCCGGTACAAACGCCGATGCGTGAGACGTCATTGTTTTCGTCCTGTCCGATCAGTTCAGTGACCACAGCGATGTACCTTTGAGGAACGACGGTGCCCGAATGGAGCTCCTTTGCTGCATGTACCAACCTGCTGGCTTCAACACCGTAGCGGGCATTCGCGGCGGCTCGCAGAGAGTCGAATCCCGAGGAGCCTGGATTGCGACGCTTCCATGCCTCCCAGCCGCCCCGTGAAACCGCGACCGGGACCACCGGTTTGAGAGGCGTACCGTATGAGAGCGCCTCGCCGACATGATCGTTCCAGGTGTCCAAACTTTCCAACAGCGGTTCGTCCTTCAGCGCGGCTCTGACTCGGCGGTATTCTGCTGGCGAAAGCCGCGGAACGGTCAAAGCCACGTGCTTCACACGTTCGAAGCGAAGATGGTGGAGCCTCGGCCGCCGAGCTCCGAAGAACGCGCTCTTGGCACCGATAGGTGTTGCAGGCTTTACGAAGGTACGCCCTTCCCACTCGAACACGATGTCGGTCTGAGCTTCCTTCGCCGCCGCCGGACCATGCTCGCCTCTTACGAACTCGGTCATATGTCGATCGGCAAGCTTGTTCCAAGCCGACCTCAGGGCTTCGAATTCCGAAAATGGGCGTTCCTCGCGGATCAGCACGTAGTCTATCGGCCACAGAGCGAAGGTGTCGAACCCGTCTCCATGAAGATAGCACCCCGCGACCACAACCCCGTCGATTTCATCGGTGTCGTTCCGCGCCCGCCTCACGACGTGATCCAAAAGCTCCTCGTGAGTGAGCGCGTTGAAGCCGTTGTTGATGACGAAAAGGACCGTAGTGGCGCCTCCGCCGATTTCTCTGCGACTCTGCTTCAATTGTCCTCTTGCCGACCTCACGACACCCTTGATCGGCCCTTGCATGATTGACGCGTACGCGTGCCGATCGTTGAACTCGATTATTGTCGGATCGATCACCACCACCGGGCGATCCGGTTGGAGCGCTCCGAACAGGGAACCGATCTTCGCCTGGGTTTCGGGCTTTTCGAGCCGTTCGTCCTCGAGCAGCTTGAGTTCGATTATTGATTGCCCAAGGAGGTAATCCGAGTTTCTGGTATCTTTCCGATCCGAATCTTCGTGTGCTCGTCCACCGCCGGCCTGAGTGATAACGAAATCGATATCCCGATCCTCGGACAATGGCCGAATTCTTGAACGTTCCAGCATTTGTCCGTCCTCGACGTATGGCATCTAACTTTCGTCGAATTTGCTTGGCGCTAAGTTCCCACGGCTGCTGAAAAGGTTTCTAATCTTTTGGCTTGCGAGGCGGTGCAAGGTGGCTACGCAGGGCCATATGGTCCACATCATGTTCCCCGACATCGTCGGCATTTCGTACTATGATCTCCCGCTTGAGAATGGTCAGCTCGGAAAGAGGGTCCGGTGCCCCCGCTCCATCGAAAATCGCGGGCATTAGCAGGTAAGCTTTGAAATGCTCATATGATCTCAGGAACCTTTGTAGGTTCACATCATCATCGGGTTGCATCGTCCTCATGCGTGACGCGATAATAACCGTGTCCTGCTTCTTGAAATCTTCCTTATCGGGGTTGGCAGTTATCATCACTGTATAGTGGCACGGAGGCTGCGATGGTAGATTTCTGATGATGGAAATTCTGATCGCTTCGTCTTTGTCTTCTTCGCCCACACGTTCCCGCCAACGTTCGAATATGCTTATGGCAGCGGCTCTGTTCTCGAACAGCAAAGCCATGGCGGGCGGAACCCGTGGGTCAAACTGTATATAGGCAGTGCCTCTCCACGTTGCCTCATCCCAGGAATGGATGTCGATCACGGATTTGATCCCCATCTTACGATGATCGGTGATCTTGGGTGGCCCCTCTCGGACGGGCCTCTCATGGGAGGATTCTGTTTCTTCCTCTTGGTGAAAATCTATGCGTGGGAGCGACGGTCTTTCACCTGCGGAATAAGAGTGATGCCCGTCTCGCTTCCAGTTTTTAAGCGATCCTATGTGCTCGTTCAGCACGCGGTGATAACTGTTCGGGCTTACAGCAACCATTGTGGCGCGGTTCATGATCGCCTCACCCACGAACAATTGCTCGATGAAGTCTTTTGGCCGCTGGATCAAGAAAGCGGTGGCAAGAATTCTGGAAGCTACCACGGCAAGCAAATCCTGAACGACGCGCTGATTGTCGAAGCTGGTCAGCGACAAACCCAATGGCCAATGCAACTTGCTCTTCATCGTCATCGGGTCAAATATGAAAACAGGCCCGGCGCCATCTTCAGTGAATTGTAGAGTGATTTCCACTATCTCGGTGTGTGGAACTAGATCCGCATCGAGTGCGGTCGCGAAAAACGCCTCCAACGCTCCAACCAATGTCTGTGCAAGAAGCGAACTCGCTTCATTCCCCAAAGTAGCAACGTCGATCCGCATTCCCATGATTGACGTGGATATTGTTTCCGGCTTGTCCCCATTCAGGACAAGGACGCCAGCGATAGAATCTGCCACTGGCTGACTCATGAGGATCGAAAACATCCGATCAATATCCTCATCACTTTCCTCGGGAGGAAGGCTGCCATCTAATCGCAACAGTTCACGGTGACCCAATGCGAAAAGCAAAGCCGACCTAGCCAACATGAGCCCTAGGGCTTCAAGTACATCAGGAAGAGCTTCCAGCTTTTCCAACTGTTCGTCGTCGAGGTTCAAAAGCTGGCAAGCGAACGCGTACTCTAACTCGCGAATTTCGTTGTAGAGCGCTTTTTTGGATTCATCGGTTAGCGGAATAGAACGGAGAGACCCGTTCAATAATCTGATGGCGTTCAAGAAATCAGGAACGCACCGAAGTTCGAGCGCAATCCACGCGAACATCTTCATCGTTGGGATAAAGGCAACCGGAATCTCACTCTCTTCCTCGCCCTCTATCACAAGGGAAGCAGCGAGGAAAATACAGCTGGCCCGTGCAGCCCACAGCATGCCCGCACTACGGTAGGCAAGTGTCAGAAGGCGCAGAGCCTCGATCAAACTGTCCGCGTATTCTTTCTTGGTGAGCTGAATCGCTGCTTTACCTGCGAGCCTTATGATCTCGAAGGGCTTCGTAAGATCGAGCTTGCTGGCGCGAGCAAGGAGGATCAGAGCACCTTCTCCCTCGCTTTTCCTTTCCGACACAAAAGCGGCAACGTCCTCAACTAGCTGACCGTAAGACGGGTCAGAAACAGCAATCATTCCCGTAACGCCGACTAATTTGATGAAGCGCTCGGCATCGAATTCACCCAACCCGCGCGCATCAACCAGAACTTCCGAAAACGACTTCCATATCTCCGACAGCGCTTCGCGATTTGAATTAAGCAGTTCAATATTCATCTTCAAAAGAAGAAGGGAAATCTGCGATTCCAACCTGTTGTTCGGTCGATTCCGATCAGCCGCCATGTCTTCCAAGGCGGCAATGAGCGCGTTCGTTCTTTCATCGAATTTTACATCCTCTCGCGTCAGATGACCGTGGATGACAGCGCTGCAAAACGCTTGCATGAGGTTGCAGAGAAATTCGACATTCTTCGCTGAATCCGCCTTCAGAGCGAAATCTGCCAGATCGTCATATGATTCATTGGCGAGAGCGAGGTCGTCATACCACCAGATAGCGGTCCACAAATATTCGTATCGGGCTTCGAGTTGCTGTCTGAATGTGCCCCCATCTTTCGCGAACCGGATCGCGCGAAGGAATCTGCCGTCTGTATCTGTACGAGCCCGTTCCAATCCACGGGAAAGTTTGGCGGCGATAAGTGCTTCAGACGCCCGCTGAACCTCCAGACCAGTGAATGCCTCAGGGTTGCTCACCGCGGCTTCCGCGTCTTCAAGCTGTTGGGTTCTCGAATAGTCCGCCGGACCTAGCCGAAGCCGGTCGGTGATTTCCTGTCCGACCCCGAGGTAATTGAAGGCAATATCTTTCCGGTCGTTCTCTATGATTTCCTTGGCAATCCATGAACGATCTTGGATCGTGACTGAAACACCACATGTGTCGAGAAGCTCATCTTCGAGGCGCGCGCGGTCTTTCGATCTTGCCGGACGGCTCGTTACGCAGATGATACGGTCATATTTCCGGCCCGTATCTATGATGCCCTTTACGTCCTTGCGCACTTTATCTGCCCAGGTCTTCTTAGCACTGAAGGCAAATGCCCAGCGTTCACCGGCTGCTTTCACGTCGCCGATGTAGGTCTGGCTTATCTCGTCGCTGACGGGATAAGTCTCGCTATCGACCTTGCTGTCACCGCCGCCTTCAGGACCGGTTTGAGGGCGAAGGTTGGGGCAAATTGCGCGCTCGCAAAGTTTTCGGCAGAAAAGCTCGAAGCCTTGCGTTTGGTTGCGGTCGGTTATGGTGTCGAGGTGAAAGCTCAGCGTTGGCCCATCGAGCACATACGCTGACCTGTCACTTGTGTCGGAATAATACTCCGGACGCAGCTGCCGCATGAACTGCGAAGGCGACATCCCCAATTGCATGGAATCATCGGCGACTTCGCTGGGCTTTGATTTCATTTCCATCCTTAACAAATAGATGGGAAGTCCGCCAATTGTCATCCTATCGAGTAAACCTCAGTCACTTTCGATGTGGACAAGCCCATGCGTCCATCCCTCAATTTTTCTGTGTCGATGAAGACCCGTGTCGTCATTTCCAGTTGTCTGCCTAGAGTAAGGTTTAGGCCAGCTCCAACGCCAGGGATGAGGCGCAAACTCGCCCATGCATTGACCACCAGCGATTTCCGCTTCTGGAGGACGGCAGGGGCCGGCGGAATGACCGGGATTAGGCGCAGAGCCGGCATTGGTTCGGGGCAGATCAGCTCGTCTATTGTGCCCTATGTTTCGGCTTGTCGCCGGCAAATTGCTTCAATGCATTTGCCCGCCTAGAAAGGTGCCCCCTCGGACTCACTGGTCGCTGTCACTTATTCGGACCCTGAAATTGGCTGCCGCCGCGATTTCTCTGACTTGTCGACGACAGGGAGTCCTTCCTTTCTGGCCTTGGCAAACGCTCGATCGCTCTCCAGGAACTCTGCCAGCATGAACGGGATGAGTTCCGCTACGGATTCGGACTCGCCATAGGTCTGACGATAAAGCGCTGCATAGTCCTTCAGTGCTTGGTTCAGGTCTGCACTTACGCTTATGGTGATCTTCGAAGGAGTCCGGTCCGGAAGTTTGGCGAGTTTCAGATTGGTCATGATGACTCCAGTCAATTCGGGTACGGCCGCAGCACAAGATCCTTGTGCACGATGACGCGCAGTGGCCAACCGGGCCGGACAGTGATGGTGGGTTGGATATTGAGGTTCTTCTCGGTGATGCGCTGGCCAGCTCGACTGACGTTCTGCTGAGCGGATTCGCGGATTGCTTTGACCAGGTCGCTTTCGTCTTCCCCGAGGCTCAGCTCGGTGCCGACCCCTACCAACGTGGCCAGCGCAACGCCTTTGATCAGCTGCCAGGTGTGGAAATCCACCTTGTCCTCAAGCCCGGCATAGCCGGCGGTGTCCGTCGCCGGCAGATTGTCGATTTCGATCGAAGAGCCGTCGGGCAGCAGTATCCGTTGCCAGACCAGCAGCGCGCGCCTTTGTCCAAAGGCAACAACGCTGTCATAGGTGCCAATCAGGCGAGAGCCTTGCGGAATGAGCAAGGTGCTGCCGGTGACTGTGTCGTGCACATTCTCGGTGACCTGTGCGACGACGAGGCCGGGCAAGTCGGAATTGATGCCAGTGATCAGGCTCGCTGCGATGACGCTGCCGGCCATCAGCTGATACGGCGAAGCCGGCGTCTGCAGTGCATGCAGATTGTAGATTCCACTTGTGTTCCGCTGGCTGACAAAATCGAGCTTGCGCTGTTGATTGTTTTGGTCGCCCTCGGCCGGTGCAACGGAAGCTGAATCGCGTGCGGCATCGGATTGTGGAGCCGTTCCATCAAAGGGTGGACGCCCGCCCTGCCCGTTGCCGGCGGCATCCGCTTGCCGGGGTCGATTTTCGATCCGGAAGAAGACTTGCGATTCGCGCGCCTCGATCGCCTGCTGTGCAAGGCGCTGCTCCTCCGCCGAAACCTCCTGGCCCGGCGCGATGCCCAGCTGGCGTTGGTGCTCAAGGATGGGGCGGCCGAGGTCGCCGGGCAGCGGTGGTCCAAGCACCGGAGGCTTGGGCTTGATCCCGGAATAGTCCTTAGGCAGCCTTTCAATTGCCTCCGCGGTTGGCTTCCGCTCAGTGTTGTAAAGCTCTTCAGCCTGCTCTTTGATGCGCAGCGCCGGTCCCTGCAGCGCCATCATGGTGACGCCTAGAACGGTCCCGGAACCAACAGCAGCAATGGCGACAATAATGCCGCGCT
Organism: Mesorhizobium sp. M0854; assembly: GCF_040319815.1. Taxonomy (NCBI): domain Bacteria; kingdom Pseudomonadati; phylum Pseudomonadota; class Alphaproteobacteria; order Hyphomicrobiales; family Phyllobacteriaceae; genus Mesorhizobium; species Mesorhizobium sp. M0854. Next base: position 41,883 of record NZ_JAMYOL010000032.1, read on the forward strand.
TGAAGCGCACAGCGCGGCGAGGCGAGGCCCGCAGCTGCAGCTGTTCTGGATCGAGTTTCGGTGAAGCATCGGAGCGGGAAGTATCCGTCATGGGCCGTCCCTCACCTGCTGGAACGCGAAAAGAGCAATTTCCGCAGCGGCGCTTGCCTGCCGTCGGTCCTCGTGATGCGCACCACCTGTTGCTGCTTGGCGCCGAGGCGCAGTTCGGCCGCGGCGAAGAGGCGATCGACAATGTAATAGTTGCCGCGTATGCGGTAGTTGACGAGCTGGTTGTCCCCGTCAGCACCGACGATGAAGAGCGGCGGGGCCTCACCCTGATCGATGCGGCGCGGAAACTCGATGTAGACCTTGCTGCCATCATCGAACGCGCGCGTCGGCCTCCAGGGCGGCATGTCGCCGGTAATCGAATAGCGGAAGCGAATATTTTCGAGAGCCACATTCGACGCCACTGGCATAGCGGCGTCGGCCTGCGCATTGCGCCGGCGTAGCGCGATGATCTGGTCCTCGCTGTAAGTCCAGGAGATGGCCACCATGGCGGTCTTATCCGTGCTTTGAAGCTGCAGGTGATAGCTTCGCCGGTCCGTGGTGATCACCAGATTGGTGGCAAGTCCTGGCGCGAAGGGCTTCACCAGCACATGGGTGCGCTGGTCATCGCCGGAGCCACTGACGGTGTCGCCAATTACCCAGCGCACTGTATCGCCGGCCGACACGGATTGGAGTTTCTCGCCTGACTGCAGAGCGATATCGCTGACGCGCTCCGGTGCGGCATAGAGCTGGTAGAGCGCGCCTTCGGCAAAAGGGTAAACCTGCACCGCATTCACATAGCCATATTTGGTGGGTTGCTGCGTCGCCGCCTTGTTGGCATCGGCGACACGTTCTTCAGGCGAGCGCTTGTCTTCAGCAGCCTTGCCCGGCTCGGGCTGCAACTGGCCGGGCAGCGGCAGCGGTTTCGGCACTTCCACGACCTTGACGGGCTTCTCCGGCGCCTTCTCAATCGCGGCCGGCTTGAAGTCAGCATGGTCATAGGAAATCTGCGGTGGCGGCACCGGCTTCGAGGCACAGGCCGAAAGTACCGCGGTCGACGCCGACAGGATCAGGACGGTGCGGAGCGATGGGGCTCTATTTGTCATTGGCGGGCTCCTTCGGGGAAACGGTTGTCGGCGCGGCGCTGTCCAGCTCGTGCGACCAGTCGATGGCATTGATGAAGACGCCGAGCGGGTTTTTGCGCAGCTGATCGGTATTGTTCGGCGGCCGGATCACAATGGTGAGGATCCCGGTCCAACGCGTTGTGCTGGCGAGGCTGCCGCGCTCAAAGACCTGCTCGGTCCATTTGACTTGAAAGGAGTTGTCGGACGCTCGAACCACGCTCGTCACCTGCACCGAGACGCTGCGCGTGCCGATCTTGCCGAACGGGTCATTGGCCTTAGCGTACTCATTGAGAAAGAGGGCTGCACGGTCAGTGGCGAAGTCGTAGGCCGAGAGCCAATTCTGCCGCACCAGCACCGCATCGGTGGAGACGGAGCGGACATTCTGGATGAAATGGCCGAGATGCCAGGCAATCTGGGCATCGTCGGGCTCGTAGGTTTGGATTGCCGGCGCGACAGCCCGTGTTTCACCGAAGCGGTCGACCTCGACAACATAAGGCACGACGCGGCCCTGCATCGACTGCCACAAGAGTCCACCAGAGAGCCCGATGGCCAGAGCGAGGCAGCCAAAGGCCATCAGGCGCCAGTTCCTTGCCTGCACGCGCGCAGTGCCGATGCGCTCGTCCCAAAGTTGGGCGGCCTTCTGGTATGGTGTGACCGGGTGGGGCGTCTTCCCGTAACGCTGAACAGGTCGCTTGAAGAGCATCTAGTCTTCCTTATCGTTGAGAGAGGGGTTGGCCCCGCTTCCACCCCGATCGCCATCGCGGACGGCCTGCGTGGCGGCGTGGCGATGGGCGCGCGCGGTCTGTTGGGAACGCAAGCGCCTCGCCCACGCCGGCGCGGCATTGGCACCTGACGCGGCAGGGTTTCCGGTCATTGATGCGGTCGGCGTGCCGCCCGTCGCGGTCCAGGCGGCATCGCGGCCGGCATCGGCGCTGCGCCGGAATGGTTCTGTTGCAGATCGCATTCCCCGCATCGCGGCGCCGCCAGCTGCGCCGGCAACGCCCTGCAGTCCAGCAGCTACGCCGGCGAGGCCGGACTCGGGCGATGTTGCACGCCCCATCTGCCAAGCTGTGGAAGCAGCCGATCCCATCGCCGTGCCGGCTCGAACGGCGGCGAGACCGCCGCCGGTTGCCATGCGCGCGCCGGCAAGCGCCGCACCTCCGGCAACGAGCGTTGATCCGGCAGCCGCCGCGGTGGTTCCGAGTGCGGCTCCCGCGCCAAGCTGCGGCGCGCCCGAGACAAGACCCGAGGCAATTCCCGGCCCGAAAATGCCGAGCCCAAGCAGCGCCAACGCGCCCAGTACCTGTGACATGGCCGCGGCCAAGTCCGGCTCCTTGCCTTGCAGCGCGGAAGCGAACTCGCCGAAGAGCGTGGAGCCGATGCCGACGATGACAGCAAGCACCATCACCTTAATGCCCGACGAGATCACATTCCCGAGCACGCGCTCGGCCAGAAACGCCGAGCGGTGCCAGAGCGCGAAAGGCACCAGAACAAAACCGGCCAATGTGGTGAGTTTGAACTCCAGAATGGTGATGAAGAGCTGAATTGAAAGAATGAAGAAGGCGATGAGGACCAGGAACCAGGCGAGAAGCAGCACGAAGATGGTCAGCGCGTTGCCAAAGATCTCGGGGAAGCCGACTAGCTGGCTCGCTTGATTGAGCAGCGGCCAGGCGCCCTCGAAGCCGGCCGCGGCAATGCGGCCTGGCCGCAGGAGACTGTCGGCCGACAGATTGCCGGCCGATGCGTTGATGCCGAGCCCGGCAAAGGAATGGTAGATGATGTCGGCGAGGTTCTTAAAATTGTTCAGGATGAAGGCGAAGGCGCCGACATAGAGCACTTTTCGGACAAGCCGGCCAAGAACATTGGGCTCGCCGCCGAACGCCCAGACCAGGCCTGCCAGCGTGATGTCGATGCCGATCAGGATGGTGGTGAGAAAGGCGACGTCGCCCGAAAGCAGACCGAACCCGCTATCAATATAGCGGGTAAAAGTCTCCATGAAGCGATCAATGACGCCGAGGTCATTCATGTCGCCGCCTTCCTCGTTGTCTGAAGAACTGCTGATCAGTTGCCGGGATAGGCCGTACCGGTGCCCAGGAAACGCTTCGTCGTCTCGCGGGCAGCTTCCTCGGACTGCGCCCTGCGGGCAGCATCTTCGGCTTCAGCCCGGAACTGGGTCGCGAGCAGCGTCTGGATCTGGATCTGCTGCTTGGTCGAAAGCGCGATCAGCTGATTGGTGGCCTGGCTTGCCTCAAGGGCACCTGCCGCGCCCTGACTGCGGTTGACGAGATCGGTAAGCAGGTCGCCGTCGGCCCGCACGTTCTCCACGATCTGCGACTGCGCGCTCATGGTTTGGCGGAACGCCTGCATGGCGTTTTGCCAGCGCTCGCGCGCGGCGCTCGCCACATCGCTGACCTCGATTGTGGCGTCGTAGCTTTCCGGATATTGCACACGCCACTGGTTCTGAAGCTTGTCGAGATCGAAGCTCAGGCCGCTGGCCTGGGTCATCAGGCCGTCGATCCGTTGGAGCGAACCTGTGAGCTGGCCCACGGAAGAAAAATCCAGGCGCTGAAGGTTGCGCGCCATGTTCTGCAGCATGGTCGCCTGGTTCTGAAGCGACTGGATCTGGTTGTTTATCTGCTCCAGGGAACGTGCCGCTGTCAGCACGTTCTGCGCATAATTCGACGGATCGAACACGATTAGGGCGTGGGCCGGCTGGACGTAGTCGGCCATCGGTTTTGCGATCAGGGAAACGGTGATCAGGCTGGTGAGAAGGCGGCGCCGCATCATGACGATTGCTCCTTGTCTGGTTGAGGGAATTGTTGGAGAAGCTCGGCAGCCCAATCGAGGCCGCGCGCACTCAGGAACCGGGAGGCAAAGCTGTCCTGCCCGTGCTCTGACAGGACGCTGTCGATCAAAGCTTGCGTGGCCGGATCAGAGGCCCCGCAGAGCGCAAGAGCGATCGGGCCGAGCCCGAGCTCGAAGAGGCGGTTGCCGCGGCGCGACTGCAAATAATACTGGCGCTTCGGTGTGGCACGGGCGACCAATTCGATCTGCCGCTCGTTCAGGCCGAAGCGCTCATAGGCTGCCCGCGCCTGCGGCTCCACGGCACGGTCATTGGGAAGAAAAATGCGCTGTGGGCAGCTCTCGATGATCGCCGGCGCGATCGACGAGCCAGCGATGTCTGCAAGTGACTGCGTGGCGAAAATGACGGAAACGTTCTTCTTTCGCAGCACCTTCAGCCATTCACGGATGCGGGCGGCAAAGAGAGGGTTGTCGAGATAGACCCACGCCTCGTCGAGCATCAGCAGCGTCGGCCGTCCGTCGAACCGCTCCTCGAGACGATGGAACAGATAGGTGAGAACCGGGAGCACAGCGCCTTGGCTGTGCATCAGCTCTTCGGTCTCGAAACACTGCACATCCGACAAAGCCAGCCGATCTTCATCGGCATCGAGCAGACGCCCGAACGGGCCATCGAGCGTGTACGGCATCAACGCGGATTTCAGCGCATTGGACTGAAGCAGGACCGACAATCCAGTGAGCGTGCGTTCCCGCACCGGCGCGGTGGCAAGGCTGGTCAGGGCCGACCAGATCGCCTCCTTCACCTCCGGTGTTACGGTGACATTCTCATGGGCAACGAGGCCGGCGATCCATTCCGCCGCCCAGCTGCGAGTAGCCTGGTCGCCGATATTGCTCAGTGGCTGGAAGGCAAGCGCACCATCCGCGCCCAGAGCGTGGTGTTCTCCGCCCATGGCCAGTGTTGCCGCACGAGCCGAATTGCCCTTGTCGAAGACATAGACCTGCGCCCCGGCATAGCGTCGAAACTGCAGAGCGACTATCGCAAGCAGAACCGACTTGCCGGCACCGGTCGGACCAACGACCAGCATGTGGCCGACATCGCCGACGTGGGTGGAAAGCCGAAACGGTGTCGACCCGTTGGTCTCTGCGAAGAGAAGCGGCGGGGATTCGGTCCCAGTCACGTTGGTGAGATGCTCGTTCTCCACCGGACCGGCCCACGCCGACGACAGCGGCATGACATGGGCAAGATTCAGCGTGTGAACGAGCGGCTGGCGAACGTTAGCGTAGACATGACCAGGCAACGAGCCGAGCCACGCCTCGACCGCATTGATGCTTTCACGTATCGTGGTGAAGCCGAGCCCATTGACTATGCGCTCAACCGCTCGGAGCTTTTCCGCGGCGGCCTGCCGGTCCTGGTCCCATACCGTCACCGTTGTGGTGAGATAGCCGAAGCCGACGTGATCGCCGCCCAATGCCTGAAGGGCGGCATCCGCATCGAGCGCCTTGTTGTCGGCGTCACTATCGACGAGAGGGACGGGTTCGTTGGTCACGACCTCGCGCAGGATGGCTGCGACCGATTTGCGCTTGGCAAACCACTGACGGCGCAACCGGGTCAGTGTCTTTGTGGCTTCCGTCTTGTCGAGCGAGATGAAGCGCGTCATCCAGCGGTAGGCGAAATCCTGATGGTTGAGCGCGTCGAGGATCCCTGGCCGGGTGACGTTCGGGAAACCAAGGATGGTGAGGGTGCACAGATGCTGCTCACCCAGCATCGGCTCCAGGCCGCCGGTAAGCGGCGCGTCAACCAGAACACCGTCGAGATACATTGGCGTTTCCGGCATGGCGACCGGATGGCGGTAGGTCGAGATTGTGCCGTGCAGATAGGTTAGCGTCTCGGCATCATCGAGGGCGCGCACTTCCGGCATGAAGCCGGACAGCAAATCCAGGACGCGGTCGGTCTCGTCGCGAAACCACGCCAGCTCCTGGCGCCAGTCTCTAGCCCCTCCCGAGTGATGCGAGTCGACCAGTGCGCTTTCCGCCCGCGCCTGGCCATCTGGCGCCGGCATGAAGACCAAGGTCAGATGATAGCGACTCTCGAAGTGCGCGACCTTGCCCTCGAAGGCCGCCCGCCGTTCCTCATCGACCAGCCATGAGGCAGCATCGGGAAAAGCCGAGCTCGGATAGCCCAGCGCTTCAATGCGCTCGGCCTCGAAAAACAACCCCCATCCGGAGCGCAACCTTCGTAGCGCATTGTTGGCTCGTGCGCAGATGCCGACCAACTCGGCTTCGGTCGCGCTTTCAAGGTCGGGGCCACGGAACCGGAAGGTTCGCTGGAAGCTACTGTCTTTATTGAGCACGATGCCGGGCGCGACCAAAGCGGCCCAGGGCAGATGATCGGCAAGCCGATCGGCTTTGCCGCGATACTCCGAAAGGTTCAGCATGCAAGCCACCCCTTCAGGCGAAGATGACGGACAAGCACGCTGGCGAAGTCCGGATCGCGGCGAGCGGCAAAGACCGCGAGGGTGTGGCCGGCGATCCAGAGCGCCAGTCCGGCGATCCACTGCTGCAGGCCAAGGCCTATTGCCGCGGCCACCGTGCCGTTGAGGATCGCCACCGCTCGCGGCGCGCCGCCCAGCAGGATCGGCTCAGTCAATGCCCTGTGAACGGGGACTTCGAAACCCTCGATATGCTGCTCTCCGGTGGCCATCAGACGAGTGCCCCGCCGCCGAAGGAGAAGAAGGAGAGAAAGAAGCTCGATGCCGCGAAGGCGATCGACAGGCCGAAGACAATCTGGATCAGCCGGCGAAAACCGCCTGCCGTGTCGCCGAAAGCAAGGGTCAGGCCGGTGGTGATGATGATGATCACCGCGACGATCTTGGCGACGGGTCCCTGGACCGATTCAAGGATCTGCTGCAGCGGCTGTTCCCAAGGCATGCCGGAGCCCGCTGCGTGGGCCGGGACGGTGAGAAGAAACGCGAGCGCGGTGGACGAAAGGAAGCGAAGCTTCTTGCGCATGAGGTGACCTTTCAAAACTGCTGGAGTTGCGGAAGCGTGAGCGGGGTGACGGCGTAGTCACCGCTGCTGTCGAGACCGGTGACCTCAGCGATCGCGTCAATGCGGCGCGAGGATCCGCGCCCAGCGATGAAGACGATCAGATCTACCGCATCAGCGATGAGGCGGCGGGGAACGGTGACGACGGCTTCCTGGGCGAGCTGCTCGATACGGTAGAGAGCGGAGCGCGCCGAATTGGCGTGAACCGTCGCGATGCCGCCGGGATGCCCGGTGTTCCATGCCTTCAGCATGTCCAGGGCCTCCGCGCCCCTGACTTCGCCCACGATGATGCGGTCGGGTCTGAGCCGCAGGGTCGAGCGCACGAGATCGGCGAGCGTGACCGACCCCCGCCTCGTCCTCAAGGCAACGCAATCCTTCGCCGCGCATTGCAGTTCGCGCGTGTCCTCGATCAGGATCACCCGCTCGTCGCAATCGGCGACTTGTGCCAGCAGCGCATTGGCAAGTGTTGTCTTGCCCGACGACGTGCCGCCGGCGACCAGGATGTTGCGCCGCTCGCGGACCGCCTTCTTCAGCGCATCGGCCTGCAGCGGCAGCATGACCCGGTCGGCGACATAGTCGGCCAACGTGTAGAGTTTCGCCGCAGGCGTTCGGATGGCGAAGCATGGCCCCAGCACGACAGGCGGCAGCAGACCCTCGAAGCGCTCGCCCGATGGCAATTCGGCGCTGACAATCGGATTGTCAGCATGCGCCTCCGCGCGCACGTGGGAGGCGACCAGGCGGATGATGCGTTCGGCCTCAGAAGGATGCATGTGCACGCCGGTGTCGACCCGGCCTTCACCCAACCGGTCGAGCCGCAGCGCACCGTCGGGATTGACCATCACCTCATTGACGGTCGGATCGGCAAGGGCTTCGGTGATCGCCGGACCCATGGCGGTGCGCAGCATGGCGCGGCGGCGATGGTCGGCTTCCGTATGAGAACTCATCCTTCCCCTCCCCTGCGATCGTCGGTGCCAAGTGACCGTTTCCCGGAAGCGATTTGGCGGCCGACTTGTTCGACGAATTTCTCGAAGCGCTCCTGGGCAATCGCTTGGGTCGCCTTGTCCGGCACCGGCGTGTGAGCATGAAGCGTGATCGAAAAGCGGATGAAGAGCGCCAGGCTCTCCAGGATCATCTCGACATCGCGCCTGACATGTCCGAGGTCGCGGGAAAGACGGTCGAGCCTCTTGCCGTAGCGCTGGTCGAGTTCATTCTCCCCACGCCGCTCGATAAAGGTCTCGACCGCGTGCGCCACAATGGCCGATTTGGTGGTCGATGGATTGCGGCTGAGGTTCTCCAGCTTCTCGCTCAACTCGGGTTCAAGCAAAAACTGGTGACGAATGCGGTGGGGCTTCATGCTGCTCGTTCCCTCTGACCGGCGCTGATGCACCGGCGACGGGAACGAGCATCGTCGAGATCATCGAAATCGCTTACGGCCGTTATCTACGCTGAGATGCGCCCGCGTATGGCGCGCCGTTCAGAAGCCGGGCACGATGTCCTTGTCGTCGCCCATTCCCTCGTTGAGGCCGTACGCACGTGCGGCGGTGGAAATCCGATCCATGACGCGTTTGTCGGCGAGCGTCTCGCAGTCATCGTCTGCGGGCGTGAACAGATCGCCCTGACCAGGCTCCTGGACGACGAGGGTCCGTTCTTCGCGCAGGCCCGGATGGCGCTGCTGCTGGACACCTCCGTCTTCGATTGCCGCGCCGGCACTGTCGTCATCGCCAGCAAGACGCCGATCCACGCCGCGCACCTGTCCGCTCCAATCGTCCGGGCGCGACGTGGGCCGATCCGCGTAGGCACCGTCGCGCAGCACCGGCGAAGGCAGCACTCGCTCCGTGAAATTCGGATCCTGGTAATAACGCAACTTCTTGGCGCGAATCGGCGGCAATCCCGAAACCAGGATTAGTTCGTCAGCCTGCGGCAACTGCATCACCTCACCCGGCGTCAGCAGGGGGCGAGCGGTCTCTTGGCGGCTTACCATGACGTGGGACAACCAGGGCGCCAACCGATGGCCGGCATAGTTGCGCATCGATCTGAGTTCGGTCGCGGTACCGAGCGCGTCCGAGATGCGTTTGGCCGTGCGCTCGTCATTTGAGGAAAAGGCAATCCGCACATGGCAATTGTCGAGAATGGCGTTGTTCTCGCCATAGGCCTTGGAGATTTGGTTCAACGATTGCGCTATCAGATAAGCGCGGATGCCGTAGCCTGCCATGAAGGCGAGCGCAGTCTCGAAGAAGTCGAGCCGACCGAGCGCCGGAAATTCATCCAGCATCATCAGGAGCTGATGCTTGCGGCTCTTCTTTGGATCGCCCTCCAGGCGCTCGGTCAGCCGCCGGCCGATTTGATTGAGCACCAATCGCACCAGGGGCTTAGTGCGCGAGATATCCGACGGCGGCACGACCAGATACAGCGACATCGGTCGCTCGGCATCCACAAGGTCGGCAATGCGCCAGTCGCAGGCCGATGTTGCCGCGGCCACCGTTGGATCACGATAGAGCCCGAGAAACGACATGGCGGTCGAGAGAACGCCTGAGCGCTCGTTCTCTGACTTGTTCAGCACCTCACGAGCCGCCGAGGCCACGACCGGATGGACCTGGGGCTTGTCCACCGTGCCGAGGTGGTTTGTGGTCATCATCCGCTGCAGTGTCGCAGCGAATGAGCGTTGCGGGTCCGACAGGAAGGTGGCGACACGGGCGAGTGTCTTTTCCTCTTCGGCGTAGAGCACGTGCAAGATGGCGCCAACTAGGAGTGAATGACTGGTCTTCTCCCAATGGTTCCGCCGCTCCAGCGCGCCTTCCGGATCAACGAGAATGTCGGCGATGTTCTGAACGTCGCGGACCTCATCTGGACCTTTGCGCACTTCCAGCAGCGGGTTGTACCGCGCCGATCTCGGATCGGTCGGATTGAACAAGAGACAGTGCGAGAACTTCGACCTCCAGCCAGAGGTCAGCTGCCAGTTCTCGCCTTTGATGTCGTGAATGACGGCCGAGCCGGTCCAGGAAAGAAGGGTTGGAACAACCAGTCCGACGCCCTTGCCCGAACGTGTCGGCGCAAAGGCCATGACGTGTTCTGGTCCGTCATGGCGCAGATAGCGACAATTCAGTCCGCCAAGGAAAACGCCGGCCGGCTGAAACAGCCCCGCCTTCTCGATTTCCAGCTTCATGGCCCATCGTGAGGACCCATAGGTGGTGACCAACCCCCGCTGCCGTGCGCGCCAGAGGGACCCAGCTATCGCGGCGGCACAGCCCAGGAACCCGCTGGCTCCGGCAAGTATGCCAGCCTTGTCGAAGACTTCAGGCGCATAGGCGTCAAATTGGAACCACCATTCGAACAGTTTCCACGGCTGGTAGATCGGCCAGCCGACTGTCACAAACCATGGCGCGCCGAGTGGCGGCTGATAGGAGAGCATGTGGGCGCACCATTGGGTTGCAGTCCACACGCCAAGAATGACAATTGCGAATACGACAGCGATCTGCCCAATCAGCAACTTCGTGGGTGTCAATAGCTTGCTCCGCTCTTGTGGCCAGACGGACCAAACATCGCGCCGAGCGATGAGAATTCGAACGGCCGCTACGTGCGACTAGGTGCGATGACAAGGTTGATAGGCATTGTTCAGCTGCGAACAGCGAAAATCCGCCGCAGCAACCGATCGGCGGTGCCAGGTACGCGGTTGGTCGCAGAAGATGTTGGGGCTTCAGGCGCGGGCACATTGAAGATGTGCTGACAGACAAACCTTTGGAGCCGACGCGTTTGTGCGAGTAGCGAGCTGAAAGGCTCGGCGAGAAGTCGTCGTTCTCAATCGGGCGACGGGGGATACATCGGCGAAGACGGCATAAGGCGGGATGGGCCAGACCGAGCCGACGGAAAGGTCGTAGCCAAGGCCTTGGAGCGCATAGCGCCTGGCCGGGAGGCCGCCGCCAGTCAGGCTTACGCGGCGCGTCGTTGAGCGAGGTGAAGACCCGCACGGGCTCGACGAGGGTCCACGGCGGTCACAATGTTGTGGTGGTGATCGCAGTAGACGCGATCCGGCGAAGTTGGCCCAGCACAAAAACGATAACCGCCAGGTACAGAAGCGTCTTCGCTCACCGGGAAGCGGCACTGATAGAGGCCTAGCTGAATGAGGGGGACGTCTCGCGAAGTTAGTCTGATATTTTCAGGCATCATGATGGTTTCCTAGTTCGTAGCAATTACCAGCTGACGGCCGCAGTGCGACCCGTCGGGACGAGCTTCTCTCGTTTTGGAGGGCTATGGGTCACCATATGGTGTTGGTAGCACCATCAATGAAGCCCTACGCCCTGCTTCTGAAGCCAATAGTTTGCGACTTAAGGCCACACGCGCGAACGCATTAGCAATCTACCATCGTGTCCCCGAGGCACTCGCCCGCCGCGGTTTGCCGGCGGCGGGGTCGCACTGGCTTGTGGGGCCCTAGGCCCACTCGCGGCGCTCGCACTCGATCTCGGTGCGGGTTTCCCGTGTCTCATCGCCCTGTCAGGGCCTTGCAAATGAGCGAAACCAAGCTGTCGCGCGCTCGCTCGTGGAGTGCGCCTTTCGGCCGCCATGCAAGGAAATCATCAACGCTCATCCAATCAGCCGGGTTTGTGTCGGCGTCTGGCTGGCTGAATTCCACATATAGATGCAGTTCGTCCGGCACGAAGACGACCCTCCATAATCCTTTGATGTCATTGGCAAGGTTGTAGGCGAGGACGGTCATGGCGGGGCACTCCTTTCGCCGTGGAGCGTGCCTATCTCACGGGAAAATTCCATCACCAGAAGTTAGTATTGACGCTCGCGCTTTCTCAGAAATCCAACGTCCGCGTGATGCCGAAAGGTGCAGCCAGCTTTTTGTGTATCTCGATTGGGAACACGGGACCGCCGCGAAAGTTCGGTGCACGCAGCGAATCCTCCCCTCCAGGTATTGCTGCAGATCGGCCCGCGCTCCCCGCAAGGCGCGGGCCTCGGCCTGTGGTGCTCATGCCATCTACTTCGATCCGCAAGATGGAATATGATCTGGATAGAAGGACCCTCTCGGTGTGGTTCGTCGCCAGCGGCAAGCGGTACGAGTTTGAGGGGGTACCGCCGGAAACCTTTGCCGCGTTCCGGGCCGCGTTCGCCAAGGGCCGCTATTTCAACGACCACATCCGCAACAATTTCCGCTACCGGCTGGTTGCGAGCGATAGCGACCCGGGATGACCTGACCTGGCGGCGGCTCAATCGTCCTGTCGCTCCAACCGGCGGTTGGTGGACGCGTTGCCGCTGTTGCGCTTAGGGTTGGTTACGGTCCGCGCTCACTTGGCAAGCCCACCCCCCGCATCCCCCCGCCTGGTGAAAAGCGTTTGATCGGTCCCGCCGTTCTGGCAGTGCGGCGGGACTTTTTTGCGGTCCAGGTGGAACATCGGCGCGCGGGGAAGGCGCGGTGCACGCAGCACCCTTTTCTCATCTCGGTGGCGCGCTGAAGGGTCTCAACGTCGGTCTGCCGGAGCTCAACTAGCTGGACTATTGCTCGACCGGAAGCGGCTCGTGCTGTGGCTCAGCGTGGTGGAACACCTGTCCAAGATCGCGCGCGTCGAACGTTTGGCCGCAGACTGGGCAGTAGACAAAATGCTTCGACTCGTTCTCTACCGGCCCGTCATGCGGCCTGCCCTCATAGCCTGTCGCGATGTTGTCGGTCCTAATCCGGGGCAACGACAAGTGCCTTTCATCGTTTTGGCGGCCGATATTTCTCCATTAGCCGGACCTTGTCACGGTCGACCGTGACCAGCGGCCCGAGGTCGATCGTCACGGTGTCCTCGTCGATGCGCGTGACCTCGCCTTTTAGGTCGATTTGCTGGCCTCGGTTCACCTTGGTGTGATCGATGATGGAATGTGGGAAGTCGTAACCTGGGATCGAGACGCTTACGCGGTCCTCTGTTATCCGCCTTCGAACCGTGGCAGTAATCGCCACCTGGTCACCAATGCCTATTCCCCGAGCCATGCCATGGATTCTGGTGCGGGCAGTGTCTTCTTCAAGAGGTTTCTAATCTACGCCCGCCATCCTAAGGCTGATCTACGACCAGAGTTACAAAAGTTGAACTTCATCGGGGAACACTCCTTCTGTCTGCCTGTTCGATTTGGCCAGGCGCATCCCGCGCATTCAGACAGGAGAAAGAAGATGAAACGCATCCTTTTGGTTTCGGCCGTGCTGGCGGTGTCGGCCGGGCTTTCCTTTGCCCAGACGACCAGCGGAACTTCGAGCGGAACCTCGACGAGCGGCACCTCGACCACGACGACCATGCCCAGCACGACGGATCAGGGCACCGGCACGACGAACAGCGGGACCAACATGTCCGGCGATCAGGGCACCGACACGACCACCACCAGCGGCACCACAAATCAGAACTCGGCCAGAGACTGCGCGCCCGGCCAGCAGACTGGCAGCGCTCAGCAGGCTGCGCCAGGTCAGCAGGACACGACAGCCAATACCGCCGCGCCGGGCCAGGTGAAAAAGACCGACGAAGGTTGCTGATTGGCACATCGGCTCGGGTTGGAATCACCAGCGTGTGGCTGGCTGGTCTCCCCCGACCACCGGCTGAGATAAACTCGGCTAGCGAGCAAGTTGCCGCCAGCCGAGCATCAGTCCAGGAACGTTTGCGCTTGCTTGTGCTTTCAGTGGGGCACGCCTAGCTTCTGTTTGCTTTCGGTCAGATAGCGTCGCTGGCGTCTTCGGACTACCGGTGAAGCAAGTCCGATGTGCGCCTATCGCGACCCCGCTTCACCTGCCGTCCAGCCGTTCGCGCATTCGCGATCGTCGCTCTCGGCAACAGGCGGCGCGCGCGGCCAGGACGTGTCGCACGTGTGCGCTGTCGAAGGAGACGATCCGGTCGATCGTAACCTTTCTCTGCAATGAGCGCCTTGTCGCCGGCGATGGGCCTCCGGCTCTTACGCATTATGGAGATCACATGTTGGTCCCGGCACCCGATGCCGGAGCAGGTCTGCTTCGGAGCGTCGTGACAGAACTGGGCGACATGGTTGCGGTGGAGTAGGCGCCGTCGCCCTGGATGAACAACAACCTGTCGCATGTGGTGGATGCGTTGTCGAAGCTTTCGGTTGGTCACGGCCGCGGCCGCATCGACAACGACCGCAACGGCATCAAGTCGTTGCTGAAAGCCCGCAAGGTATCGTCAAGACATAGCGTGCCGACGAAGGTCCCGCCCTTGCGACAGGGATTCGTTTTAGCCCGATCGGCAACGCGACCGGCCACATGAGCGAGAGCTTACCCTCGGTGCTGGTCTCGACCCGGCTCGCATAGAGGCGGTGAAGGGACATCTCCAAACGCTCGTCGACGGTCGTCGATCACTGCCGACTACGAGTCGAGGTCGTATGGCTCGTGGCCTAGCTCGTTGTGATGAAGCGCCTCTGCCATACACCTGATGTCGAACGCTTGGCCGCACGCCGGGCAGAGGACGAAATACTCCTCCTCCCGAAGTGGCGATGCATCGTGGTCTTGGGGGATGACGATGTCATTGTATTCGTCGGGCATTGGGTCCTCCGGCGACGCCGCCCGCCATGCTGGAACGCCTGCCGGCAGGATTTGTTTCAAAGTTACTGCGCTTAAGAAGAGGGCCGGAACGGGTGAAGCACAATGTCGGTAAGCGCAAGGCGACGGCGCCCGAAACTCATCACGTGAGCTGAACGACTGCTTTTGCCAACTCGATGCTCGAAACCTGCCGATCTGCTTAGGCCGGTTCCGGACATTCGTGACCGGCCTCATAAGTCATAAGAAGCGCCCACCACCTACGGGACTCAAGCCGACATTCCCCGAGCCTTTCGCCAGGCACGGACTCTTTGCCAACCGCACATTTGAAGCCTATGCTTCCCACATCGGCCGCCAGCGCGTCGGACGCAGCCGACAGTAAGAGGTACGTGCTCTTGCCCGCAGGGAGAGAGAGCCATGCCCCAATCCCTTCTTCGCAACCATGTATTGAAAACCCTCTCCTCGGAGGATTTCGCGCTTTTGAGGGCGTCACTGCATCACGTCGAACTCAACATCAAAGACCAGCTGGAAGTCTCTTATCAGCCGATCGAGCGTGTGTATTTTCCAGAGATGGGCATCGCGTCGGTGGTCGCTACGATGACCGGAGGGCGCAAAAGCGAGGTCGGCATCGTCGGCCACGACGGCATGACAGGAGTTGCCGTTATTCTCGGCCAGGACAAGTCGCCCAATGAAACCTATATCCAAGTCGCAGGTAATGGCTGGATCCTCCCGGTTGAAGCTCTTCGCTCTGCGATTGCGGAGAGCCAATCCCTTCGCGAGTCACTGCTTCGCTATGCCCACGCGTTCCTCATCCAGTCGTCCCGGACGGCACTGGTCAACGGCCACTCCAAAATCGAGGAGCGGTTGGCCCGCTGGTTGCTGATGGTCCAAGACCGCGTCGAAGGAAATAAGATCTACCTGACGCATGAATTCCTGGCGACAATGCTTGGTGCCCAGCGCCCCGGCGTTACCACGGCCCTCCAAATGCTTGAATATCGGGGGCTGGTTCACGCCAAGCGCGGCGAGATCACGATTATCGACCGCGTTGGAATGACACGACTCACGCATGGTGCTTACGGGGAGGAGGAGCAAAGTCACTTCGGCCTAGCCTCCGCCCAAGTGTCCTAAATCAGACAAACCCTTGCAAGCTACCGAATTCGTGCCGTAAATCGTGTGGGTCAGGGTTCAGGGAGGAATTCTCGATGACCACCACTTTTGACACAGTCACGGTTGAAAGAGCCGCCGAAGCCTATGTTCTCTCCAGAGGCAAGGCCCACTTCCTTTCGATAGCACAGGCAATCCGCGCCATCCGAACACTCATGCCCGCATGCAGGGCCACCGACCGCGAGTTGGAGGAGCTATTGGCGGCGGCATCCATCATTCACGGGGTGCCCGTCGCTTTCGATGCAAAAACGGCCGATGGTCTAGAACCACGGCTCCATTCGTAGGCCATATATGCCTGCGCTCACGCAGACGCCCACCTTCTCAGACGTTCGCCAGGCGATTATCTGTTACCTGATCGACAACATCGGCAGCCCTAGCATTTCGATATCGGAGGTTAGCCACATCGTGAGGAGAATGCTTCCGCTGTGCGAACTCACGGACTGGCAACTTGGCGATCTCATTATACAAAGCGCGATCGATGCGGGATTCGCGATTGAACTCGACGGGGTGGGTCCCTAAAACGGATGTTGAGGCTCAATAGCGGAACAGCCGCTTTAGCCATGTGGCTCCCAATCACGGACGGTCAGGCTGTGGCCTCCAAAAAGCCGCCAGGCGGCAACGCGCCTGATATCGCACTTTGAGATCAACTCTGCCGCTTCCTGTTAGCCGAAGTTGAGCGGCCCCGCTGATAATCGTGGTTGCGCCTTTAGGGCATCGTGGTTCAGACCGCTGGCGGATTAGAACTCATGTTAGCTTTGCGATCGGCTCATCGTTGCCGACAATCGGTAACCTATATAAAGGGCATGTCCACGCGCCGAAAAATCAATGCAACAGCGAAGCTGATTGGAGAGTGGCCTTTAACCCCGGCTGCAACGCTTGGATCGTCCGTCCGAGCGAGGGGTATTTTTCTCGAAATACGCGCCCGCCTTCCAATGGAGTTCAGGAAACTGCTCCATATCGAGTCCCGCGTGCTTACCCTGCGCCTGTCTGAGGGCGCCGAGAATGATGTGCAGGTGGTATTCGGGATCGTATCCAAAGCACTGCAGAATATCGAAGGCCTGCGCGTAATCCCCCGTGAAATCGAGGACATTCTGACGATATCGGCGGCCGAACGGCACCGCTGGTTGAAAGATGGTCGCTTGCAGAGCGCCGGGACGAAAACGGTGAAACTCCGCGGGCGGGCAAGGAACATCACCTTTCACGTGTTCGACCCGCAGCACGTGGAGGATGTGCTTGACCGCGACCTGGTTACGGTCTGGCGCGAACAGGACGCAGCGACAGCTGCAGAGAATAGGCGGCGAGCCGCGGGGAAGGCCGCTATGAAACGTGCTCAAAGAAGCGGTCGCGGAACTGCAGCTTCAGCTGGCTATGGCCCCGATGAGAACTCGCACTCCAGTTTGCGCGGCTGGGAGGATTTTGAGAAGGACGGACTCCTGCGCTGATAGGCTGGGCGCACAAGCAGGTTAGGACGTTTGCCTGCGCCGAGCGAGATGCGCAAGGAGGGCGGTCAAACGCTCGCGTTCAGGACCCGCTTCGCAGGGACACCGCCCTTGCGCGCCATCTCGACACCCCAATGCATGTGGTCGAGCTCGCGGATCGAATGAGCGTCCGGATTGATGCTGAAGATGCAGCCCTGACCGAGTGCCTTTTGATGCCAGCGCCAATCTGTCAATCGGCGTGCAAAATTGACCCCATAAGCTGGGGAATCGGCGTCCAATTTTGACCCCCTGATGCTTTGATTTGCGACCAT
>NZ_JAMYOL010000033.1:0-57673 GCF_040319815.1 Mesorhizobium sp. M0854
TAAAGCTCGCCCACCGCCCCGAATGGAACCGGCGCGCCATGGCCGTCCAGAAGATACACCCGCGTGTTCGCAATCGGACGGCCGACGGGAGGCAATTGGGGCCAGCTTGATGGGTCAGCTGCAAGGCGGTGCTCGGCAATGACGTTGATTTCTGTGGACCCGTATTGATTGATCAATCTCGCCTTTGGATGTGCTTCAAAGAACGCCCTAAGCAATGGAGTGGCTTGCAATTGCTCACCGGCTGTATAGATCTCGCTTAAAGAGGACAGCAGCACTTGCTGCGCCCCCCAGACCTCCGCAAAATGGTTCAATGCTACGAACGGGAGGAAAAGGCGCTCGATCGCCTCCCTCTTCACGAATTCGACCAAGTCGGAGAAGTCGCTACGGGTTTCTTCCCGCACGAGCACGAGCAGTCCACCGTCCTTCCAACAAATGAACAACTCCTGGGATGACACATCGAAGTTCAGGGTCGCGAATTGAAGTGTGCGTTTTGGCGCTCCATTCCCCGGTGAGGGCGAGAGCGAATTCACAAGCGAGCCGTGAGACATTTCGACGCCCTTTGGGGTTCCGGTTGAGCCGGAGGTGTAGATGACATAGGCGAGATGGCGCGAGGTGAGGCCAAGCGTGCGCGGCTCCGGGTCCAAAGGCGATCGCGCGGCCCAGACCGGAGTGGCCATATCCAGATCGACCACGCTGACATCGGCCAGCGCCTCGGTGCCCAGTGCCGTCCGGCCGGCGGCATCGCAAAGCAGCAGTTGCGGTTCTGCATCTTCGACAATCTGCCGCAGCCGCGCCGACGGATAGGCCGGATCCAGCGGCAGATAGGCGCCGCCCGCCTTGAGGATCGCCAAAATACCCACCACCATCGCCAGGCTGCGCTCCAGGCATATCGCCACCGGCTGATCCGGCCTGACCCCGAGGGCGATCAGATGATGCGCCAGCCGGTTGGCCCGCGCATTGAGCTCGCCATAGCTCAGGCGCTCGTTCTCATGGACCACCGCCACCGCCCCCGGCGCCTGGCGCACCTGCGCCTCGAACAGCTCATGGATGTACCGCTCCGACCGATAAGGCGCCGCCGTCCGGTTCAACTGCTCCAGTAGATACGTGCGTTCGTCGGCCGGGAGGATGTCGATGCGGCCGACCGGCTGCCCCGCGTCGACCGTCACACCATGTAACAAAGTCTGCAAATGCTGCGTCATGCGGTCGATCTGCTTCGGCGCTAATAGACTGGCATCAAAATGCCAGCGAAAGCTCCCATCCAGAGCGCAAACCTCAAAGGTCAGCAAATCGCCGCATAGGGCTGGGCCAGCTCTGTGGCTCGTCTTCAGATCGCCAGCGACGGAACCGCTGTCTGTCGTGATTGTGATGCCAATCGGCCAGGGCTGCTGCAACCGTAGCGCCTCCACACCTCGCAATGTCGGGCAGCGCGCGATAAGATCCCGGGCAAAGCTAGCGTGCGCCCTCAACTGAGCGAATTCGGCCGCCACCGTTTTGCGCATTTCTTCAAAATCATGTGCAAGATCAATGGTAACTTCCATCGGGACGACAGAGGCGATCAACACCTCCACCGCTTTGGAGCCAGCTTGTGATTCATCCGATGCAGGCGTCCATCCCAGTTGAAGCTCTGTTTCACCCGTGATGCGGGCGAGATAGATCAGCCAAGCCGTTACCAAGTAGTCCGTGCGATCGAGTGGGGACAGCTTAGCCAAAGCACTCGGAATGAACCACGAACTCGACTGCCACCTAGGCTGTGCCACAGCCACGGACGACGACAAGAAAGGAGGATGCAATCTTCTAAACTGCTCGAGCCGCTGTCGCCAAAAATCCTCCCGAGGCGCCAGTAATTCATGGGTGGTAGTTATGCTCCGCGCCTGTTCATCGCTCAAGATCGGAAGGCGACCATCTTCATCCAGATTGGAGTGCCTAGCGAGGGCTCGCGCGTCCAGCACCTGGCCATTGGGGCCGCCAAAGCAAACATCGACATCCTCTGTACCCGTCGCCACACGCCAATGGCTGGAGTGGACTTCAAGCAACGAACCTGCCGGAACGCCCGAGCGTTGAGCCAACACCTCCAGGCGTCTGACTGTGACAGCCTCATCGCCAACGAGAGCCTTGGGCAGACACATTGGATTGGGATGATATGGCCCAAAGCCTAGGGCCCGCGTCATCGCTGACAACTCTTGCGCGGATTGATCCCATCGCAGACAGCCTGCCGCATCTGGGCGTCGACGTTTCGGAAAATAGCTTCTGTTCACCAGCGCCTGCGAATAGGCAGTAAGCTTCCCATTCTCGAGGCCAGTTAAGAGCTCGCGGAAGCCCTCGATCGCGGCTTCATAGCATTTAAGGTTCAGGGTCAGTGCCGTATCGGTGGGCGCAATCAGCACCTGGCGCTGAACCACGACGTCACCCGTATCAACACCATCATCGAGCCGATGCCACGTGATGGCATATTCGGTCTCTTGCGCCAGCAGCGCCCAGGACGTCGCGTGCGTTCCCGCATATCGTGGCAATGGACCGTCGTGGTAATTGAAAGCACCTTGACGCACGCGCCCAAACACGTCCGGTGGCAATATCAACGGATTGGCAACGGAGAAAATCCAATCCACCGGCTCAGCCTTCAAAAAAGAGGAGAGCTCTTCAGCACTTTCCATGCAGGGGATGTTGGCACGAGTCGCCCACTCTGCGAATGTGGCGTCGCCACACAGGGCCGCACCAATGACGTGGCCCATCTCCGTTGCCAGCTGAGCGCATCTAACTGCAAGCGTACCACCGCCAACAAAGACACTCGAGCAGATTGATCGCGCTGCAGGATGCCTATCCTGATCGCCTGGTACGCAGGCACTTCCGCGCGCCGAAGAAGACCGAGGTGCCATCTTCATCCCTCCCGCAGTTCACCCACCAAGCTGGGCAGTTCCCGTCCTAGGCGCCGCCCTCCGTAATCGCTCACACTGGTTCGAATCTGCTCGGGGGGCCTACGATCGCTAGTGTAATCTCGCGTCAATTGACGGTAACGAAGCTCTTGCGCGGCGGAGCCAGATCTTCCCAATCCCCGCCAAGCTCCCAGGTCACCAAATATCGTCGCCGGCAGTATCGCAGCTGCCACCCTACCCTCGTCTGAGTTTCCGGTGTGCGTGATCATCGCGCGACTTCTCCTCAGTCTATGCGCCTTGTTAGAAGACTACGCACGTATCGTGCCAAAAGGTGAAGTCATTCTCAATCAATATGATAGCAATAATACTGCTTTGTCATTTATCCGACATCGCCAGACATCGTGCCGTTGAGCGCGCTATCAATCGGCACAAGCCTTTGTACTTGGCCTTGAGATCGGATTGAAGCGGGCTGCAACAAGTGCTGGCATATAGAGCGCTTGTCGGACGATGGCCCTTCCGCCAGCAATGAAAGCGCGTTCGGTCCATCGTCCGGATTGTCGGCTCATCGGAGCGAGACCTCATAAGGAGGTTGCGGCTTTCGTCGAGTCTCCGAGTTCTGGCATTTCGATGATTGGCGTGAAGGCCGTCGCAGTGGAAATTCCGAGAATGGAGACAAGGAGGGCGAAGCGAGCTTTCAGGCTATCATCGGCCTGGATCAACTGCGCATTTCGCTGATTGTGAGCAGCCATTTCAGGCGATCGTGAGCACGTATTTTACGCGATCATGAGGGTCGCTTCGGCCGACCTAGTTATTGTTCAGGCGTTTGAGACGCCGTCAAGAGCGTGGGTGCGGGCGTTGTGTTTTTGCATGCTTTCTCCGGCGAGTTGAAGGCGGTGGGCGTTGTGAACGAGTCGATCCAGAATCGCGTCACCGAGGGTGGGATCGCCTATGACGTCTTGCCAGAGTTCCACGGGAATTTGGCTGGTGACGATGGTCGATGCGCGACCGTGGCGATCGTCGAGGATCTCCAGGAGGTCGCGCCGTTCGGACGCGTTGAGAACAGACAGGCCCCAGTCGTCGAGAAGGAGGAGTTGAACGCGCCCGAGGGTCTTGAGCAGGCGACCATAGCGTCCGTCACCTCGAGCCAGCGCGAGCGCCTCGAAGAGGCGCGGGACGCGATGATAGAGCACCGATCGATTGTCGCGGCAGGCTTTGTGACCGAGCGCGCAGGCAATCCAACTCTTGCCCAGGCCGGTTGCGCCGGTGACCAGCAAGTTCTCGTGACGGTCGATCCAGTCGCCGCCGACGAGCCTGGCGAAGACGGCGCGGTCGATGCCGCGCGGGGTACGCAAATCGACATCTTCCACGCATGCGCTTTGGCGCAGCGCGGCGAATTTGAGGCGGGCCGTGAGACGTTTGGTGTCGCGCTCGGCGGCTTCGCGGTCGACAAGGAGCCCGATGCGCTCCTCGAACGACAGAGCATCGAGATCCGGCGATCGTCGTTGCTCCTCGAAGGCTTTGGCCATTCCGGACAAACCGAGTGCGACCAGCCGTTCATGGGTGGGATGGGTGAGCATGGAATCTCCCTGGTTCAGTGGAAATAGCCCTGACCGCGGATATTGCCGTGGCGCAGGGGTTGGTGATCGGGCGTCTCGTCGAGGAAAGCGCGATCAAGGCCGTTCTTGAGGATCGAACGGATCGAGGCGACGGAGCGTGCCTTGATGAGAATGCCACGTTGGCAGGCTGCATCGACGCGCGCGTTGCCGTAGCTCTTGGTCAGCGCCAGAATGCCGAGGCAAGTGCGAAAGCCTTGTTCGGGATGCGGCCGGTCAGCGATGACAGCCTGGAAGAAGGCGGCGGTGGAAGGACCGATCTTCTCGCCGGCTGCGATCAATCCTCCCGGCGTCCACTTGCCGTAGCGGCGATGCGCGCTCGGCATGTGATCGGCAACGGTCGTATGGCCGCGCCGGTTGGGCGCACGGGCGTGGCTGGCGACGCGCTGACCCTTGTGGAAGATCTCGACGGTGTTGTCGGCGATGCGCACATCGACGAGCTCGCGGATGAGGCGGTAGGGCGTGGAATACCAGTGCCCATCGACCTCGACATGATAGTCGGGTGCGACGCGGCAGCGCTTCCAGCGCGCAAAGACGTATGGCTGGTCCGGCAGTTCTCCCAGCTTCGGCCTATCGATCTCGGCGAAGAGTTCGGCTCGGCTGGAGCCGAAGCCACGCATCTGGCGGGCATTGAGTTCGGCGACGAGCACGCGGATGACGGCATTCAGCGCCGCCAGGGAAAAGAAGCGCTGGTTGCGCAGCCGCGCCAGGACCCAGCGCTGGGCAATTTGCACGGCAACTTCGACTTTTGCCTTATCCTTCGGGCGTCTCGGCCTGGCTGCGAGAATTGCGGTGCCGTAATGGCTCGCCATCTCGGCATAGGTCCGGTTGAGACCGGGATCGTAGCGATCGGGGTTGGTGACGGCGGCCTTGAGATTATCGCAGATCACGAACTTCGGCACGCCATCCAGAAAGGTGAAAAGGTTCGTGTGAACACCGATCCAGTCGGGCAGGCTCTCGCTCGGGCACGCCTCGGCGTAGGTGTAGTTCGAGGCGCCCATCGCCGCGACGAACAGCTTCATGGCGTGCGCTTCGCCGGTGACGGCGTCGAAGATGTCGATGGTGTCGCCGGCGAAATCGACAAACACCTTCTCGCCGCCTAGGTGCGTCTGGCGCATCGTCGGGCGCGTGCGCCCCTTCCAGGCCTCAAAGGTCGTGCAAAACCACGTATAGCCAAAGCCGTCGCGGTTGGCGGCGCGATACTCTTCCCACAACAGCACCCGCGTTACGCTGCGGCGGCGCAACTCCTTCTCCACATAGCTCCAATCGGGCACCGGCCGACGGGGGCTTTGCGATGCCGCCCTCGGCGCCGGAAAGAGGAGCAGCTCAAGGCCTTCGTCATCCATCCGCTCAGCCCGGCAAGATGGGCGCGCCGCAGATAGCCATGCACGACGCCATTGCTCACCCCGATCATGCGCGCGATGACCCGTTCGGGTAGGCCCTGGACATGCCTTAAACGTAGAACTTCTCTGATCCGGCGCATCGACAATCTCTGGGTTGGCATCAGGCTTCCTCGTTGGTTGAACGAGGCAATCCCGTAGACCGGTTGAGTTGTCGGACGAAGCATCCCGCACCCACGAAAAGGTGCTCACGATCATCTGAAATCGTTGCTCACGATGGCCTGAAATCGTTGCTCATGATCCCGTGAAATCCGTGCTCACGATCGTCTGAAATACGCATCAACCGCATCATCATGATGCGGTTGATCGATAACGTCCATCTGAGCTTTGACCCGCCTGAGGCGAGAATCGTTTTGCCGCTTGAGCAGAATCTTGCCCAGCTTCTGCTCAAGCGGCAAAAGGATTTGCGGGCAGCATGTCCGCTGCGACATCATTGATCAGGATCAGTATTCGCAGCCTCTAGGTCAGTGCTTCATCGGAGATACCGATATTGCCTTGCGGTGGTGAGGGCCTGACTACCGGAAAACTTTAATCCCGGCGGTCCAGAGAATGGTATCGGAGCACCGGAAATGCTGCGCAAATCGCCGCTTGATGAAAGTTTAATGGCAGGTCATCACCACTTCACATTCGATTCATCGACGCAGGATCTGCGTTACGCGCCGGACTTCCGAGTCTTTACACATGTAACTGAACAGCCGATATGAGCAAGATAGAGAACAAATTTTGTTGTTGGGTCGCTAAGGTGAATGTTCCTCGCAATGAGCGGCGGTTTAAATGAGATTTGGCGTTTGTTCGCCTTGCTCAATATGTCGAGCCTGCAGGGTCGTTGAGCTTGTGGCGCTCGGTTCCGTTCAGGGGCGGGTTGAAGATGCTGACGAGGATCAGGTCCTTGTCCCGGCCCCCGCGCAGAAGATGCTTGTCATGCTTGTCAAGCACATAGATGTCGCCCTTGCGAATGGGGAAGACATTACCGTCCATGTCCTCGACCTCGCCCTCTCCGGCGATGCAGTAGCAGGCTTCGAGATGATTGCGGTATTGCAGAAGCGAGACGGTGTTAGCGCGCACTACGGTGTGGCAGATGCTAAAGCCCATGCCGTCCTTATCCGTCAGGAGGCGGTGGCTAGTACCATTGCCCCAATCGACGAAGTGATCGGTCGCTTCAACATCGTGCAGGCTACGCACAATCATAGTGCTATCCTATTCTTAACTGTGATTGCAGGAATACAGGTTAAAGTCATTATTGCGGAAGCTGGAGGCCGTTGTTCTGACCTAGAAGCGCGGCTTCCGCCCGCCCCCGACGATGAAAGGCAAGCAATGGTTATTTGGACCGGAGGCATGCCGGTAAGGACATGTAAATCCATGTCCGCTATTGCCGCGCGCAGAGAAGCGAAGCATTCGTTCTTATCTAACTCGATCTCGGGCGCGCACTACCGTGATGTGACCACTTCTGCGCGGCACCGCCGCTCGAGTTGGCATCTTTTAGAATGCCGTTGGTGATATTGCCGGCCACATAAAGCGTTTTCGGTCGCAGATCTGGCAAGTTGTTTCCTTCCTTCGCTGTGCCTCGCAACACGAATACGGCTCCGCGGCCTCTTGGCTAACGAAGCAAATCTCGTGCCACCCAATCAGAGAGGCCTGCTAGTAGACAGATAGCGATAAAATTTATGGCTTTTTCAGCCGCTTAGAGAATCGAGGATTTGCAGCGCAGTGAAGCCAATCTGACAAACTGCCAAGCGATAGCGGACACAATGCTGTCCGGTTATCTGGATGCGGTCAGACGCGCGAAGAGAGCCGGCGGCCGGTGCGGCTGACCTTTGTCTCTACCGATCAGCATCGTCATGCTCAAAAGCCCGATCAGCGCCCATTGGGTCCAGTCCATTGGAATCCACCCTAGCGCTGACCCTTGCGCCAGGCCCAGCTGTCGATGCCGACCACACGCGGCGCTTGCGGGGGCTCGAACCCAGCCGCGCGGATCATCCGCAACATTCGCGGTCGGCGGCTAGCCGGGCTCACGCCTATCGGACAGGCTCGCCATGCCGGCGAGCGGCGGCACGCTCAGCGTGTCGATCTGGTCGCGTGATCTACGTTCGTCATCACCAAGCCCCTCCAGCAACCGCCTCGTATTCCGCAAGCGGCCGCAGCAACGCGGCCGGCGCGATCTCGACCGGGTCGGCGCGTACCGAGCCTTCGAAGCCGGCAACGCCGACAAAATGAGTTCGGTCCACGATTCGTTGCCGTCGTCCTCGGCACAGCGCATGGTCGGCCACCACCTGGCCGGCATGACGGATGATCACCCGGCCTGCCAGCACCACGACCTGGACGCTCTCGCCGATCAGGCGCCAAGGGACCGAGTAGCTGTTGGTGTCGAGATCGATCGCGCAGTCGGCCTGAACCTTGCGGACCAGGTCCCGCAACTGACCGAACGGGGCACGCCCAGCCAGGGGGCGAAGCGTGCGAGCTTCATCGGCAAAGCGTTCCACCGGCGCGACACCGGTCGTGCCGTGTTCGCGCTGGTCGGCGACCACGCGCGTCCACCGGTCCAGATGCGCCTCGAACGCCGCCCAGCTCTCGAACCGCCGCCCGGCGATCGCGATCTTCTTGACGTGGCCCACTCCGCGTTCGTCCTTCCCTTTCGTACGTGCTTGATAGGGAGCACAGGCCCGCGGCTGGAGCCCCAGTACCGGGCGGAGGCATGCAGCTGCGCGTAAACCTCACCTGGCGCGTCACCGCGTCATGGTGCGCATGGAACGGCACAGCGCCACGGCCCTTGCGGTGGCTCAGGCGCTCGAGGCGCACCCGGCGGTGGCATGGGTGAGTTATCCCTTCCTCGACTCGCACCCTGATCAGGTGACGGCGCGAAAGCAGATGTCCCAAGGGTCGGGCATGTTGGCCTTTGGCCTCCACGCTGGGTTCGAGGGCGCGCGCCGGATGATGGACCGGCTCAACCTGGTCACCCGGGCTGTCAGCCTCGGCGATGCCGACAGCCTCATCTATCATCCGGCAAGCCTGACCCGTGCTCGTCAGCCGATCCGCAAGGATGCGCATCTGGCCGATGGAGTCGGCGAGGACCTCATGCGTCTCTCGGTGGGTCTTGAAGACGTCGATGACCTAATCGCCGACCTGCGGCGGGCTCTGGACGCCTTGTGATGACCTGTCGTCCGGCCAGTCCTGCGCTCACGCACAAACCTGGAGCCTTGCCATGGCATTCCTGAGCGGTCTTTCCGCGTTTCCCATCACGCCCGCCGATCGTGACGGCCGCGTCGATACCGTTGCTCTGCGCAGGCTGATTGCTCGGCTTGGCGCCGCTCAGGTCGACTCCTGTCAAGCGAAGTGAGGATTTGACCCCCCCTATTGCCTCGGTGAGGCAATAGGGGGGGTCAGTTTCTCAATTCGGCCGACAACTCCATCGGTCTTCTCGGCAGCACCGGCACCTATATGTATCTGTCGCGCGAGGAACGGCGACGGACGCTCGCCGAGACCTTGGACGAAATCGCCGGGCGAACGCCGGTCGTGGTGGGTGTGGGCGCGTTGCGCACCGATGAAGCAGTGAGATTCGCGCAGGACGCCAAGGCCCTTGGAGCTGCCGCGGGGCTGCTTGCGGCCGCCTCCTACACCCCGCTTACTGAGGACGAGGTGTTCGAACATTTCTCCACTGTGGCGCGCGAAAGTGGCCTGCCGATCGTCGTCTACGACAATCCAGGAACGACGCATTTCCATTTCAGTCCACCCCTTGTCAGCCGCCTGGCAAAGGTGGCTGGGATTGTCGCTATCAAGAATCCGACAGGCAAGGGCGATGCGATCAAGAGCCATCTGGCCGACCAGAGGCGCACTGTGCCGGAAGGGTTCTCGATCGGCTACAGCGGCGACTGGAACGCCGCAGAGGCCATGATCGCCGGCGCCGACACATGGTACAGCGTCCTCGCCGGCATCCTGCCCGAGGTCTGCGTGAAGATCGTCACGGCGGCGCAACAGGGCGATGCGGCCGAAGCACGACGGATCGATGCCACGCTTGCGCCGCTCTGGAGCCTCTTCAAGGAGTTCTCGAGCCTTCGCGTCGTCTATGCAATCGCCGAATTGCTCGACATTTGCCGCGCCGACCCCCCGCGTCCCATCCTGCCTCTGCCCTCAGCAGCGAAGCGCCAGATCGCCGCCGCGTTGGAACGCTTGCCATCGGATGTCAACCGGTGAACAGCGAACCCGGCGGCCAGTGAAAGGAACTGTCATGTAGAGCTCGCGAACGGACACGTTCGGCCGCCGCTCTTCGATCGCGATGCGTAGCTTCTTGGCCACGACCTTTTCGAGCGAGACCCGCCGACGCAACGTCTCGACGCTATCAAGGCTCGCTACATGCAAAAAGGGACACGTCGTTCAATGCTTCGCTGGAAGATTAACTTGCTCGGTAATGGTTCTGTCGTCACTCGGGATGGTGAGTATTTGGGCACTTGGCAATCTGACGAGAATGACCCCCGAGCTCAAGCCGCATTACAGACGATGCGGAGGAATGTTGCGATTATGCAGGGCAGGCGAGACGCTATTCACCGAGTGCGACGATGCGATCCGCGTCAGCTCATACGTGATGCTGCAGGCCACGCTCCTAGGTCTCGATGACCGGAGCTGGCGGTGATCGATGCGCTACGGCACCGTCGTGGTTAGCTGGATCCGGTTTGCGCCCGCCACAAGCGTGCGTAAGCACCTTCAGTTGCCAGCAGATCAGCATGCCTCCCCTCCTCAATAAGCTGTCCCTTGTCGAAGACCACGATCTTGTCGGCCCTACGAATGGTGCTGAGTCGATGAGCGATGACGATTATGGTCTTACCGGCCCGACGAAGATCTTCAATGATTCGCAGGACAAACCCCTCGGCTATCGAGTCGAGAGAGGAAGTCGCTTCGTCGAGGATCAGGATCTCCGGATCCCGGTACAGAGCCCGAGCCAACGCAAGCTGCTGCTTCTCGCCGCCGGAGAGGCGTATACCATTCTCGCCCAAATAGGTCTGGAGACCGCCGGGCCAGTGCTCGATCAGCTCTCGTAGCCCTATTTGATCGCAGATGTGCAGGATCTTCTCGATGTCCGGCTCGAACTCGCCAAGGGCGATGTTCCCGACCACCGAGCCCGAGAACACATCGACCGATTGCGGCACAGCAGCGATAGCCTTGCGCACGGACACTGTTGAGAGATCCTGGAGGGCAAAGGGACCGATCCGGATGCGTCCTCCCTCAAGCGGGTAGACATTCTGCAGCAACGCCGCAAGGGTGCTCTTGCCCGAGCCGCTTTCCCCCACCACGGCCGTCATCTCGCCCCGGCGGAAGGTGACGCTGAGATCGTGGAAAAGCTCCGGCTGCGAACCATGGCGGAACGTGACGTTCTCCAGGCGAATATCACCAAGGTCGGACTTTGTGGCATCGATGCCGCCGCCGCTTGTCTCCTGCTCCAGGTCGAAGATCTCAAACAGGCGATCCGCTGCGATGAAGCCATCCTGAACGATCCGATTAGTCTGGATCAGATTGGCGACCGGCCGGATGACATAGCCGAGTAACGTATAACAGGACAGTAACTCGCCGGGCGTGACGGTTTGATCCAGGGCAAGCGTCGTTCCGAACCACATCAGCACGATGGTGAATAGGGTCGAGAGGAAAGTCGAGGCATTATCCCCGAAGATCGAGATGAGACCGGAACTGTAGACGGAGTGCAGCATCTTGATGAAACGGATCTCCATCTTGAAGTTGGCGAAACTCTCCACGCCGGAGGTCTTGATTGTGGAGACAGCTCCGAGGGATTCCACCAGCTCCGCCTCCAGGTTGGCGGCATCCTCCATAATCGCGCGCTGGTGCTTCCTATTCAGCCGGTTGATGGTCCAATAGACCAAGAGATACAGCGGAATGGAGACCGCCACGACCAAGGCGATCTTCCACGAGTAGATGCACATCAGCCCGAACGAAAATAGAATCATTAGCACGTCAACGAATATGTTGATCGAGACGTCGTTCAGGAAGCTCCTGATCTTCACCGCGTCGTTCATCCGGGCGATGATTTCGCCCATGCGCATGCTGTCGAAGAACTTCTGGGGCAGGTTTAGAATGTGCTTGTAGTAGCCGAGGATCAAGTGGACATCGATCTTCTGCCCCGTTTGCAGGATAAGCCGGTTCCGGAGGAGATTGATCAGGATCTGCGCCACCAGGATCACCAGCATGACGAGGCTCATCAGGTTGAGCAGGTTGCGGTTGCCCGCTGTGATCACATGATCGACGATCTTCTGGACGTAGATTGCCGTCGAGAGCCCGAGGACCGTCGTCACGAGCGCCCCGGCGAGAGCCTGGGCCATCACCGCCCTTTGTGGCGCAAGCAGACGCGCGAACCGGGCAAGCGGCGTAATGGTCTCGTCGCGGCGCTTGAAGGTGGCTGCCGGAACCAGGAGCACCAGGACGCCAGTCCATTGCGTCTTGAATTCCTCGTGCGTCAGCTTGCGGATTTCGCCATAGGCTGGGTCCATGACGGTGACCCACCTCGCGTCGATCGCCTGGATGACGACGAAGTGGTGAAGGACCCCCTTGACGACGACGTGCGCGATAGCGGGCTTGGGGATCTTGTACAGGCTGTCGAAGCCACCCTTCACTCCCTTGGCGACAAAGCCCAGCTTCCGGGCCGCTTCCGTGAGGCCCAGTACGGTAGTGCCGGAGCGGTCGGTCGAGGCATACTGGCGGATGCGCGACAATGGCAGCTTGTGACCATAGAAGGCTGCGACAGAAGCAAGACTGGCAGCTCCACAATCGGTGATGTCGTGCTGCTTGAACTTGATAACCTTGCTCGACATGGCGGCTCGCTGGCTGTTTGGATAGGGAAGGATTAGTGGCCCGCCAGGAGGGGATTGAGCCAATCGTCGGCCTCATTGTAGAGGAGTTGCAGAAGAGTGCGTTCTGCCACGAGGAAGCGGGCCCGCACGGTCATGCCCTTCTTCAGATGACCGATGACCCCGTTCTTGAGTGCGAGATGGGTGCGAGAGAGTGCGCAGCGGACCTTGAAGACCGGGCTCATGTCGTGGAGGGTGAAGTCCTGCGCTACGCCGAGCACTGTCGCATCGATGAGACCCCATTGATTGTAGTTGAATGCATCCACTTGGAGCCGCACCGACTGGCCCTCCCGCACTAAGCCGATGTCTTTGGGGGAGACGTAGATTTCCGCCACCAGTTCGTCGTCCGGCGAAACCCAAGCAACGGTTTGCCCGGCCTGGATGTAGCTGCCGGGGGTCAGGCCGGTGAATTGCTCGAGTGCGCCTGACACGGAGGCCCGAATGTGGGTGAGATCCCGTTCCTTCTCGAGCTGATGCACGGCGGCCGTGAGTTCCTTGAGGCGCAGGTTAAGGTCGAAGAGCTGCTGGTTCCATTCGGCGGATTTGCGCCGGGCAAGGATCTCCCCCTGAACCTCAATGTTCTGGAGGGCGAAAGCCTTCTCGTCAACGGCCTTTGCGGGGGTCGCAGCAGCGGAGAGCAGTCGCTTAGCGCGGTCGAGTTCCGCCGCGGCATTACTGCTGGCATATTGGTTCTCCCGCAGCAGATTGAGAAAATGCGCCCGCTCCGCCTTGGCGGACTCGGTCAGGAGGAGGATCGGGTCCTTGGCCTTCGTGCCGGAGGAGATCAGGGTTTCGAGGTCACGGGCAAGATCACTCTTAGCGCGAATATCGCCTTTATACGCCCTGAGCTTTTCCTCAACCACCTCATCATCAAGGGCGAGAATCTCCTGCCCCTGGGCAACCAGATCGTTCTCAACGGCAAGGATACGGGAGATGCGTCCGGAGACGGGTGCGACCAGGGGCGTCTTCTCGACGGTGGGGCGAATGATACCGGCACTTTGGACCGAGATCGCTATGGTGATGAGTGGCAGCGACACCAACGTCGCAACCACAGAGAGCAAAATCAGCCGATAGATGATCAAAGATCGTCCTGATCGTCGGGAGAGAATGCTCTCTGCAGTGTAGCTGGCAACTTCAGGAGAAAGGGTATTTAGCTTGCACACTAATGTTCTAACCGTGTGTCTTCCAATCCAGTATAGTCGCAGCCACAACGCCTATTAATCCCGCCACCGCGAAAGCTATCGCCGCAAAAAAAGCCCACCCGCCCGAAATTGTGGATGCTTCTTCCGGAGCCAATTCAGTCACACCATAGTCTGACAGATCGACCTTCATTGCTGTCTCCTTTCCTAGAGATCAAATAAGATGAACCAGTCTGCCATTTAGCGGCTTTTGCCGCCGTACAACCAACATCAAGAGTCGTGCCAACCGCACAGGAAGCGACCCAGAGAACTGTTCTGGATGTTATTCAATGGCTTCACTGATAGCGCGGCGGCACGCCAGCCAGACGTCACCGTGTCGCGGATTCGACAAACCCGACACTGGTAGGGGCCAGTGCGGGTAGGTCGGATACTTAGGGATAGAGTCGAATATAGGTCTCCTGAGGGAGCTCTGCCTGCATGGAGGATATATTTCGGCCAAGCATTCTGCCGAGAGAACCGGCCTGTCAGGAACAGCATCTGGAACAGCATCTGGAACGCGCTGAGCAGCTTGCGGCAGTGTGGTCTTGTGTCAGCGCCCGATTGTTACCGCGGAGATTTCGCTTTGATGCGTGCGATGATGTCTGGGTCTGAGACGAAGTCTTCGAGGAAATCGTTTCCAGTCATTGGTCGAGCGGCGGGCATGGGCGCCCGTGCCGTCGTAAACGCTGATGAGACTGCCGTAGGACAGATTGTCGTCGTTACAGACGATCGCCTCCAGGAGTTCGGGGTCCTCTCCGAGCATTTTCGCGACGTGATTGATGGTGAAGACGTAGGTTATCATCGCCATCAGGCGGCCTCGGCCCACGAAGGATGCGAGAAACAGCAACGCCGTTGCGGATTCTGGCGACATAGGCGACAAGGCGGGCCCCGACCCGGTCGCGCAGCACCAGCACCGCAAAGCCGCAAGCAGGGCGGCGAGACCGATCGCCCCGCCCCATGCAAGACTATCCCATGTCGTCGGATAGCCGAGTAGGAGGTAACCGACCGCCTGATTGGCGAGCCACGACACACCTGTTGCAGCAGGGCACCACGACGGGAGAGGTTTGCCCCGGCCACCGTAGCGATGGCCGGGAATGGCGTGGCGCAAGCGAGCACAAGGCTGAACGCGACACTGAGGGCAGCGACAAGGGCCACCCAAACGAAATGCCTTGCCGTTGCCGACGTGTCATATGCCTTGCTCG
The DNA here is from genome assembly GCF_040319815.1 of Mesorhizobium sp. M0854. NCBI lineage: Bacteria > Pseudomonadati > Pseudomonadota > Alphaproteobacteria > Hyphomicrobiales > Phyllobacteriaceae > Mesorhizobium > Mesorhizobium sp. M0854. The sequence continues at coordinate 15,109 of NZ_JAMYOL010000033.1, forward strand.
TGTCATAAGCGGGGTCATAGTGCTGTCGCCCCCGCGCTTCAATGACATGCGATGCGAAAACGAGCGCGGCACCAAGGGAGCGCTAGTGCGACAGGTCCATCGCGCGGGACTCATTCATTCGATCATTTCCAATTCGTGAATCTCGTCGGCACGTCCTGCCAAGCGGCGCGGAGTGCGCCTGTTTTGAAGTCGCGCGACGCCGTCTGATAGTAGGCAATCGCCTCGTCACGCAGCTGTGCGTCCACTGGGGCGGGACGTGAAGCGAGGGTGGTCGGATCCACGGATAGCTCTCGACCACACCCTTCGGACGCAGGACGAACAAAGTCCCGTTCTTCATGTACCCGAGCGACTGATAGTTGCTGATGAAGGCGCACTCGTTGTCGGGCTTGAACCCGTCTTTTGCCCTGCCGAAGAAATGGCTTTCGCCATTCGCACCCAGTGCACGGAGGATCGTCGGCGGGAGATCGATCTGGCTGACAAGCGTGCTGATATGCCCGGGCTTAACCAGGCCCGGTCCATAGAAGAACATCGGGATATGATAGCCGCCCACGGGAAGTTCAGTCTTACCGGCTGCAGAAGCGCAATGATTGTCAATGACCGTGGAATCGGGACCCTGTTTTTTCGCGCAAAAGGGACCCCAGCTTTCGGTGCTGAGAGGCACGCCGGTAAGCGCCCGATGAGGCGAAGCTGGTCGGGGTTGCACAGCCCGATCGGGCGCGACTGATTAGCTTTCGGACTTCAGCTTTGAGAGCGGCTCTTGAAGCGCCAGGATTCGTTGCCAGTCTCGGCGAAGGCAGCTTCCTGGAAAGCGAAACCGCGGGGGAAGGGCAATGGCTGAGACGGCTCGGCCATGGTGGTGCTTCCCTTCTCGAGCCGATGGTTCGAGCGCTGAGCCTCGGTAGCGGTGAGCTCATCGAGATCGGCCAGCTCATCAAGCGCCTTGAACATCCGGATGGCGGCACAAGTATCGTCCCAACGGAGTTCCTCAAGCTGTGGGCCAGCTTTGTACCGCTCGTGGCTTCGAAGGGTGTACGCCAATGACCTATCGTGCCGAAGAGCATTTAAAGCTTCTCAAGCCCTTCCAGCGAGCCACGGTGGACTATGTTTTCCGACGTCTATTACGGATGCGTCGGCTATACGGCAATTTCTCGTCGCCGAAGAAGTCGGCCTCGGAAAAACCATGGTTGCACGGGGCGTCATTGCGAAGGCGATCGAAGAGCTGACGGGCAAAGTCGATCGGATCGACGTGATCTGCATTTGCTCTAATCAAGCAATCGCCGAACAGAACATAAAGTCTCTCAATGTGATGTGATCGGTTCGGCGACCAAACCGCTAAACACCCGCCTCACGCTGCTGCCGCTCGAGATTGGACAGGAGGGTGGAATCGCTTCACGGCCTATCAATCTTATCAGCCTGACGCCAGGGACAGCGCTTGATCTCAAGTGATCGCTTGGTACAGCGAAGGAGCGCGCCCTCATTTATGAGATGCTGAGGAAGAGGCTCGGTATCCGGCATGGCGGCGTGCAGCGCATCTTCCGTGGAGGTGTCATCGCCGAAAATTGGCCTGGCTGGACCGATTGGATGCGCAGCCAGAAAACTTCCGAAGAAATCTTCCAGAAGTTCAAGGCTGCTGTTGGGGCTGAATTTATCCAGCGAATCCGCGAGGCATCTGAACTGGCGAGAAGCAAGAAGAAGCCCGATTATCCTGCCGATCAGCGACCAGCTGTCATTATCGGGCAATTGCGCCGGGTCCTGGCACGACCCCGGTGACGCTAAAATCGAGCGCATGGTCCTGATCCCTCCGTTTAGTCGGGAGGTGGAGCGCTACGGGAATCTGAAAAAGTCTCTGGCTACCTATCGGTTGGCCTTTGGCCAGCCCCGGCAAGATGACTTGATCGAACTGTGTTCGACGTTCAGATCTGACGCCGTGGCGGAGCTAGCTGACTTACAAATCTCGCTCAGACCATCGAAGGTTGACTCCTTCCCCTGTTGATGCGGCGTTGGAATAGCCATCCTCGTTGGTCGGATCGCGCAACGGCAGCTTGATGCGCGCTCGTTTGACGGACCCAGGCCGACTTGCGCCAAGGCGGGACAGAGGCGATATGGGCTGTAAACCCCGAGGTCGGGTCGGATCTGCTTTCAGATGTCGGGCTCTGAAACGTCATCCCGATCGCTATCTGAAAACCCTGGCATGATGTCGCCCGCAAGCAGCTTCTCCTTGCTCAGCAGTCCGGCATCCTCGAGCGCCTCGAAATCCGGCAGGTCGCGCAGCGTGTCGAGACCGAACTCCAGCAGGAACTCTTTTGTGGTGACGTAGGTATAAGGCGCACCCGGTGTCGGACTGCGCGGACCGGACGCAATCAGCTTCGCGCCGCGCAGATGGCCGATCAGATCGCGGGAAATCTCTTTCGCAAAAAACGACGACAGTTCGGCACGGGTGATCGGCTGGAAATAAGCGATGCACATCAGAACCAGCACGTCTGGCTGCGTCAGGTCCACGGCACGCCCGTTGCCGCCACCGGCGGTGCCAAATGCACTGCGGATGGCGTCGGCATAGGCCGGCCGGGTCAGGTGCCGAAAACCGCCGGCGACGGCGACCAGGTCATAGGGCCGGCCGCGCAGTTCCTCGCGGATGTCGTCGATGAGGAGATCAATGCTGCAGGTCTTGCCAACGACTCGGGCGAGCGTTTCGCGGTTGACGGGCTCGCTGGCCGCAAAAATCGTTGCCTCGACGCGGTGCATCCACTCACGCCAACGCGCCTCCGGCGGCAGGTGATCCAGCTCCCGGTCAAACAGCTGGTCAGCTGATCGACGGTCATCTGATCGACCTTTCCCCCTTCTCGCGCGCGCCGCCTCGACCATCGATCACAACCGTAAATACGAAAACTCGGACGGCCGGACAGTTCGCGCACGGCGCCGAGTTCGACCAGACGGTCGAACGCAGCCCACGGTCGCTCATGCCGGCGATCTTTTCCGAGGCAACGATCGCATCGTCGGACAAGAGCTTGTCGACAACAGCGTCCGCTGCCTTGGCCCTGAGTTTCGGCGTAATGGCAAGCAGCCGGTCCGCGCGGCGCTCGAGCTCGGCGGAAAGATCGATTGCGCGCAACGCGGCGCGCGCCTGCGCGGCAAGCAGATTTTTCGCACGCTCAGGATTTGTCCCAATGCTTGTCGCCACGGAGCTGGCTGCCGATCGACGCGGGCGGTCGCTTGCGCCCAAGGCCGCTTCGGCGCCCAGCAGCGGCACCGCGTGTGGCCAGCCCATCCGCTGTGCCAGCAGCGCATCGGCGAGCCAGGTCCCCACGGCGCGCGCAAAGCCGTGGCGTTCGGCGGCCATGAATGTGCCGGTCAGCGTTGCGACCATGCCAGCGCCGGCCGCGAGTTGCCGGATATCATCCGCCAGATCGCTAACCACCTCATCGTCGGGGGCGTAGCCGAACTCTTCCAACACCGCGGCGAGGTTTTGCTCCGTCAGCAATTCGTCCCCGGGGCCGGGCTGCCAGCCGGCGCCAGGCGAGCAGCAAAAGCCCGGCGGGACCGACGGACAAAAAATCGCCCGGCCGCGTGAGCAGCACGGCGTCGCGAAGTGCTGCTTCATCCTCGACGCGGCCGCCCTGCTTCGCCGTTGCCGCGGCAGCGACAAGCGCCAGCCGCTGCCGCCAGGCGCCGGCCCACCGCTGCTGCCGGCGGATCACCGCGTCGAGGGCGCCGATGGCGGCGCCGGCGGCAAACGCAACGTCCTCAACATCTTTTCCAGCAAGGCTTTGCGCATCCGGGATGGCGCGGCGCAGCCACGTCGGCACCGTTGCCATCGGCAAGGTCGAAGGGGAACCGGCAAGCGTGGCGTGGTGCCGCGGAGAGGGTTTGGGCCGCAGAATCATCGACAGCACGATGAATCATGGCGGCGCTTTTGGCAACCGACATACGGAACAACCGCCGCGCCTGTCGTGCGCTGGCAACGAACGATAACTTGCTTATCGGACATACCGGAAAAGCCGCTACTGCAGCACCTCCAGCCCGTGCTTGTGCACCACGGACAGCAGTTTCAGCGCCATCCCGCTCGGCCGCTTGGCGCCAGTCTTGTCGGCTGACCGGAAATCGTGAGTCTCGCCGCCTTTTTGAATCGGTTTTGGTGAGACTACCTGCATGGCGACGAACCCCCCTAGCCTTAAGTTCCTGAGTTTACAGACCTATTGATGCACACGGCCGGTCCACCTGGCTTTGTCACGTAGTCTCACGATTTCCGATTCACTGCCTGGTGCGCAGGCTGCCGAACAGGGATGAGACTCACCTCTGAATCGGTTTTCGTGAGACTACGTGCATGGTGACGGCCCGGCCCGTCCAATGAGGCGCCGGAAACCTCAGCCTCGAAGACCCTGAAAAACTCCCTGCAAGGCGAGGCCGGTCGTAAACCGCCCCACTTCGCGCGCTTTCGGCCACGGATGGCGTAGGATGCGATTTGGTGAGTTTTGCGGCCTCGTGGAGGTCCAAACCCCAGAAAGCCCCCCTACGGCCATTTATGAGTCTCGATAAGACACGCCTGCAACTGAGCGGTTGACCACAGCCGTTGATATTGTACAAACGCCGTGAAAACACTTGAAAGCCCGCCATGGTCAAGGGCCCTCTCCCCCGCCGTAAGACCGCGCCGCCTCATCGGCTATGCGCGGGTCTCGACCGAGGATCAGGTAACCGATGCGCAGGCCGACGAGCTCCGACAAGCCGGTTGCGCGGTTATCCACCACGAGCAAGGATCGGGCGCATCGCGCTCGCGGCCGGTGCTGACCAAGCTGATGCGCCAGATTCGCGCCGGCGACGTTCTGGTCATCGTCAGGCTCGACCGCCTCGCCCGGTCGGTCAGCCATCTGCTCGAGGTCATCGAGACGTTGGAAAAGCGGGCGCGCATTTCCGTTCGCTGCGCGACCGGATCGACACGTCGACGCCGCAGGGGATGTTCTCGCTGCAGGTGCTCGGTGCTGTCGCCCAGCTGGAGCGGGCGCTCATCGCCGAGCGTACGAAAGGCGGCATCGCCGCGGCCAAGGCACGTGGTCGTCTGCCTGGCAATCCTGGGCTGCGCGAGCGACGGCCAGAAAGCATCCGCGCCGTCGCCGCGGCGCGGGACAGCGCCTATGTCGGCGATCTCATCGCCTCGGCACAAAGCTGGTTGCCGATCGTGCGACGGCTGCGCCCCCAGCATAATTGGGACGATGTCGTCCGGGTTTTGAATCAAAAGGGGCAAAGCTGGACGGTGGAACGGCTTCGCCGATCGGTGTACCGCCTGGTGCGGGAAGGCCTCGCAAAGCCTGAACTTGTCCAGCGCGCGCCGCGACGACAGCCGGAGGATCGATTGATGACACTCGTTGCCGGCATTGCCATTGCCGATCCGGATCTCAGTCTGCGGGCGATCGCGGCACCAGCTCGAGGCAATGCGGGAGCGGACGCCGCGCGGCGGCTGGCAATGGGCGGCCTCGTCGGTCAAGCATCTGCTCGATCGCGCCAGGCGTCTCGGTTTGACGGTGCACGAACCCGCTGACGGTTAAAACGGCCGCTCGTCGACGAGCGCCGCCCTCCCCTCTCTCTTTGTTGCCATTTGCGCGGCGGACTCGCGACGCCGCCTCTAATAGACTGCCGTCTAAATGGCAAAAAAATTAATTAAAACAATCGGAAAGCTGACAGTACCTTGTTGTACGCGAGGTCGAAAGGAGCCCAACAAGACCGAAGCGTCTCAGTTCGAATATTCAGAGCGCTACCGCAAGCCTGCTCCAGCGGACGAGAGCGCATAGATTGCGTCGTCTGTCCACCCGCCTTTGAACCACTCAGATAGCCGGAGATGATCCTCTTTCACCAAGCCGGATTCTTCGAGAACGGGGACAGCGCCAGTCGACGGGACGCAATGTTGCGGTGAATGGAGGAAATTGTAGAAGGCGCATTCGATCAAACTGCGGGCCGCTTCGGTAGCGTAACTGTGATTCCAATATTGCTGCCCTCTGGTGGACCCGATCTGCGCCAGCCGAGTATCCGCCTCGAATGTCTTGAGGCCGCTATCGCCGACAATCCTTCGATCTTCATTGCGCTCAAGAGCAAACTGGAACCATCCCGGATTGCCTGGATTGCGCAGCGCGTCGATTCCAGGAATGCGCATCCGTCATCTTCGGTGCAGGTCTCCCAGTTCGGTGCAGGTCTCCCAGCTTTGAAAACGGGCGACTTCGGGCTTGGCGTACATCGCCTCGAAGACATCAGGGATCGAGCGGGGTGAAGCGGCGAGCAGGTAGGCGGTGCGATTCGAAGAAATGCCTCATCGAAAATCGTTGGATCGCATTTCGCTACCTGCCCGGGACAGACGCGTTGACCGCGCCGAGTTTCAAATTCAAATAAACAATTCCGTATGACCTTCTGCCGCCAGTTAGCGTTAACCTTTTGTTAACTTAAAATTTCTTGTCGGGACAAACGAATCGGACATAATGACGGCATTCGAAAGAATTTCGGCGAAATGCCGTCACTTGAGGTTCCGGAAAGCATGAACGTTTTAGCGCCCGTGTCGAAACCCCTCTTCGACGACACCATTCTGGCACAAGGCCGCGAGATTTCCAGGAAGCTGAACCAGCTTCGTTTCGAGACCTTCCCACCGAACGCCAGGAAGACCTTGCGGCAATTTTCACTCGGGGAAGCGGCGCATTTTCTCGGGGTCTCGACTAGCAATCTCAAGAAGCTGCACCTTGAAGGCAAGGGTGTCGAGCCAACTATACATGCCGGAGGTCGCCGGACATATTCGGCAGAGCAGATCATGGAGCTGCGTCAATGGCTCGACCGTCACGGCCGAGCCGATGTGAAGAAATACGTTCCTCACCGCCGCAGGGACGAGAAACTGCAGGTCGTTGCCGTTGTTAATTTCAAGGGGGGCAGCGGAAAGACAACGACGGCCGCACACCTTGCGCAACATCTGGCGCTAACGGGGCACCGTGTATTGGCCATCGACCTCGACCCACAGGCTTCGCTGTCGGCCCTGTACGGCATCCAACCCGAACTCGACAAGAATCCATCGATCTACGAAGCGATCCGTTACGACGACGAGCGGAAGCCCATCACCGACGTGATCTTGCCGACAAACTTTCCAGGCCTGGAACTTGTCCCTGCATCGCTAGAATTGCAGGAATATGAGTATGACACTCCACTGGCGATGCAGGACAAGAATTCCGTCGTCGGGAAGACGTTTTGGAATCGCATCGAAAAAGTATTGCGGGAGGTCGATGACCGATACGACGTGGTCGTAATCGATTGTCCGCCCCAGCTGGGCTATTTGACGCTGACCGCTTTGTCGGCGGCGAGTTCGGTGCTGATCACTGTACATCCGCAGATGCTCGACCTGATGTCCATGTCGCAGTTCCTTCTGATGCTCGGCGACATCCTGAAGACAATTCGCCAGGCGGGCGGCGACGTAGATTTAGATTGGTTCAGATATTTGATCACTCGATACGAACCGACCGACGTCCCGCAAGCCCAGATGGTCGGATTCATGCAGTCAATGCTCGCGTCACAAATGCTCAAGACGCCGATGTTGAAATCGACCGCGATTTCGGATGCTGGGCTAACGAAGCAGACGCTTTATGAGGTCGAGAAATCCGGGATGATTAGGGCAACGTACGACCGTGCCATGGAGTCGATGGAAGCGGTTAACGCGGAAATCAGAGAACTGATCCACGGGGCTTGGGGACGTACGAAATAGACGGCCGTCTAAGTCAGGTTTTATTACAATGAAATCAGATGAATGACCCAAATTTCGGGACGCTGAAATGGCAAGAAAGAACGTTTTCGACAATTTGATGCGGGAATCCGCGCCCGAAACGGCAGAAGATGGCGAGCCAGCTTCCGGGTTTCGCAAATTCGGAGCGGCGAGGTCCATCTCATCGTCGATCGATGAATTGGCCAGGCAGGCCTCCAAACTCGCCGAAGGCGAAACGGTTATTGAACTTGATCCCGACCTTGTCGACAGGTCATTTGTGCCCGACCGCATGAGCGTTGATCAGGACGACGCATACCACGAACTGCTGGAGGCAGTGAGGGAGAGGGGACAGGATACCCCAATCCTTGTAAGACCCCATCCCAGCACCGAAGGCCGCTACATGGCCGTTTTCGGACACCGACGCGTGAGAGTTGCCAAACAACTCGGGAGGCCTGTCCGCGCCGTGGTGAAGACGCTGGCAGACATCGACCACGTTGTCGCACAGGGGCAGGAAAACTCCGCCCGCGCCAATCTTACGTTTATCGAGCGTGTTCTGTTCGCCCAGCAACTGGACGGGCTTGGTTTCAGCCGCGAAACCATCCAATCTGCTCTGTCGGTCGACTACCAGACCCTCTCTAAGATGCTGACGATTCCGAAAGCTATCCCCGCGGTCGTCATTGATGCGATTGGGCCGGCCAAAGGGATTGGACGCGACCGGTGGTTGGATCTTCGGAAACTCGTCGAGAACCCCAAGAAGACGCCAATTGCCAAGAGCTATGTGGCCAGTGAAGATTTCGCGGCTGCGGATTCTGACGAGCGTTTCAACCTGCTCTTTGATTTTCTGAATGGAGCGAAATCCAATAAGGCAATCAGGAAAGGGCTAGCTCCGCGAAACGACAGAACCTGGGCACCGGCTGACAAATCGGTCGCCGCGACGATTAGAAACAATGGAAAGGCCTTCAGTCTGGCGCTGAAAGCGAAAGACGCGGCCGAGTTCGGCGAATACATTTCGGAGAACCTGGACAGCCTTTACGAGGCATTCAGAACGTCGAAAGAAGAGGCAACAGGAGACTAAACCCGCAAAAGAAAAAGGCCCCCGAACGTCACCGTCGCGGAAGCCCTTCTCATCCTTAAGCAAGCTGAGAATCACATTTTCGCGAATCACTGTCAAGAGTCTAGGCGTCGATTCGGCGAGCAAATTTCTTTTGCCTAATTGAAGGCGAAGGAAGAAATGGAAACTGGTATTGCAACGACGCCCTTTGGGCGGCGGCCGATGTCGCTTGCCATATTGGCAGCGCAAAACGATTCACGTGAAATCCCCAAGGACAGGGTCGTTGAGAAATGGCAGGTCTACCGCGACCTCTGCGAGGGCAAAAGCATCGTCGGCATTGGCGATCGCGCCCTGGCCGTCCTGAATGCGCTGCTATCATTCTATCCTGACAGCGAGCTGAGTGAGGAAAACGGCCTCATCGTGTTTCCCTCGAACGCACAGCTGTCCCTTAGAGCTCATGGGATGCCCGAACCCACAGTCAGACGGCACCTGGCAGCCCTTGTGGACTGCGGGCTGATCGTCCGTCGCGACAGCCCGAACGGCAAGCGTTATGCGCGCAAGGGCCGGGGAGGGGAGATCGAGGAAGCATTTGGCTTCTCACTGGCGCCGCTGCTGGCCCGTGCTCACGAGTTCGAGGCGGCGGCTGAGCGTGTTCGCGCCCACAACAGGGCGCTCAGGCTTATGCGTGAGCGGATCACTTTGCACCGCCGGGATATCCAGAAGTTGGTCGAGGCGGCGGTTGAGGAAGATGTGCCAGGCGACTGGGGAGGCCTGTGGAAGCGTTTCCGCGCCGTTGTGGAGGCAATTCCGCGCCGAGCTTCCGTTGTCGAGCTCGAGCCGATCGTGGGCGATCTGGCCGCATTGCATGACGAAGTGGATAAGCTGCTGGAATTTCACATGAAATCCACGAATCCGAGCGGCAATGACTACCAAAACGAGCGGCAGCAATCTGATTCAAATACCGACTCTATTTTTGAATTTGAACCGGCTTTAGAGAAAAGCGGGTCGACGGCCGAGCCAAGGACGAGGACCGCAGAGCCCCCGAAAACCTATCCGCTAGGGCTTGTGCTGAAGGCCTGCCCGGAATTTTCGGATTACGCCGTCGACGGGATCGGCAACTGGCGCGATTTGATGATCACCGCGGCCCAGGTGCGGGGCTACCTTGGCGTTTCGCCGTCAGCATATGAGGAAGCCTGCCATGTGATGGGCCAGGAGGTCGCCGCAATGGTGATTGCCTGCATTGTGCAAAGGGCACAGCACATCAACTCCGCAGGCGGCTATCTGCGGGTGCTGACCAAAAAAGCGCGGGCGGGGCAGTTTTCGGTCGGACCGATGCTGATGGCGGCGCTGAAGGCCAACGGGGCAACGGCGCGGATGACCGGATAAGTGTGTGGGTACCGGGATTTGCCGAGCGAGGGCTCAGGGTTTGATCCGCGCGATAGGGCGTGGATCGTGGCTGCAGCGCTTGGCGGCAAGAAAGCCCTATGCGAGGATCGAGGACATGAGAAACGAGCACGACCGGGAACCCACGCCCGATGAAACCGCCGGGATGGTGTGGTGGAACTCACTTACCGAGGCCGATCGCGCGGCTTGGCTGGCGCGGGCCGGCAGCGCCGTCCCTGCGGATGCCTGGGTGGCGTACAAGCGGCTCGGAGATGTTGAGCGTCAGCCGCGGACTATAAACTGACGGCGGTCCCTGCGGCGGCGATGAAGTCTCTCGGATCTAGGTCACGAGATGACTGGTTCTGCGACGAGACCAAGCCTTAGGGCTCGATGGAGCAGGTTCTCAACTGACGAAGCGGACCATTGAGCAGCTCCCCCTTGGTATCCGCTTGCAGGCGCTCAAGCGGGTTCGATTTCTGGACTTGAAAACTATCGAAAAATGCCATATTTTTTGCACAAGAAACGTGGCTGTTTATATGGTGGAGTGATCCTATGAGCCAGGCACTCAAGATTCCCGTGCAGAACGAACCTCTCGTCTTGTCCTATATGGACCGGAGCGGGAAGATCGCAATCGAGCAGGTCGCGGATGGTTTTGGCATGTCCAAGGGCCAGTTGGCCCAGACCGCCGGTCTTGCTCGCGAGACCCTCTACCGGTCTGAGCGCAGCCGGACGGTAAAGACACAGGGACGCCTGCGTGAAATGCTCGAGATCATCAGTCGGGTGGCGGATTGGGCGGGCGGCAAGGAACAGGCGATGGCCTGGTATCGAGCCCAGCCGCTTCCGGCATTCGGCGGACGCACCGCCGAAGCGCTTGTGAAGGAGGGCAAGGCCGCTGCGGTCCGTGATTATCTCGACCACATGGCCGTTGGCGGCTTTGCTTGAGGTTTGCTGGAACCTGCTACAGGGCGCACGATCCACGTTGGGCATTCAAGCCGACTTCCGGTGATGGAGCGGCGAGCAGAGGTGCGCGCTTCAATCCCAAGGGTGTGCCGGCGCTCTATCTGGCGCTGACCGTCATGACAGCGGTCAAGGAAGCCAACCAGGGTTTCGCGCATCGGATCGACCCTTGCGTGCTATGCTCCTACGAAGTCGATTGCGACGACATTGCGGACCTGACGACAGAGCAGACGAGGGGAGAATTCTCCGTCACGTTCGAGGACATGGCCTGCGCCTGGGCGACGGCTCTCAGCGATGGAAATCGCCCAGCGTCATGGTCGATCTATGACCGACTGCGGCCTCAAGGCATTGCCGGCATTCTGGTTCCGAGTTTTGCTCCCGGTGCCGAGACCGAGGATCGCAACCTGGTGCTTTGGGACTGGGGTCCGCATCTTCCGCACAAGGTAACTGTATTCGACCCGAGCGGCCGGCTGCCAAAGGACCAGCTGTCCTGGCGATGAAGCATCCGCGAAGGGCAGGGACGTTTTCGGCTGCTGGTGGCGCGCGACGCTTTCGGGGCGATATCAGTCACCGACCTCGATCGAATTGTGATCGCACCACATCCGCAACGCTCTTTCTTCCGCATTCGCTTCGAAAGCGTACCACCGATCGAGTGCACCCCTTCGCTGCAACAGATCCTTGAATCTTGCGTACGCGCCTCTTTTGCTGAAGATTTCTTGAACGTCACCGACGTTGTCAGGCAGAAATTGGCGGGCGAAGTCCAGTACGAGCGGCTTGCCCAGGTCGAGTTCTTTCTTGTCAGGTATTTGGGCGTATTTGTCGCTGTCGTCGATATCATCCGGCAATTCGTCCAAATCACCGGTGAATTCGGAATGCCAGTAGAACGCGCCTGACTGCTTGCACAGAAAGGCCTGGTGTTCTCCCGTGCCCCCAAAATTGACGAATTCGAAAGCTAACAGTATGTCTTTGAAGCTGACGGGCATTGACGTTCGGCGTCCCATATAAATTGGCGTGGAGCCCACACATCACAGGTCGGTACCACGAGTTGAGTTGTTCTCGATCGTGCCCCGCCGCATGGTGTACCCGGCGGTGACGAAGTCGCTCGCGCGCGCGCCCTCCAACGGCGCTGTAGCGAGCGGCGTAGCGGGGGCATCGATGTTCGCCGGCAAGGTCGCGTTGCTCACACCAACCTGATTCGAACGACCCACCGATGACCGACGACATGATGAACCGGCGCACACTCGTGGTGAAGACCCCTGACGCTGATCTTTTGCGCGAGATGATGGGCTTTGCCGCCGAGCGGCGGATAGCGATGGAGGTCGGCGCCGCAACCGGCAGTTTCTCTCTAAACGATGAGTCTTGCCGCCCGCCCGAGCGTCCGCTCGGCGTCATTGTAATAGTTCGAGGCTTGCTGGACCGAGCGGTGCTGCGACTGCTGCATGGCTTCGGGCAGCGGAATGCCGCGGCGGGCGGTTTCGGTGAGATAGCCGGAGCGCAGGCCATGGGCGGAAAACGCCGCCGGGTCGAGCCCAGCCTCGGCGACGCGGCGTTTCAGGATCAGGTTGACGGCCTGCGGGGTGAGGGCCCGCTTCTCCAAATTTCCCCAGCGGTCGATGCCGCGAAACACGGCGCCCTCGCTGATGCCGGCGCGCTCGAGCCAGTCCTTCAGGGCCAGCACCGGGCGGCCGACGAGCAGTACGAAAGCGTCGGTGTCGGCCTGTGTCGTCTTGGTGCGGCCAAGCCGGATTTTTAGGCAGGGCAGCTTTGGTCCGTCCGGGTCCTTCGGATCGGCCGGCACAGGCTCTTCCTCAACCAGCTGCTCGACACGCAGGGACGAAATTTCGCTGCGGCGGCGGCCGCCGGATGCGAAGGCGGTGATGAGAAGCGCGCGGTCGCGCAGGTCGACGAGACGGTCGCCGGCACAGGCTTTCAGAAGGGCGGCCAAAATATCGGCGGTCACCGCCTTCCTGCTCTTGCGGCCGCGCGGGCGGGCGCTGGCGCGCACCGCCAGTTTTAGCGCGCTTTGCAGTCCAGGGGCGTTGAATTTTCCGCGCAAACCGCGCCATTTGGTCAAGGTCGACCAGCTCGACAGCCGCCGGCGCACGGTGGCGGGCGCGTGCGGACCGTCGCTGCGCAGAAGCCCTTCAGCTTTCAGCGTTATCGCGACTTCGGCGGGCATGCCGTGGGCTGGATCGGTCTCCCGTTTGGCCGGATCCCACAGGTGATGAGCGACGAATTTGATCAAAAGCGCCTCCGGCGCCGGCCAGGGGAGCGAAAAACCGGTCGCGGCAAGCGACCAGGCTTCGAGGTAGCCGAGGTCGGAGGCCAGCGCCCGCAGCGAATTCTCCCCCATCCCCTCCTTTGCCAGGTGGCGCAGCGTCTCGACGTCGTCGTCGGTGAGGATGTCGGCCAAAAAGTCGCGGCGGTCGAAGGGCAGCACCGACTCCAGCGCGTCGAGCGCCTCGGCGCGACGCAGTTTCTGGTCGGATGCGAGTTTTGGCAGGCGAAGGTCCATGACGCCCCTCAGAAAAGATAGGGCCGGTCGGCCCAGGCAAGCAGCACGGCCGCGTCCTTGTCCGGCAGGCGCACACGCCCGGCGCGCAGGCCGTCGGCGATGATGTAGCCGACATCCGGATCGACCCAGTGGCCGTGGGTCATCAGAAAAAGCCAGGCGAAGGGCAGGCCGACTTCTTCGTCGATCGCCTCGATCCGCTCCATCAGCCGGTGCACGGACACCCCCTCTCCAGCGAGTAACTTTTCGGCCGGATGTTTCAGCGGCCGCGGAATAAACCCGATCTCGCGTTTTTGGCCGCGTCCCTCAAAATCGTGGATGTCGAAGGCCCAGTGGTCAAAGATGCGTGCAGCCGCGGAGCTGGATCGCGCCCAGTCGGCAAAAAAGCGGTTTTCACGCGGAAAAAAATCGAACCAGTCCGGGTTGGCGTCCAGGAACGGAATGTCCCTCACACCCACGGAGCCGACCTCGTGGATGACGCGGTTTTCGAGTTCGGGCCGACTTGCTTCGCGTTGCTCGCGCTCAATGCGGCGGCGCGCCAAAAAACTCCTCATGTGGACGATGCCGCCGCCGGTGCGGCCGCGCAGCCGGTAGACCGGTCCGGCGAGCTGACGCGCCTCAACCGCGGACTCGCGAGAAACCCAGGTCGGTTCGAACAGCTGGTCGGCGCTGGTGGGGCGATAGTCGCGATCGACCACCGGGCCGGCCAGATGTTCCCTCTCGCGGCCGAGCGAAATTTGGACGAAGTCGGCGGTGCCGGGGCCGGTGGGCGCGAAGGCAAATGCGCTCACTCCCCGCCATTCGGTGAATTTTTCGCCGCTCTCGCGATGCCGGTTCCAGAAGGCGGTGAGGTCGCCGCCGACATCGGCCAGAGCGCGCTCGACACCAGGCGCGATGGTCGCCGCGGCGCATGCCGTCGGCAGCGACGACAGCATGTGGGTTGCACCAGTAGGGGTCTTTGATCCTCGCGACGGTAAAGGCGAAGCCCGCAAAAGCCTTGTTCAGGGCCGGGGCGAGTTCGGCGTCGGCCGACTGCGGCTGCAGAGCTGCGAGCACGGTTTCGACGGAAGCGGGATCGGGCAGGCGGACGGTTTTTTGCTCGGGCATGCCGGGTGCTTCTCTATTGGTCTATTGGCCAGAAATGGCCGCCCAGAACGCCGACCGTACGACGCCGGCGGTCATCTGGAGGACGATTCTGGCTGATTTGCGGGTCAAAAACCATCACTATCGATAAGAGGTCATTATCGATAGTGATCTTTCTCCCTGAAGAAACACGACGTAAGTCCAGTGAGACCCTTACTAGCTTGACCAACGCGAATCAGCCATCATGAAAACAATGGCTTACACGCTCGACAAACCGCCCCTGGAAACCCTGATCGGGCCGGTTGCCCGCGCCACCGAGGTTTTGGTCCGCCTCGACGAGCGGGTCGCCCGATCGCCGGTCCGCGACGGCTTTGTCGAGCGCCAGCATTTTGCCGACGCGGCTTCCGCGCTCTGGCTCGCGGGCGAACTCGTCCACCTCGAGGACCTCGTGCTGCACGATGCCCACATGGACATCCGCACCCCGACCCACGAACTCACCCGGGCGCACGCGGTGCTGCGAACCCGCCGGCGGATTTTTGCGCAAAAGCCGGACTGGGCGCTCAGCCGCGACGGGCTTTTGGCGCTGACCGGTCGCGGCGGCGCCATGCCGGCGGCGGGCCAAAAAAGCCGGGACGGGGAGGGGGCTGGAACTGCCTCTGTGGAAGCCGACGATCGCGATGACGCCGAGGCTAACCGGCTGGCCGAAGAATTTGCCGAGATCGATGCCGTCCTGGCGCGCTCGTCGAAGATTCTGAGCGGCGCCGACGTGCGGGTGAAAGCGGCGCGGCCGGACGACCGGCCGGAGCCGCAAAACGGCCTGATCTACGATCTCGACTGGAATGAGGAAGAACGGCTGGCCGAATGGTTGGCTGTGCTCGCGGAAACGCGGGAGCAACCAGTCGTCCTGCGCGCTGCGGTCCTGCTCGAAGCCTGGTCGGACATCGAGGTGCTGCAGCATGCCACGTGGCTCGGGCCACTGCTCGTGGCTGCACTGCTGCGCCAGGAGGGTCTTGCCGCCAGCCATCTCGCCAGCCTGCATCTCGGCGCCAAAAGCATTCCGCGTGAGCGGAGGCGGGCGCGCAATCGCGGCGATCGGCTGCTGGCCTCCCTCGATGCGATCCATGAGGCCGCACTCGTGGGGCTGAAGGAGCACGACCGGCTGGTGATGGCGAAAAGCCAGATGGAGCGCCGGCTCAAACAACGGCGCGCCAGCTCAAAATTGCCCGACCTGGTCGAGCTGGTACTCTCGCGGCCGCTCGTCTCGACGGGCATGATCCAGGAGCGGCTAAAGGTGACAAAACAGGGGGCGCTCAATCTGATCGGCGAGCTTGGCCTGCGCGAGATGACGGGCAGAGGAAGGTTTCGCGCCTGGGGAGTAATCTGAAGCGAGGATCGAGAGGTTGCCGCCCTTGTCGTGGGCAATGACAAGAGACTAAGCTACTGATAATGCAAGATTATCATTCATTATGTGTTGCCGACAGGCTGTGCGACGCCGGCACCCTCAGCGGGGGCAGCCTAGTCGTTCGGCACCATGACGATCTCGTCAGCCAGTGCGGTGAATCGATGATCCGAGTATCCGGTTTTCAGCGACTTCCGGAACTCTACCATCTCGGCCTCTGAAATGGCTCCGCACCTGGCCAGCCCGCAGACGTAGTGGTCGACGTGGATTACCTCCCGCGTGGGATCGTCCGGCCACGGAGCCGGAATGGCGGACTGATCTATTTTCGGAAAGCGCCTGTGCGCCGTGTCGATCATTTCGCGATACCTGGCGAGGTCCTCACGGGCCAGGGTAAATTCCATTTCCCTGTCCTCCTTCGCATACTGCTCCGCCTCCTCCCGTGTGGGGCGGAAATACTCAATGATCTCGCCTTCACCAGCAAAACCCTTCTTGGCCGCTCCGGCTCGCGTGAGCGTCCGGGCGAACCGCATGGAGGTCTCGTGGCCATACTTGCGGCTGCAGATTTTCTTGAAATCAAAGAGCCGCCGGGCCGCATCTTCACGCTCGCAAACGAAGATATCGCCGACGCCCCAGTTCTTATCCTCGATGCACCAGTATTCCTTGAAAGGTACGAGCCTAAGCGGCTTCTTCGAGTCGAAGTCCGCCGACTTCGTTACGATGAGGAAATATCCTGTAGTGAAAGCCATGCGACCGCCCCGTGCTTCGTCGCTTCCTATCGGCAGACGATGGGTTCTGCAACGATGTATTAAACGTCGACCAAGATGGACCTCGTGACTTCATGAGCCTTCCCCGTTCAAGGCCTATCGAGCGTATCAGTGTCCCGGTGCTCCAGCCCGAGGGGTTCAGTCCAATCCCCGGGTCAGCTCTCAGCGGAAATCAAAAAATGCTGATTCCACCCAGCGCTGCTAATTGAGCGACTTCTACGAGAAGCCTTCGAGAAATTCTGATCCCGGCTGTGCGCCAGATACGAACAGACGGTCCCGCGCTCGCGTCGCGGCGACATAGAGCAACTGACGCTCCGTGGCTATTACCTCGTCCAATTCGAATTCGTCGGCGACATCCGCCACCCGGGCTGCGAGCGGCAGCACGCCTTCATCGCAGGCGACGACGGCAACGGCACGGAATTCGAGCCCCTTCGCGAGGTGCATGATGCCGACGAGAGCAGATTCTTCGTCCTGCCGACGCGTCGTGGCAGTCCTGAACGACAATCCGGCAGACTCGGCGATTGCGCGTGCCCTCGGAAGCTGCTCGGCAGAGCGAACGAAAATAGCGATTTCTCGCGGCGCGATACCGTTGTCCAAGGAGCTACGGATGAAAGTGGCCGCCGCTTCTCTCTCGGCCACCTCGTCATCGGCGATTACCACTTCCGGCTCGATGCCGTCGAACACTGACACGGTATCGCGGCGATCATCTTCCAGCCCGTCCACATCGCGGATCATCCGAGGAAGAAGCCGATCGGCCATCTGCCGGATCTGCTGGGAAGTGCGGTAATTCACCTTGAGCGTGAATGAACGGCCACGGACGTCGATGCCTAATCCAAGCCAGGAAAACGGTTGCTGGAAGATGCGTTGCCCAATGTCTCCCGCGAAAAAGAGCGCTTCTGGCGCCGCCGGCGCGATAGCAGCGAGGAAACGAAGTTCCGCCACCCCAAGATCTTGGGCCTCGTCCACCACTATATGGGAAAAGGGCTTCTCTTTCCGCCCCGCATAGGTGGCAGTTACGTGCTGGAACAGCGCTGCTGGCGTAAACTGCGCTCGCTGACGCAGTCCTTCGCGAACGCGCGAAAAGACCTGCCATAATGTCTCGCGCTGCTTTTGGCCGAGCCGGTTCTTGCGGCCCATGCGTGGCACGTCCGCGTAAGCGTCCGCGCTCTCGATATGCCAGGCGTCGACCACGTTTTCCCACTCCGAAAGCAGGAAGCGAGACGAGAAGCCGGTGACGCCGGTGTCGGCAGCGGCCATCTCGACGAGCTTCCTAACAGTCTCCCGGTCGGCCACATGGGCCTTTCGACCTGTGGTCAGAGCGTACAGCTCTTCGGCGATGCGCCGGAACGACGCCACCGTGACGCGGTCTGTGATGTCTTGTCGGCCGCCCGCAAGGATTGCGAGCTTCCTTTCCAGGGACTCGGCGAGAGGATCAGAGAAGCTGGTGAGCAACACGCGAGCTTCGGTATCACTTCGCAGAATTCGCATGACACGATGCAGCGC
The DNA here is from genome assembly GCF_040319815.1 of Mesorhizobium sp. M0854. NCBI lineage: Bacteria > Pseudomonadati > Pseudomonadota > Alphaproteobacteria > Hyphomicrobiales > Phyllobacteriaceae > Mesorhizobium > Mesorhizobium sp. M0854. The sequence continues at coordinate 33,478 of NZ_JAMYOL010000033.1, forward strand.
CACGACGGTTTTGCCCGTCCCCGCCGAACCGGCCACGCGCACCGGGCCGGAATAGTCGCGCTCGACGACCTGCCTTTGAAGCGGATGAAGAAAGACTGCCCATTTCTCAAAGGGTGCATCGAGAGCCGCCTGAAGCTCTTCGACGCCCTCCAGGACCCGGAGCCGGCGCATCGTGTCGGGATGGGCCAGGGGATTTGCAACCGGCAGCGCTGGTGGCGGAAGAATACCCGTTGCGGCATACTCCAGCAGTGCCTCGGCCGCTTCCTGAGGGAGATGTCCGGCAAGCGTGAAGAACGATTCCTCCGTGGCCTTTTGGACATCGGCGATCCAGTCCTCCGGCACACCGACAGACAGGATTTGTTCCTCTCCTAGCCGCCCGAAAATCGGCGGAACTGCAGCCGGAGCTTCGAAGGTCATTTCCGTCTGGGCTGGGGCGGCAGGTGAGGGGATCTCTTCGACGCGTTCGCGTACCTCCACGATCTGGATGGCGCCGGTCGCCGGGTGCGTCTCGATGCGACGGCGTTCCGCCCATGTGTAGGCGTCGTCATGATGGTCGACATAGGCGAGCATCAGGCTCCCACCGGTCTTGTGTACGATGATGCGCAGATCGCGGTTGACCCGCACGGACCAGAAATTCGGATCCCTGGATTTGTCGATGCGGTGGAATTGAAGACTGGGCCGATCCGGCTCGGTCATCAGTGTATAAGCCGTCAACTGCGCCTGCTTCTGCTCGTCATTGGCGAGCCTGGCGAGGGAGGCGGTGAAACTGTCGGCGAGGATCGTGGGCATCAGTTATCGCCCCTGCAACGTGAACGAGAGCGTGCGGGTATCCGGCCGATCGACTCGGACAATGTCGCCTTCCTTTGCGCCTGCTTGTCCGAAGAAGTGGCGCACTGCAGCGCGGCATCGAAGGAGCATCTTATCTCCCGCAACATCTGTTTCGTGCACGCCGCCTGGATCAAAGCGAACGATGAAAGGACGGCCCAAATCGTGCTTGTTGGTTCCACCTACGCCACCTGCTGGAATAAGGTGACGTATGGAGTTGAGACTCAGGTTGCCGTTTCGAATTGCGCCGTCCGTAAGGGTGATCGCATGCCCAGCAGCTACAGGACTGGTCGACGAGCGTGGTTCGGTAAGCGGAGTTACGGTCACCGAGACAGTCGGGCGCGACTTTGGTTTGCTCGATATACGTCCAACGCCAGCGCTCGCTGTCGTTGGCGCAAGGCTCCCGACTTCCTTGATGGGGTGATCCACTGAGGGATGCGACCCGGAAGGGAGAAAGCCACCCGCCTGGATTTTCTCAAGCGGCACACTCAGTTGGCGAGCCGCCGCCTCCACGTCTTCTCTCTCAAGCGTAACGAAAGTGACAGCGCCGGACTTGTGCCGGTATGGAACCGGCGAAGGCAGCGCACGGACGTTCGCCAGAACCCAGGGATAGATCCAACCATTGGCCATAACATCATCGAGCATCGACGCGGGGATAGCGTGGAGGTCGCCGTGGCTCATGTAGTTGACCCGGTTGAGCGGAGACACACTGTCAACGAGGTCTGCGACTCCTACAATCAGGCCGCTCTTCGCACGAACGAGCCCAATCGTTCCGCGAACGCGCGTAGGCCTTGAACGCATCTCCCATGTCTTTCGGCCTCGCAGGATGAGTCCTATCCAAGGCTCACGGATAACCAGCGCTCTGTCTGGAAACGGCATTCTTAATCCCATTTTCTCAAGCAGACTTCCCAACGACCAGGCTCCTCGCTGCTTCAGCGGCCGATGGAACCATCGTCCATTCGTATTCGCGATCTGGCGGATACCAACCCTCGGCGAGGAGGCTCATCCAGACGGGCGAGCCGTCGTTGCGGAGGTCCGGCTTCCATTGAAGCAAGGATGTCAGACGGCCCGCCAGTTTGCCGTAGAGCAGATTTGCCGTCTTCGGATCGTCTTTGCCCATGGCTTCTTGCGCAAGCATCCGCATTGTAGCGGTGCGGCGTGGCGCGTTGGCATGTACGCGAAGAAACGCACTGTCGCGATCGGAGAGTCCCGCCTCCTCGAATGCGAGGCGGAACGCGGCGACGTCTGGCCTCGGTCGCAAAGGCCGGGGCCGTGCCCAAGGCGCCAGCAGTGATTCCGGATCGAGCGTCAAGGACCGCCACCAATAGGGTCCAGGCGATCGGGCGCGGATGATTGGCAGCTCTACCTTGTGCCCGGACGCGATCTCTTCACCCAGCGCTCGCCGCTCTGGAAGAGTTCGCAATTGGACGAACTCCGAGCCATATCCACCCGCCTCAACATGCAGGCAGAACAGTTCCCACTCGCCAGGCAAGGCATTGAAGCGTTTGTGCAACCTGGCATGGCAAGGTTTGCAGAGTGGGTATGACTGCGGCGGTTGAAAGGCATACGGCTCGGAATAGTCCTCCGAATGCCATTCGCCCGGTGGACGGTGGGGATCACCACACATCGCACAGGGCTCGGCTTCGAAAGGCTGGTTCCGACCTGTCAACTTGCGATGCGCGGGAATAATCCTCGACCGTTGTTGCCAGCTGTAGCCGTTGTAAGGGGCATTGCTCACGGTTGCGTTCCGATAGGTCGTCGAAGGACGGAGCAAACGGTCATGTTAATGGAATTCAATATCAGCATTATTCATCTTATCGTACAAATTGCCGATTTGTTCTAGTCTCCCCTTTAGTTCAAGTCGCTCGCGAATAATCATATTCTTACCAACAGCGATAAATGCTCTTTCTCCCAACGGTGTAATATTGAAGCCGTTGGCAGTTTCCTCGGCAAAACCAACCTCGCAGAGGGCGTCGATGTGGTCTTGAAGATCATCTAATTCCATGTCGCACGCTATAGCCAATCGGCGTGCATTGGCCTCGCCATACGCGGCGATCTTTGCGAGAGGCAGGATGGCGAGGGGAGGGATTTCATCCAAGTTGGCAATCCTCAACGCCAACCCACCGGCTTCTTGAGCAAGCCACTTACGGTAGTTCAAGTTGTTACCGGACAAAATCGCGTCGGCTATCTCTCTGCGCATTCTCTCTCCATTACTTGTCGGTCTGTGGGTTCAGTCACGAGTGGAAAAGCAAATCTTGGCGCATCGTTCGCCACTCGCAGCCTTCGTCCGGATCATGGTTCAATCCGCGCCATCCCTCACACCCCGAAAACCTTCAATACCTCATCCCCGAAGTGATTGATGACCTTCACCGCAATCCTCCCCGTCCGCGGCCGTGGGAACGGCCGAGATGTATCCGAATACATCGTCGACCAGGCGTCCTCGTCGATCTCGGCCTTCAGCGCCGTCTTTCAGCGACTTGTAGGGGTCATTGGCGCCGAGGAAGTAGGCGTGACGGACGAAGAAGCTCTCCTCGTTATAGTCGGTGTCGACGAACCAGGCCGCGATGCCCTTGGTGTCGGTCGAACGAATGTCGCCGGTCGAGGGATCGAACACATCGACACCGTTGACCTTCACCTGGAGCTGGCCCTCGGGCGTTTCGATCAGGTCGATGTCCGGCTCGCCGAAGACGACAAAGAGATTGCCCTTGCCCGTATTCTTCAGGTCTTCGGCCATGTGCAGGTCGGGGTTCATACGCGCCTTCAGGATCGGCAGGGGGCCGAGCCGGTTGAGGTCGCTCGCCTGGGCCTCGAAGTTGAACGCGCAAGCGATCAGCGCGTCGAAACGGGTTTCGGAAGCTTCGCGCGCGGCAGCGGTGATGTTGGAGCGAGTCAGAGTACCGAATTCCGGACGATCAGGATTCCCGCGCGCTTCTCGCGCCCGTCACCATCCGTGTAGCGGCCTTCGGCCGCCAGCCAGTTGCCCGGCCAGGGTTCGACCGAGTTGAATTGGATCGTGTCTCGGCGCTCCTGCTGGTGGACACCGGCGGAGCGCAAATGGTCGAGCACCATCTGGCCGAAATCCTGGTCCGGCACGTTCTTCGGCGCGGGCTGCATGGTGCCTTCGGTGGCCGATAGTTCGCCGGCCAGCGTGTCGTCGCGCGAGGTGACGACGCGGTGCGGCGACAGGCTCTCGACCGTGAAGGGGCCGGCAACGCGCACCTTGGTCCTATCCTCATAGGGACGGTCGTAGAGCATCTCGACATCCGCGGCCTTGGCGATCGAGTCGTCTATCTCCTTCTGCCGCGCGATCCGGCCTTCCCACCAGCCCTTGTGCAGCTCCCGCACCCGGGCGCTGACAAGGCCGGCCTTGGCGATGCCGTCCTTTGTCTCCAGCCACTGGTCGAGGTTGCGCGGGATTTCCCATTCCTCGAACGTCTTCTGCAATTTCTCGTTTAGCTCACGGCGCAATGGCTCCAGGACCTCCTGCCACTTCTCCCAGATCACGTCGATCGCGGCATTGTTGGCAATGTCCTTAAGCATAATATGTGGCGCGCGGTCGTAGACGAATCCCTGACGTACGTCGCCCGAGCTTGATGTCTGGGGCTGAACCTTGCCCGAAACTTTATATTCCTTATCGCGGCCCTCCACACTGTCGGCGAGAAGGTAGTAGGCATAACGTGTCGACATCAGCCTCGTGCGCGCTAACGCCAGAGCGACCCTCGAAGTGTCGATGGTGATCCAACGCCGCCCCCATTGCTCAGCAACCGTGGCCGTCGTGCCGGAACCGCAGGTTGGGTCGAGGACGAGATCGCCAGGGTCGGTTGCCATCAAAATGCATCTTTCGACGGTCTTCGATCCCGTCTGGACTACATATACCTTCTCATCCGTGAAGTTGCCCGTTCCGGTGTCTGTCCAAATGTTCGAGTATGGCAAAACGGCGAAATCTGAATGGAACCGGCGGTATCTAAAGCTGTTTGCGGCCACATGTACTCTGTTTGCCCGTATTAGACGCTGCATTCCCACTGGATAATTCGGTTTCCAATGAGAGTTCTTGTTCCATGGGTCATCCTTTACGCCGCGGTACTCCAGCGGCTGACGATCCGAGGCACGCCCCTGTGAGATAAGGTTGTCGGGGTTATATGGTCGCGCATCAGTTGGTATCGATTCCCCATCTTTCTCCTTTGCCGACACGCCGCGGTGGCTGTTTTCGTCGAGAAGCAACCAGGTCGCATTGCCCTCACCGACTACATAGGGCTTTGCTCGATAGAGTGGGCGAATCTTGGCTGAAGCTTTGCTACGCGCAAACCAGATGACATAGTCGATTACATTCGAGATCGCATCTGACGAAAACCCGTATGTCTTCTGGACACTAAGAGTGGTGATGTGGTTCTTCTCGCCGAACACTTCATCCATGACCGCTCGCACTCGGTGCACGTTCTCGTCGCCGATCTGGACGAAAATCGAGCCGCTCTCCGTCAATAGTTCGCGGGCGACCATCAAACGGTCGCGCAGATAGGTGAGGTAGGAGTGGATGCCGTCCTTCCATGTGTCGCGAAAGGCTTTCACCTGTTCCGGCTCGCGCGAGACATCCTCTTTCTTCCCGTCCTTCACGTCGCGCGCGAGGGTGGAGACCTGCCAGTTCGAATTGAACTTGATGCCGTAGGGCGGGTCGAAATAGATGCACTGCACCTTGCCGCGCATCGCCTCGCGCTCGGCGAGGCTTGCCATCACCTGCAAGCTGTCGCCGAGGATGAAGCGGTTCGTCCAGTGCTGGGCGTGCTGGTAGAACTCGGCACGCGCCTCCGGATCGGTGATGCCATTGAAATCAGCGAAGAGGTTGGGCTGCTCGGCCCCACTCTCGCGGGCGCGGTCCGACATGCGCCTGAGATCGTCGATCAGGTGCTTCGGGTGGATCGCCTCCTGGCGGTAGATCGGCGGCGCGTTGACCACGAGGTCGGACCAGTCCTGCCGATCCTTGCCGCGCCAGACGAGCTGCGCATCGCCGAGCTCGAGCTCGCCCGTCTCGGCAAGCTGACGCATCTGCTCCTTCGTGATGCGGATCTTCGCGCCGTTCCAGACGATCTGCGGGTCGAGATCGCCATCGCGCTCACGCGTCTCGCCATTGGTCAGCGGGCGAGGCCGCGGCATCGCCATCTCGCGCTCGACATTGCCCAGAATCTCCTGCTGCTGCTCAAACAGCGACGCCATCTCGGCCGTCGGCACGTTGATGCGCCGCGCGGCATCGTGGGTAAGGGCATCGACGGCTTTTTGTATTGGCGTTTTGGCCATCAGGCAGTCCAATCAGGTCGTCAGAGAAATTTCTTGATTAGGAAGTGATAGACGGCGACGATCTCATCGTCGCGTTCGCGCTCGATGCCTTTGATCGTGAAGTCCGAGACCTTTCCGACAGTCGAGCCACTTCCTTTGCTCGATCCGTTCCGCACGATACCATCCTTGATGTTGCCGATCGCCGTTCCAGATCCCACGGACGAGCCATTCCGGATCACACCGTCCTTCACATTGCCCATGGCGACGCCCGAGCCGGGCAATGACCCACCTTTGCGGATGACTCCATTCCTGAGATTGCCCAATGCGGTGCCGGAACCGATCGTAGATCCGTCCCGGACTACACCATCCTTGTAGTTTGCCATATTTTCCCCCTGTGTGGTCCCATCTGAATATTTAGATTCCCAGTCCTGTCCCGTCGAAGGTGGTATTTATGCCGTGGTCATTTCATCCCAGGAGGATCTGGCCGGGTCGGCCAGGAAGGCGTAGCGACTGCGAAGATATTTTGCCCAGGCATCGTCTGTCGACGCATCTTCGACAAGCGGCGAGAACAGGGATTCAGTCGAGCGGCTGATGAAGTCGTCGGTTTCGATCAGCAGCGAGCGGTAGACTTGAAGGCGTTGTCGCCCAGCGGACGCATTGCGGGTGAGGTGACACGGGTCAGGCGTCTGTTCGCTGCGGGAGCGATGTGGAGCACACGGGCACGCTCCGCGCCATCCTCTTGGACAGCTTCCATGCGAGACGCCAGCATTTGCTGGCGGAATAGCTGATAGAACGGTTCCCAAAACAGGTCGGGAAGTTTCAAGTCGGCATTGCTGCGCAACGGGCCGAACGGTGCGAAGGCAATGTTCTGGTATCGGCGAAGACGCTCCGCTTCGCGCTTCGGTTCGGGCGGAGCGCCGTAGGACTCGGTGTACTTCCACTCGATCAGCAAGGTCTCGACCCGGCCCGCCTGCGCCTGTCGGAAGCGCACAACAGCATCGGCGCTGGTGACGTTGGCGCCGCGCTTCGGCGATCCAGTTCGGGGCCATTCGTTGAGGTAATCCTTGCGGCCGATCCATTCGAAGCCGACGAACCAGGGTTCGCCGTCCGGTCCTTTCTCGACCTCCAGCATTTCCGGAAGCTCACCGCCGATGGCCTGCTGGACCAGACGCGCCAACAATTCTGGACGCGTCGCGAGAGGCATCAGGAAATTCAGACAGCAGACCTGCGAGGAAAGCCCGTGAGCGGCGTGCTGATGCCAGGCAATGGCGTTGTCAGAAAAATAGCGCGCAGCAATGTCGCGGATACCGGGGTTGAGGTTCGAAAGGCGGTTCGAAGGAGCAAGGCGATAGGCGCTTCCCTCAAACCCTCCTTCGCCGGGAAGATGCGCTTTAAAGAAAGCCGATTGACGTGCGCGTTCCTGTGCCACGAAGTGGGGCTCGCGTGGGTCGGTCATGCTTCGGTCCCACCCAGAGTTTCGCGCAGGGCCTTTTCATAGCGCTGCGAGGTGTCCCAGAGAAAATCGGCCGCGGCGTCCCAATTGCCTTCGTCGTTCATGTCAAGATCAAGCCTGCTTGAGAAGAACCTGTCGCTCTCGCCTGAGCTTTTCAACGGGGCGCCAAGTGCGGGGACCAGTTCCTCCTGCCAGTGCGTCAGGCGCTCGCGCAGTTTCGACGCTTTCCCGCCTTCCATCGTGCGGACTAAGACGCGGACGAAGTCGATGCCGGTGGTGATGCTGATCTCCAGACCCAGTTCCGGAATGGCGTGCCAGCGCGCGCCACGAGGCTGTGCGAGGCCGTGGCGAATCTCTTCGCGGTGCCGCCGGATCATGTGCTGCCAGAAACGCTTTATCACGTCGGTCTTCAAATCGTTGTAGGGGCCGTATTTGACCATGGTCACTCCGCCGCGATCGTCATTCCTGGGCCGCTCCTACGCCGCATCCGCTGTTTCGATCTCATCAAACAACGCGTCGTCGGGCGCAGCGGTCTCCTCGAACGCGACGGCGTCGACACTGGCCTTTCCCATGGCGCTCCCAGCCATGCCGGCCAGTAGCGCCATGCGTTCTTCGAAAAACGCCTCGAAGTTGTCCGCACGCAGGTGCTGCACCGGAATGAGATGCGTCTTGAGGATCGCATCCAGCTCCAGCGACGAAATCTTGTGATCCTGCTCGATCCGCTTCAGGTAGACGGAGGGGGCATCGCCCCGGACGATGTATCTGTTTGTGGCTGCCGACAACGGCGTCTTGTTCACGATGGAATCGTATTGCTCGATGGCCTTGCCCTGGCTACGGCACCATGATTGCGGGAAGATGTGATGGACATCGACGGCTTCGCTCCAGAGAGTCATGAGGTCGAAGGGTTTCCCAGAAACGAAGTCGCGGCAGCCTTCCCGCATCAAAAGGGCATGAAAACCCTTATAGGCAGCTGATTGGCGCCGTCGCAAACGCATCAGCTTGTTTGATACGAACGTGACGTCCTGGAAAATGGTCGGCGCGGACTGGTTATGCTCCAGCCAACCGATCAGTTGAGGCACGTCGCGTGCAATCTTGGTCTCCGTTCCGCCGCCATAGTGCTCGCCCAAGACGCCGGCCCAGAACCATTTCGCAAGGTTGGCACGTATGGTCGCATTGTTGGCCAATGTGGTTCCAACGCTTGCGAATAGCGCGGCCAACGCAACAACCTGCGGCGGATACGGAAGATCACGCTGGTAGACGATGTTCTGTTCGGCGAGGAATTTGCCTGCCTCAATAAACCCCGCTTCAATACGGTCCGCATAGTGCTGATAGGCTCCAAGCGGCAACGCTAGCAGGGCGTCTCGCTTGCACGTGATCTGCGGCAACTGAGCGCCTGGAATCGGATTGGTCTCGCGCTGCCGACGCACGTCCATGGTGTGTAGCAAAGTGCAGGCCTGGAGGAAGTCTGTGCTTGCCAGCTTCGCGAAGACACCATCGGGCTTGGTATTGCCGCGGATGCGCCCGAGGCGCCCATGTTGCGACTTGGTTCCCCACCAGTCCTCGCGAAGGTCGAAACCTTCGCCCGTCCCCGCGAAGATCGCCGTGACGAGTTCGAACGCATCAAGTTTGACCCCGCCGACATTAACCTTTTCAAATATGGTGCAGACGGCTTCGCGCTCGTTGTCCTTGGTGAGCTTGATGATGGGCATTTCGTATCGTTGGATTCGATCGAGTATCTGCCGGTCGAACGTCTTGTCCATCTCGTAGATATCGACGTCTTGCGCCTTCCAATGGTCGCGCCATCCGTACACCCAGTCCTTTTCGTCGAAACATCGGTTCAGCGGGAACATGTGCTGTTCGAACTCAAGGGCAGGGGTGGAGACGTCAAGGTCGATTTCCCGCGCAAAGGCCTTCATTCGAATGCGGCTCGGCGGAACTGTTTCAATCGCGTCTTCAAAATCGCCGTCAGCCAGCGCCTTTTTGAGATTGAGATAGAAGTAGCGTTCGACGATTTCCGACTGGGTATTTTTCACCCTCGCAGGCCGATCCGAATAGATTGACTGATAGAGCGAGGTCATTCGTTGCTGACCATCCAGCAGAAGCGCTTCGGGATTTTCGCTGTCAGTCTTTGTCCCCTCGACTGGTCGGAACTTGAAGTTCACCGATCCACCGCGCTCGAGCGTCAGAAGGGCACCGACGGGATAAGCTTTCGCGATGCTGGCAAGGAGGCTCACCACGGCATCTTCGTTCCAGACATATCCGCGCTGGAAATCAGGCAGCTGAAGCTTGCCGTCATTCACCTGCTCCAACAGCGTTTTGAGCGTTTGCTTCGTGCTGTCAAACACTGTGTTTTTCTCCTTTTGCGACCATCAGCGCATCGATCAATTTATTCCACTCCTCCTCAAGGGCGAAGGCGTCGCGGAACTCGGCGAAGCCCCAACGGCCGAAGGTGCCGATATTGTTGACCCCGGCACCCATAGCGAATCCATGGTCTCGGCCTTGATTTGCGCGTCGACCCCGCGGAACCCCTTGATCTCGACAACCAGCTGCAGCGGATCGTCGGGACCGTGCCCATCGTCGATCCGGACGATGAAGTCCGGCAGGTAGCGCCGCGTGGTCGAGCCAAGGCGGTACGGCACCTCGAAGCCGAGCGCCTGGTTTTTGACATAGGAGAGCGTCCCCGGATGTGATTCCACCACCCGGGCGAACTCGGCCTCCCAGTCGGAATCGCAGACGACGTAGTTGATGTGCGACTTGTCCGGCGCGGTCTTCCAGAGGTTGGCCTTGGTCGTGTTGAAGGCAACGAAGTTCGTCGTGCCGGCCGGGTTGTAGGGATCGAGCATCGCTTTGAGGACCGTGGCACCGTCCGCGCCGGCCTCCCGCGCGATACCGCTGTAAATCAAGTTCGCGGCCTTTTCTGCCAGCTCCGCATAGGTGAGCATGCCGATTCTAGTTCCACCGACCGTCTTGACGTGCTCGCGCAGCCATCGGCGTGTGATCGGCTGAACCTGGCTGAACAGGTGATAGGGCGGATCCTGGTCGCCGTCGCGGAAGTAGAGCTCGATCAGCCGTTTGGTCAGGTGCATGCTGACGGTATTCGCGGGCATGTCGTCGAGCGCCGCAGGGGACATGTCGATGCCTTCACCAACGAGTCCCTCAAGCCGCACGCTGGTCGGTCCGACCATTTCCGGAGTGAGGGTGAGCGTCGAATCCTGCGAGAAGGAGGCCGAGATGCGGTCCGGCGGCAGTTCCGTGCGGTATCCTGCAACCCGCGGGAATCGGATGGCGAGCCGCTCCCGCTCCTTCATTGCCTGCACGCGGGTAATCTTCTTTGGCGGGATACGGACGACCTTCTGCGGCTCCGTCGCGAAGTCGAACGGAATGCCCATGATGTCGGCATACTCGGTGTTGAACAGGCCTTGCGGGTTGAGCTCGTAGGATTGGCGGCGTAGGCCGCGCCCGATCACTTGTTCGCACAGCAGCTGCGTGCCGAAGGCGCGCACGCCGAGGATGTGGGTCACCGTGTTGGCGTCCCAACCTTCGGTCAGCATCGAGACGGAGACGACGCAGCGGATTTTCTCGCCAAGTCGACCCTTCTGGCCAACCGTGTTCATCACCTCGCGCAGGAGTTCCGAGTCCGAGATGCTTCCAGCTGCTGCTCCCTCTCGCTCCTGCTTCTCGCGCCGGAACAGGTCAATTTCGGCTTCGGCCATCTGGCGGAAATTCGGGTCCAGAGCCTCGCCGGATTCAAGCTGCTCGGAATCGATCAGCAATGTGTTCATACGGGGCAGGGGCTCGCCCGTGCGTTCGTCGAAGTTTCGGGACAGGTCGAGGTGGCCCGTGTGGATGGTTTGCATCCCGCCTTGGCGCTCGCGCTGCCATCCGGCGATCCACTCATAGACTAGCTTCGAACTCGCAGTGTTGTTGCAGACCACAATGAACACGGGCGGCACGTCGATTGGGACGCGTTCCCAGTCCTCGTACGTCTCCTTGTAGTGGCTATAAAGCGAATGAAGGGCGTCTGAAGCTCACTTGGCAAACTAAGAGGATCCAGGTCCCCTGACTTGCCGGCGCCCTTCTTCGGCATCTTCTTGCCGATGTGATCCCAGAGGTTTCTGTAGATCGGCGTGGGCGCGTTGACCGCGTTGTCCGCGACGGGCACCCGGGGCAGCTTGACGATACCGCATTCGATCGCATCGACCAGGGAGAAGTCGGACACGACCCACGGAAACAGCGTTCCCTCATCATAGCCCGAGCCGCGCAGGAAGAAGGGCGTCGCTGACAGGTCGTAGACACCGCGAAGACCGACCTTGCGCTTCAGGGCTTCGATGCCGGAGATCCAGAGGCGAGCGGCCTCGTTATTCTTCTTTGCCTCCTCCTTGTCCTCGCCCTTGGCTTCCGCCTCTTCATCCGTGCCAGGCCGTTCCCGGTAGCAATGGTGCGCCTCATCATTGATGACGACGATGTTCTTGAGGGGAAGGAGTTCGCCGCAGGCGCGCTGCAGCATCTCACCCTCGGTTTCTTGTTTCTCGATTGCGGCTCCCGTGCGTCCCTGCATGAGGCGTTCGCCGACAGGGTTGAGGTCATGCGCCTTGCGGCGCTGGAAGGCGTGATAGTTGGTGATAACGATCTTTGCCTTGCCGAGATCAAATATCATGTCCGGCGGCACCAACTCGCGCGTGACATAATAGTTGTCGGGATCCGACGGCAGGAGGACGCGAAGCCGGTCGCGGATCGTGATCCCGGGGGCAACAAGGAGAAAACCGCGGGAGAACAGGCTCGAATTAGGCTGGCGGGCGGCATTGATCGCTTGCCAGGCGATCAACATCGCCATGACTGTCGTCTTGCCCGCGCCTGTCGCCAGCTTGAGCGCTAGCCGGAACAGTTCGGGATTCGAATCCCTGTTTGCCGCCTCGAGAGACCTGAAGATGTGGGCATACTGTTTTCGATTTCGAGCGACCTCGGTCAGCCAAATGACCGTCTCGGTTGCCTCAACCTGACAGAAGAACGGCTGCTGATTGGAAAACTTGTGATGCCGCCAATGCTGGAGCAGTCGCTGGGTTGTGGGCGTCACACCCCAATCGGAAGGATTCGGAATGGCGCGCCAGGATTCCAGATGCCGCCGCAACTCGTTGACCAGCGCATTCGGGGAATACTTGCCTGCTTCGTGCCCAGCCTCATCCAGATCGAGCGCCCGCTGTGCGGCCGTCGCCTTCGAACGTTTCCCGCGCGGCACGGGAACAAGGTACTTCGACGTCCTCCTTCCGTCGATTGGCGGCAGGTCCAAAGGCTGCCCCTCGTCATCAAGCGCATGATGACTGGTCGGCGGCAGATATGGAGAATTCAGGATAGGTTCTGAATAGAATGGCTTGGTCATGTTCCCCCCGGAACGATTCCCTCGGACAATGGACGCCAATCTCCTCGCGATCAACCGCCGCGACTGTTTCGTGACTTATGCCAGGGGTGGCGAATTGACGCGAATGCAACACAAGCGGACGAGGCTGATCTCATCCATTCAAGTCAAGGCTCTGATCAAGAAGCGATTGTGAGAGTACGTCAGGTGCGTATGCTATTAATATACTAGACAACTTCCGTGGGAAGCAGTTCATTGAGTTGGGCTTGATTCGGGGGGTGTAATTGTCGTCATGAATTTTGAGCGAGGCCCGTCATCGGACGGCGCCGGCGTACGTGTATCGCCTACCCACCGCTTTCTCAACGAGCTCCTTACACAAAGTGGAGTTGAGGCGCCTGATGGTCGCCCGTTGCATCGCTACCGTATCAGTGATGCTCAGTATCGTTGTGGTCTTGATCTGGTACAGAGGAATTCTGCACTATTAGACCCTAAGAACCGCCCGCTTTGCGCAATTTTCGCGCTCGTCACGTCTGAATGGTTCCGGAGACAGGCCGACACTTTATGGCGGCGCTGGCAGGATGTTGGCGTGGTGCCGGAGACGATTTCAGTCAGCGAACGGAATGACATCGCTCTCGCCGGGCTTCGCTGGTGGGGCCTGAAGCTCATCGTAACCGAAGGGCCTCAACGTACCCGTAACGAGTATTTGATGACGCTCGCCCGCAATGGCGGGCTTCCGTCGACGCTGCTGGTGGGTGAGCGGGCAAATGCTGTGCGCGCCTACTTCGAGAATGTCATGGCGGACTCGCTCGCGTTACCTTGGCCTTCCGCCCACGCCGACTACCTGACCATCGCACGTAGACATGCAGAAGGTTTGCCGGTCAGCTACCAGGACGACGGCATTCTCGACCTAGCTGCGGAGCTCATTGCAGGATTGATCGAGTGCCGTCGCGCCTTGCCAAAGGACCAGCTGAACAACAATCCGGCTGGCTGGCTCGATGCTCATGCAAAAGGCTGGCGCGAGAGCCTTCCGATCTATCTTCCCGAAGACCAGGCGGCATGCAGTCGGCTGTTCAACGACCTGCTGACCGTTGAGCCAAAGTCTCGCAGTGGAGGCATCGGCCTCAGACGCCTGCTCGCACGCGATCCGGAGGGCAGATGGCGTGAAGGGTTCGTCGTTCACGCGGACGGCCCGCTCCAGTTCGATGCACTGCGCGATCAGCAAGAGGGCCGATTCCGCGCTTATTTCGCAGGAAGCGCCGCGCGGCTGACCTCAAGGGAATTCGCACTGATCTACCGCTCGGAAACTGACTCCAAGGGCAGGTTCGAGGTAACGTCACAGTCGCTCGGCCATCCTGGGTTTGTTGGCCCCTTTGCTTTCTCGGAAATGGCAACGGTCGCGCTCTCGCGAGAAGGCCGGACGCTGCCAACCGTCTGCTGGCCAGGCGGCCGCGCCGTCGCTTCCGCATGCCACGTGCTAAGGTCAACTGAGAGGGAGGATCGCCTCGAGCTCGTTGGTACCGGATCTGTCCGCTCGACCGCCGAAGTGCTCCATGTATGGGTTTCGGGACAATCGAGGGTGCTGGGCCACGACGGTGGTGGGGTAGAGTGCCTATGGCAATCCGACGGGCGGGCGCTCTGGCGCGTCGAGGGCATGGCGCTCGTCGAGACGGAAGAGGGAGAGCGCTATCGTGTGCAGGCCGGAGCTTCGTCGGACGACGAGCGGCGGCTCGATTTGGAGACAATCTTCGTTTCTGGTTTGTCCTTCGAAGACGGATCAATTGAACCTGTGGCCGCACCTCTGCGGCCGCGAACTCGCGGGAGCGGCGGTGAACCGCGCTTGCGCTTTCTCAGAGAAGGACGTGAGGTCAATGCTCGAGGAGCCGCGGAAGGCCTCGTTACCGTTCAATGGCTTGATGACGAAGGATTTCTTATCGAGCGGGCTCGGGTTCTTGCCCTGCCTCTGGGCTTTAGTCTGGAGGGCCGCATCGAGACTGGCGGCGCGCGTGTGTCTTGGCAAGGATTGCAGGGCTGGCAGGTTGGGGCAGTCGATGCGTTTGGCACGCAAATCGAGACCGAGCGCCTCGACGCCGGTTTGGTCGCGCAATGGCAGGGACAACCCACTGCGCAACTGCGCATCAGGTTGATCGATCCGTATGGATCTGCGGTCATGGCCATGTTGGACCTGGCGGCTAACGAGACCGTCCTCGTCGACGCATCAGGCAGGATCCGCAAGGACGCGCCAGAATTATCGCTTGCCAATTTGCGCGGAGCCGTTCTCCTCACCGGTCGGGCGGTGACGGTCGATCTCGATTTGCGAGGAGCGGCGAGTGCGCGCGCTTTGATCGCCCGCCGTGTCGAAGGCGAGACGCCAATGATCAAGTTTGGTGCGCTGGCCGAAAGCCTGCTGGGCCTGTCGGCCGAACGTGGCCCCAGCGTGGTGATCAGGGACGATCGCAATCGGCCGCTATGCACCATCCGCCGTAGTCAAACCGTGCCGTTTGTCAACGACGGCAAGGCCCTCTTCGCGAGTTTGGCTGCAGATGCGTTCGCAGTGGCAAGGTCACTCCTCCATCCTGAAACCGAGCTGGCCCTCACCCAGATCGGCTCCGGACTATTCCAGCTGCCAACCCAGCCGGATGGCCCCTATCTCGTGTATTGCCGTAAAGGCGACGCAGTTGTGACACGTCCATGGCTGATTGACGCTCCTGTAGCCGGTGGCAGCTCTTCGACCACAACGCGCCTGCAGGCGAATTCATTGATCTCAAAGGAAGACGAACGGCGACTGGCAATCCAGGAGGAGCTTTCGAGCATTGCCGATCGGACGGCATCTAGCGCGGAGCTCTCTCACCTTATCCGTGTTGTCGCGTCGCTTAAGGGGCTCAGTCCGCGAGCGCTCGACCTCACGCGGGAGTTGCCTTCCTGTCCCAAGCTGTTGTGTCGTTTGCTGTTGGCCGCGAGCCCCGAAAGACTAGAGGCAATCCTGACGCTGGAACGCGATCTGCCGTTCCTCTGGATGGCCTTGCCTGTGGACGCATGGAAACAAGCCGCAGGCGCCGAATGGGATCGCGCTGTGCAGGAATTGTCGACTGTGTTCGATTCCGCCCAAGCGTCGAAACAAGCCACGATGCAGATGCAGAAGCGATTTGAAACCCTGGCTGAGCGCACCTTATGGTTTGCCGGTGTGTCACGTTCAATCGGCATTGGAAAGACGCTGCCTCAAGACCTTCGGTCCGTCGCCCAGAATTATGTCCGCCTTCGCTACGACCAAGTGGACAATCTGCCACGCAGCCTTGCTGAATACGCTGCTCGACTGGGCGCACCGGCCGGGCTCCAGGGCTTCGACTACAATCACTTCCCGATGCTACTGATGCCGCTTTGTCTCGCCGGCATTGCTTGCGGAAAACTGGAGATGACGCCGGATGTGGCGGCGGGCCTCCGGAACGCGCTGGACTTCGATAGCACCTACATCGCGACAGCTTACCCTCATTGCCTCGAGTTCCTTTCCAAATGACCATCAGACCCTTCGAGACCCTAAGCCGCTTGCGCCAGCGCATGGTGGAAGCCGTGATAGCCCAATCAGGTCTGCGGCATCCGGCGTTGACGGCTCATCTAAGAGAAACGCTGTCCAACCCGCACCATGAAGGCGCACTCATACCGCCACCCGTGCTGGAAGGCGCCTTTCCATTCGTCACAGCCGACGAGACGCTGGCGGCACTGTCTGGGAGACTTCTCGATGAAGGAACTGTCGCAGCTCTTGCCGGAGACAACAGCGGCGAAGGCTATTCCTTTCCGCAGAAGCGCTCTCCTTATCAGCATCAACTTGAGGCGTGGCGCGTATTAGGAGATCCGAAACCAAGGAGCGCCATCATCTCCGCAGGTACGGGCTCGGGCAAGACCGAATGCTTCTTCGTCCCTATGCTCGACAGCCTCTACAGGAGAAGGGCGCGTGTGAGTGGTGTCGAAGCCATCATGCTTTACCCGCTCAACGCATTGATCGCCAGCCAACAGGAACGCCTCGACGCCTGGACGAAGCCGGCCAATGGCGCCATCCGCTACTGCCTATATAACGGCAACTTGCGTGAGAAGCTGAAGGCAAACGAACAACGAGAGGCATTGTCGCGCGCGCCGCAGAATGTGCCGGACCGCCAGGCGCTTCGCAGAGATCCGCCTCCGCTTCTCGTGACGAACCTCACGATGCTTGAGTACATGCTCGTCCGCCCGCAGGACAGGCCAATTCTGGAAGCATCTCGCGGTCGACTGAAATGGATCGTGCTGGACGAGGCCCATACACTGGTCGGCTCGGCGGCAGCAGAAGTTGCGTTGCTCTTACGTCGAGTCATGGAAGCCTTCGAGGTCGGCCCCACGACGGTCCGTTTCGTTGCCACTTCGGCGACCATCGGCGAGGGTGCCGACGTTGAAGATAAATTGCGCCGCTTCCTTGCAGACATAGGCGGCATTCCGCTCGACCAAGTGACCATGATCACGGGACATCGCCGGCTTCCGCGCCGTCCAGGAGCGGGCGGCGTCGCGCCAAAAGTGGCCGATCTCGGGACGTTGTCTCCGCAAGCTCTCTTCGACGTGCTAGGCAGCCACAATCCTGTGTGGTCGCTGGTGGAAAGGCTTAAGGATCGATCGGTTCCATCGGCAGAGCTCGAACGACTGGCCGGCGCGATTGGGGTGAACGGCGAAACACTGGCAATGGCGCTGGCGCGCGCCCAGAATGCAAATGGAGAAACATTGGCGCCTCTGCGCGTCCATTCCTTCCATCGCGCCTCACCGGGCCTTTGGTGCTGCACCAATCCAGATTGTCCTGCCAAAATCGGCGAAGGATGGTCGGCCGGAAGGGTTCTTTACGAGCGCGAGGAAACCTGTCCGTCATGCCGCATGCCCGTCGCCGAGCTGTTCACATGCAATGAGTGCGGCGAAGCCTTCATGATTGCCGAGGAGAAAGGCGATCGCCTAACTCCGCCACGCAATCTGCCGCCCTCTGACGAGTTCCTTTTCGAAGCGATCCGCGAAGTCGAAGCTGATGGGGAGGATGAGGCTATCGAGGAAGTGTCCGCGTTCGACATGCCGTCGGTTCGTCACTGTTTTTCGCTGCAAGATGCGGGTCTGCTGCCCCTTTTCATAGAAAAGGCGACTGGCCGTACGGCAGATTCAGGCAGCGAGGGCCGTTACCGTCTAACATCTCATGGCGATGGAACGGGACCTTGCCCCTCGTGCAGCGCCAGAAACAAGTCAGGTGACAAGCTCTATCCTTTCCGCTTTGGCGCTCCTTTCATCATTGGCAACGCGGCTCCAATGCTGCTTGCGGCCATGCCTCCTGCCGATAAGGTGGTCGTGCCTCTTCTGCCGCAAACACCCCCGGACCTTCCAGCCAGCGGGCGCCAACTCATCAGCTTTACCGACAGCCGCCAAGGCACCGCTCGCATGGCCGCCCGCCTGCAGATCGAGTCGGAGCGAGCTTTCGCCCGCTCGTTCATCTACCAGGCTGTTCAGCTGAAGGCTGCGGGTGACGGGGAGAGCGAGAAAACGATAGAACTTCGCGGGAACATAGCTCGGGTCAAGGAACGCGAGGGATGGCAGGACGACGCCTTATTCGCATCCCTCGTGGCTGGCTGGGAGAAGGAGCTTGCGCAGCAGTCTGGCGGCGGGACTATCAGCTGGCCCGACCTTCGCGCGAGCTTGGCTGACCGGATTGAAATACGAGAATGGCTGCCGCAGGTCTGGGGTGATCGCGCTGACATCTTCAAGGCCTCCGGGTCGTCGCCTGCTTCGCAGTTGGCGAACGCGCTCCTGCTGCGTGAACTGCTACGACGTCCACGCATGGCGAACACGCCTGAGACCATGGGGCTGGCGCGGCTCGTCTATCCAACGGTCGAGAGGATTGTAGACGCCCCGCGCGGGTTCCTGCAACGAGACGCCACGCTTGAGGATTGGAAGGCCTGGCTTGGCAGCATTTTGGTATTCGCCGTGCGGTCACCGTTTGCGGTCGCCGTGTCACGTGATCTTCTCCGTTGGATTGCGCGCAAGGGATTTCCGAAGAAACTCTCGTCGCCAGGCCTTGAGCCGGCGAGAAGACAACAGGCCTGGCCACGTGCTTCCACGTCGGCGAAAATCCCTCAGGTAGTTGAGTTGCTTCGCCTGGGCCTTGGTCTCAATCCGGGTTCGAAGGAAGACCGGATGGAGATGAACGATTGGCTGGAGAAAGCGTGGAACCAGCTCCTTCCACTCTTCCCGGCGAATGAAAGCGGCGAGCGTGCGCTGGATTTTGACCTGCTGCAGATTGCACCGCTCAAGAACGCGTTTCTCTGTCCCGTCACGCGACGTATCGTCGACGTCGCACCTTTCGGGCTGACCCCGTATGCTCGCATTGCAAGGGATCGCGCCGAGCCTATTACGTTGCCGTCCTGTCCCGTTCACGGGGATGAGGCGATCCGCCGCGCATTCACGGAAAACGACGCGACTGTTGCGGAACTGCGGGCGCGAGGTCTCTGGACGGACCTCCACGACCGCATCGCGCTGTTCTCGCCCTATGCTCGGTCCGCCGAACATTCGGCTCAGCTCTCGCCGGCACGGTTGCGGCGCTACGAGCAAGCTTTCAAAGCCGGAAAGATCAACTTCCTGAATTGCTCGACGACGATGGAGATGGGCGTCGACATCGGCTCGGTGAACGGGGTCTTGATGACGAATGTTCCGCCATCCATTGCCAACTACCGCCAGCGTGTCGGCCGTGCTGGCCGGCGTGGTCAGCCTCTATCGCTCGCCTTCACGTTTGCGAAGGATAGACCGCTGGATCGTGAGGCTTTCCGCGATCCAGCGGTCTATCTGAAGCGCGAAATCGCAGCGCCTAGAGTAGCACTGGACAGCCGACCTATCGTGCTGCGCCACGTGGGAGCCTTCTTTCTCGGTCGCTTCCTAGAGGCAAATAGCGGCAACGCCCTGAAAATGGCTGCTGGCGATTTCTTAGGCTGTCCAGAGGCACCCCGCGCCGCTCGCGCTGTCAAGGCGGAACGGCCCGTCGCGCGGTTTCTAGATTGGCTGAGTTTGGCTACGACGGCAAATGACAACGAAGCCGCGCTCCATCGCCTTGTGCGGGGCACCGTGCTCGACGGTCGGCGGGACCTTGCTGAGCTCACCGCCGAAGCTATGGCAGCGGTGGAATCCGAGTTCGCCGACGAGTGGCGTGCGCTTCAGGAACAATTGCCGGGGGCGACGGAAATCGGTGCGGCGAAATCGCTTGAACTCCATCTAAAACGGTTGTGCGGCGAGTTCCTGCTGTCTGATCTCGCAGATCGAGGATTCCTGCCTGGGCATGGCTTTCCAAACAACATTGTTTCTTTCGAGCTTGGCGGTTCTCTCCCTGACGAGGATGTGCCGGATGGCAGAATCGGCCAGCGTCACGGCGGACCGAAGCGACCGCTCGACATCGCCATCCGTGACTACGCTCCGGGTTCCGAGACGGTGGTTGACGGGCAAGTCTATCGTGTTGGCGGGGTCACGCTGAATTGGCATCGCCCTTCAAGCGAACAGGGCATGCGTGAGATTCAAGCGTTGCGCTGGGCTGCCCGTTGCGCACATTGCGGCGATTCATGGACGGGTGCCGGCTCGTGGCCCGAACAGTGCCGGACTTGCGCGGACGCGGCGATTAAAGTCGACGATTACCTGAAGCCAGCCGGCTTTCTTCGCGACAGCCATATCGAGACGCATGCCGATATCGACCAAGTCGCCTATGTTCGACCCGAGCCGCCGCGCATTTCGGCCGGATCCGCCCCATGGGAAGCCCTGACCAAGCCGACCGCGGGGCGTTTGAGGCTCAACCGCCGTGGAACCGTATACTACCATACGAAAGGGCCGGGCTCGCAACCCTCCGGCTATGGGCTATGCCTGTATTGCGGCCGCATGGAACCGATGAAGCCAGGCGAAATGGTGTGTTCGGGGCTTGATGACCATAAGCCGCTTCGCTCGCCGGAGAATTTCATGGAGCCCTGCGAGGGAAACGAAAAGCCGTTCACCATCAAGATTGGCCTGCATCTGGGTTATGAGATTCACACGGATGTTCTGGAACTACAACCGGCAGCGACACCTGACATTGGTGCCGCAAATGCGCTCGCGATCGCCATGCGCGAAGCGCTTGCGCGGCACCTGGGAATCGATCCGGACGAGATGGGTTACGGCATTGGCGCGTCGCGCAATGCCATGACCAGCACCACGCTTTCCATCTTCCTCTACGACCGAGCCGCAGGAGGTGCAGGCTATGTGGTACGCGCGGCAGATGACATCCGTGCGATCTTGAAGAGTGCTCGCGCAATACTCGACTGTCCGCGCAAGTGTGCCCATGCCTGCTCATCTTGCGTCCTCGTCTCCGATGCGCCGGAGAAAGAGGAGGAACTCGACCGAATGAAGGCCATTACCTTTATGGATGCGCATCTTTGCCTTCCGGACATGATCAGCCCAGAGGACGTTTTCGCGCCGCGTGCCGACATATCCGGGCGACCGCTCGCCGAGATCGACGAATGGCTGAACGGTCACGGCCAATCGAAACTCTTTTTCTGGGCGCAGTTGCGCGATTTGGTAGCACTGGAGGATTGGCCCCCGACCTCTCTGTTCCGGCGCTGGGCAGGCAACGGCCGGGCAGTCACGCTCGTCCTTCCTAGAGGCACTGTCGACGCGCTCGACGCGTCTCAACTTCTTTATCTCCGGGATTACAGTTCGAGGCATCAGGTTGTTATCGCCGAGGGGGAAACCGTACGCTTTAGCAATAGTGGCATCTTGTTTGCCTATGCGACGGATGGGCAGGGGGGTCATGCCTGGGCGAGCCGGGACGAAGCGATCCAATTGGCCGCACCCGACTGGGGCGCCAGCCACAGTCTTCCCGTTGCACGCGCGCCCCTGGAACTTGAGCCTGGGGTAGCGACGGTCAGCCCCGAACGGTTGGCGCCGAAGAGCGGTGCCGCAGTGGTCATCCTTGATCGAACCTTTGACGGCCCTATCAGCGCCTTCGGCGAGAAGATGTCGAAAGCTATCCGCACGGCTGCAGCTGATTGCGGTGTCTCGGCGAAGGACCGGCCTATCCAAGTTTCCTACCGTGATCGCTTCGCGCGGTCACCGCTAGTTCTTCGTCTCCTCGTTGATACCGTGTCAGTTCTCGCCGGAGGCGAGACGATACCTCTGTCGATCGAGACCGCATCGGACAAGGACTCGGGGTATTCGCGGAATCAGGTCGCCTCTGACATCACCGACAACGACATGTTGGACGCTTTTGCGGGAGCCTATGGCGACCGTCGGAATCTCGACGTCAAGCTGACAGTTGGCCAGCCACCCCACAAGCGAAGTCTGATCCTCGTGTACGAGTCGGACCGGAAGCTGACTGTTGATCTCGACCAAGGTTTCGGCTGGCTGGTTTATGAAGGCCCCGACCGAAGCTTCGACGCAGGTGCAGCGCCGCATTCCGCGGCAAGCCACATCGCCAATTTGTCAGGGAGACTCCGTCGTCGGCATGATCATGACAGCCAGATGGTGGTGTGGCGATCTTAGGCGAAGTTTGCCTACTGCGTCCGCCTTTGCTGCAGTTCCAAGATCGCGCATGCGCCAACAGCGGTCATCGCCTGCAGCGGCGATCAAATGCGTGTATGCCAGGGCCGAAAGCTGTTAGTCCGCTATTGGGTCAGGACTACAAATAAGCTGCCGCCTGGTCGGGGTCTCCGAATCCGCAGAGCTGTCCAGCAAGCACAATCCCTCGAATCACGCCGTGCGACATTCCCATGGCGGCTGGACGGTCCCGACCCAGATTCTGATTTCCTCATTCCGGGCCACTGCCTGCTCGGCGGCATAGGCTCGAGATTCTTCTCTGGCGAGCAGCCCGGTTTATTATTCTGACAGGCCGAGGCTAGCTTCCGCCGCAAGCGCATCGCCGAACAGAGGGACCGCCTGCGCGATGTCTTCGTAGGAGATGCGCTGCCCGAAGGCCGTGCACCGCACGCGGTTGCGCTCGATGAAGTCGAGCGGCGCCAGCAAGAGGGTCTCGAAGTCGGAGTAGTTCAGGTACTTTGGCTTGTTTATCGTAAGCGCCAAGCTGACCCCATCTGGCGCGGCTTGAGGTGATGAGCGAGACATACTGACACTGAAGCAAGGAGCCGAGGAGCTTGCAGTGTCAATTTCTATGTCTGCGCCTATGCCTGATGATAGAAGTTTCCATGTTCTTGAAGCGGTTGCCAACCGACTGGAGGCAAGCCCGCAGCGTCCGCGCCGGCGCTGGTCGGCGGAAGCGAAGTCGCGGCTGATCGAGGCGACACTGAAGCCGGGCGCGAATGTATCGGCCATTGCCAGACAAGCGGGGATGGCGCCGGCCCAGCTGTTCGGCTGGCGGAGCAAGGCGATCAAGAGCGGTGCGGTCACGCCACACAGGGATGCGGAGCGGCTCGGCTTTGTCGAGGTCACGCCGACAGCGTCCGCGTCGGTGGAGATCGAGCTGGGTGGCGTGGTCATTCGCGCCGGTGCCGATATCAATGAGGAGCAGCTGGTGCGGATTATCCGGGCGGTTCGCCAGGCATGATCCCGGCTGGCGTGAAGGTGTTGGTCGCCAGTCATCCCGTCGATTTTAGAAAAGGTCCCGACGGCCTTTTGGCACTGGTGCGCGATGCCGGCTCGGATCCATTCAACGGCGCACTTTATGTATTCCGCGCCAAAAGAGCGGACAGGATCAAGATCGTCTGGTGGGACGGCAGCGGCGTGTGTCTTTATGCCAAGCGGCTGGATGAGGCGAAGTTCTGCTGGCCGCGGATCGGCCACCACCGGGTCCAGCTCAATCATGCTCAGCTCATGGCTCTGGTTGACGGAATGGACTGGAAACGGGTTCGAACGGAGACCGTCAGGCGGCCGCAATCGGTTGGGTAAAACCCTGCGGCATGATGAATCAGGGGCCTGAAAACGCGGGAAAATTGCCCGCGAATATGCTCTGATTTTGGCCATGTCGGCACCCGATCTCGCGCTCCCGGACGACGTTGACGCGCTCAAGGCGATGGTTGTTGCCATGGCCGAAAAAGCCGCCGGTCTGGAAGAGCGTAATGCCGATCTCGAAGCCCACAATACGCATCTCGAGTTGGTCAACAAGAGCGCCGAGGAGCGGATCGCACGACTGACGGCGGTGGTGAAGATGCTGGAGCGGTCGCGCTTCGGCAGCCGCTCCGAAAGGTTGCGGGCCGGTGCGCTGAGCGAGGAGCAGTACGCTCTGGTCTTCGACGAGATCGAAACCGGCGTGGCGGCCATCCAAGCGCAGATGGAGAAGTCTGCGGGCG
>NZ_JAMYOL010000034.1:0-57165 GCF_040319815.1 Mesorhizobium sp. M0854
TCGGAAAGGGCGAGAAGAAAGAGCCTGCGCTGGAGATCGAGGCTCATCAGGCCAGGTGCGGTGTTGAAGGCGACCAGCCCGTCATGCAGCTCCTCGCGGCGATAGAGGCCGCGAAAGTCGGTCGTGTTGTGCGTGACGAGCACACAGCCGTCATCGACGGCGCGCCGGGTCACCATATGGTCCTTGGCGCCGACGAGGCCCAGCCAGCGCACATGGCTCGACTCGGGGAAACGCGGTTCGCGCGCCAGTTTCGCAAGCTCTGGGCTCAGGCATTCGTCGATCAGGAATTTCACGAAACGGCCGGCAGATCGTCGAGACGGATCGTGCGTGTCGACTTCGCCGCCGTGCTGCGCCACGCCGGCTTGACCGGCGGACGGCCACGCCGCGGATAGGCGAGCGCATAGTCGGCCGCGAGCCTGATCCGGTCGAGAGTCAGTTGCGGATAGGCGGCACGGATCGTCTCGGGAGTATCGCCATTGGCGAGCATGTCGGCAACATCATGAACAAGCACGCGTGTTCCCACAAAGGCCGGCTGACCGCTAAGTACCGCTGGATCGCGCGCCACCATGGCCTTGGCTTTCCTCAGCCGGCTGAGGCCGGTCCTTACCCCGGCAGTGATCGGCTTCAGGTCGACCTTAAGCGGATCGTCCGCGACTACGGGCGCAGCATCATCGGCAATGGCGTGCTCAACGATCCGCCGCCGCGCGGCCGGCGTCAGCGTCTCCGCCGTCAGCCAGGCGAGGCGTAGGCCGACGAGACCCGCTCCGATGATGACGCGGCTGCCGCGGCGTGTCTCGACACGGCCGCGTAGCAATCCGGCATCGATGATGCGATGCACCTGCTTGAGCGGCACCTGCGTTACCGCCGCCGCCTCATTGGCGGTGAGCACTTCGGTACTAAACCCTGGCATGACAATAATCCTTCCACGTTCATGGAAGATATATAGTCACTCTGCCGTCCGCAGTCCAGCGAAGCTTTGCGGCAGGCGGCCGGCGCCGGCGCGAGGCCTGGAGGCAGAGGGGGGAGGGGAGATTCCTGACGGGCTTGGAGGTTCGGGGAGAGGCCCCGGGCCGCCCGTCATGGAGAACCTGACCATGGCAAAGAACGCCATTCAGAAGATCGCGATGAACGCCGCGGAGAATATTCCCTATGACAAGCTAATGCTGTCGCAAAAGAATGTTCGGCGCATCAAGGACGGCGTGTCGATCGAGCAGCTGGCCGAAGACATCGGACGGCGAAAGCTCATCCAGAGCCTGAACGTCCGTCCCGTGCTCGACGGCGAGGGCGAGGAGACCGGCATGTTTGAGGTGCCCGCCGGCGGGCGGCGTTATCTGGCGCTCGGCATCCTCATCAAGCAAAAGCGCCTGGCCAAGAACGAGCCAATCCCCTGCATCGTCAACCGCAGGCAGGAGACCTCGGCCGAAGAGGACTCGCTTGCCGAAAACCTGCGGCGCGCCGACCTGCACCCACTCGACCAGTTCCGGGCCTTCAAGACGCTCCGCGATCAGGGCCTCGATCCGGAGGAGATCGGCGCCCGCTTTTTCGTATCGCCGGCGACGGTGAGGCAGCGCCTGCGGCTGGCATCGGTGTCACTGAGGCTGCTCGATCTTTACGAGAAGGACGAAATCCGGCTCGAACAGATCATGGCGTTTTCGATCTCGGACGATCACGCGCGCCAGGAGCAGGTCTGGGAACGGATATCCGGCTCGCACACGCAGGAACCCTATTACATCAGGCGCCTGCTGACGGAGACGACGGTCCGGGCGGATGATCGCCGGGCCGTCTATGTCGGCGCCGAGGCCTATGAGGCGGCCGGCGGCGTCATCCTGCGCGACCTGTTCGACCAGGATTCCGGCGGCTGGTTCCAGGATGCCGCACTTCTTGAGCAGCTTGTCTTCGACAGGCTGACGGCCGACGCCGAGGCGATCCGCGCCGAAGGCTGGAAATGGGTCGAGGCGGCAATCAGCTTTCCCTATGGCCACACCTCCGGCATGCGGCGCATCTACGCCGAGGCGCAGGAGCTCAGCGCCGAGGAGATCGAACGCTACGACGCGCTAAAGGCCGAATACGACAAGCTGGATGCGGACTATGCCAAGGCCGAGGATGCTGACGAAGCAATCGAGGCGAAGCTCGAGCAGCTGGGTGCCGATCTCGATGCGATCGACGACCGGCCTCAAAGCTACGATCCCGCCCAGAAGGCCATTGCCGGAGTGTTCGTGACGCTTGCCGCGGACGGCAAGCTCCAGGTCGACGCCGGTTTCGTGCGCTCCGAGGACGAGCCGGGGACCGAAGCCGGCGACGTCGATGAGGGCGAGGAAGGGGGCGCCGACGGCGGAACCCGATCCAATGGCGACGACGATGGCGATGGTGTTGTCGTCAACGGCAAGCCGGTGAACGACGCCTCTGGCGACGACGGCGAGGACGATGGCATCAAGCCACTGCCCGATCGGCTCGTCTTCGACCTGACCGCGCAGCGGACGCTGGCACTGCGCAACGCGCTCGCCCGTGACTTCGACATCGCCTTCGTCGCCGCACTCCATGCCTGCGTCCTGCAGGTCTTCTATCGCTTCGCGCCGGACACGTGCCTGGAGATCAGCCTGAAGAGCGGCAGCTTCAGCCAGGCCGACGGTCTTGCCGAGACATCCTGGGCGAAGGAGATCGCCGAGCGCCACGAAGCCTGGGATCGCGATCTGCCCGATGAGGCGGATGGCCTGTGGAACTTCCTTCTCGGCCTCGACGAAGCAAGCCGCAAGGCGCTGTTCGCGCACTGCGTCTCGCTGACCCTCAATGCGGTGGTCGAACCCTGGAACAGGCGACCGAAGGCGCTCAAGCATGCAGACGTGCTTGGCCGTTCCCTCCAGTTCGGCATGGTCGACGCCGGCTGGACGCCTAGGGTCGAGTTCCTCGGGCGGCTCACCAAGGCGCGGATTCTACAGGCAGTCCATGAAGCTCGTGGCGCAGACTCCGCGCAGCTGATCGACCACATGAAGAAGGACATCATGGCGCGTGAGGCCGCGCGTCTTCTCGAAGGGTCGAACTGGCTGCCCGAGCCGCTGCGTCTTGAGGTCGATGAAGTGGCTACCGATGCCGGCGACGCGGTCGCCGGCGATATGTCGGACGAGGCGGCTCGCGACGGCGATGCCGCCGAGCTGCCGGCCTTTCTCGCCGACGATGCGGATCCGTCCTCCGATGAGCCGGTGACCATCGACGGCGACGAGGCGGACCACCTCCAGGCCGCTGAATAGTCGGCCTCACGCTCGCACCGGGCCCGGCACTCGCGCCGGGCCCTTTTTCGTTTTCCGCATGGAGAAATCCACATGTCCGCACATATCGTGTACGAATCCGCCCCATTGGGGAGCGTTATCCGGTACCGCTCCGGCGCGGCGAAGCCGCCGCCTCGCTTCACCAAAAAGCTCGCCGCTTGGGAGAGCCGCAACGGCGTCGGTCGCCTGGTCAGGAAGGAACCGCCGCGCGAGCGCGCGACCTATAGCTCGCCGGCTTACTTCACCCTGCATGAGGGCGATTTCGGGCAGGGCGGCATCATCGTCGTCTCGGTCAGGCGCACATGGTCCGTTGAAAGCGACCTGCGTTTCGAGGTCATGGAGCGTTCCATGATCGGCATGGTCCGCGTCCTGCAGGAACTCGGGGACAGCCCGGAACTGCTCTATCTCGCCAAGGATCGCGAGGCGGCCGAACGCTGGCTCGCCAGCAATTCGTACAGCCGAGCCTATCTCGAAGAGGTCTCGGCCGATGAGGTCGGCGCCGACGTCATTGAGGGCCGCGCGGCCGCCTGATCGCCTCACCGCATAGAACCACCCTGACGAACGGGCCCGGGATCGCGCGAGCGATCGCGGGCCTGTTCCATTTCATGGAGATCGACATGTTCGACTGGAACAGAAGCTGCTCCTATGACGAGCAGCACAAGAGACGTTTCCACGCGACAGCCCGTTCACGGCTGAAGAAACTCGCCGCCGAACTAAACCTGCCCTCGGGCTGCTTTGACCTGCGCTCGAACAAGGCGGGCATAGCGGTTTCCGATGAAATTATCCTGCACCACGACCGTGCCTACATCCAGGTCGGCCAGTTCGGTTTGTCCTCAGGTCACGGCATCCTGATCCGGACCTGCAAGGGGCGCATGGACTATACCGGCGGAGCCAATCACTTCGTCGCGCTCGACATGCTCGACGACATTCCGGCCCTCGCCGCCGCCTCCGCGCCATCACTGGGGTTGGTCGAGACGGTTCGCGTTCCTCCGAACGGCGCGCCGCCTGAACCCTGCAAAAGCCATCACCGCCGGTGCACGCACCGGCCGCAGGGTCGGCCCGTCGCCAGCCACAACACCACCAAACAGTTGCGACGACGCGGTTCATGCCGCGCGTGGCCGACCCGCGTTTAGGAGAACCCCATGACCGCACATCCACCCTTCAGGAAGGTGCTCGACGGCGTCGCCACCCGCGAGCAGATGTTCCAACTGTTCAGCCGACACAAGGACACTCCCGGC
Source organism: Mesorhizobium sp. M0854 (assembly GCF_040319815.1). Taxonomy (NCBI): domain Bacteria; kingdom Pseudomonadati; phylum Pseudomonadota; class Alphaproteobacteria; order Hyphomicrobiales; family Phyllobacteriaceae; genus Mesorhizobium; species Mesorhizobium sp. M0854. The sequence continues at coordinate 4,502 of NZ_JAMYOL010000034.1, forward strand.
ATCGATCCGCTTTCCGGCACTCCCTATTCAGGCGAGTGGTTCCAGATCACCGCGTCAGAAGACCACTTCATGCTCGATTTGCTGCCGCCGGTGTTCAAGCGCACCGGCATGTTCGGCATGTCGGAGTTCAAGGCCGGCAACGTGACCAGCGTATTCTTCGCGATCCGGATCCGGGGCCGCGAACGCTGTTTTCATGGCTTTTGCGACCTCACGGATCGGCAATCCCCGGACACAAGATGCGCACCGCAATCATCGCCCACGAGACCGGCGCGAGCGACAGCATGTCCGCGCGGAAAAGCTCGAGGCGATCTGGAACGCGACGCATCCCGACTTCAGGGGGATCGGCGGCGAGATCAATCCCCACACCTGGCCCGCGGACCACCGTGGCAAACGCGTCGTTCTCGTCAACAACGGTGGCCACGAACGATCCTGAAACTGCTCGAAGACCTGTCGGACGACGAGATCGACAGCCGCTTGCCGGCAACTCGCGCACGAGGCGCCAGGAGGGGAGGAGACAACGATGCGGCCCCCCGTAAACACCCGCCAGGGGCCGGCAAGGACACCTATGGCGTACTCGACCTACACCGCAAGCCTCGGTGCCCCAGATCGCCGCCAATACCGGCGCACGCCCCCAGGAGCGCTAACGGTCGCCGATCTCGTACGTCCCGGCGACACGGTCGCCACCTCCTACAGCACCGGCGGGGTCGTCATCGAGATGGAAGAGCACTTCTATGCGGCGCCGACGGGCGAGACGCTGTCACACTTCACGATTGTCTATGTGCCGCCCGATCGAACTACAAGGTACTGCGATTCCGATCGTCGCTGGATCAACGAATGTGTCGCCATCGGCGACCGCATCCTAATGCTGTTCGAGGCCAACACGGACGAGGTCTTCGTCCTCAGCCGTGCCCGACCGTCCCAACCTCCGCGATCCAGAACCATCCCAGCCGATGGGCCTTTCCAACGTAGAGTTCGAGCGCTGGCTGCCGAAGGCGATCGCGGCAGTCGAGAAGGCCAGGGCGATTATCGAAGAACGCCGCGACCCGCCGGATGACTCGCCATAACAGCTAACATCCGACTTGATCTTCGTCAGCTCCCGCGCCGTTTCCGCGTCGATCGCAGCGAGATCGAGATTTCCCTAGATCGAACGCTGCCGCGCGGATTCGCCACGCTTCTTCTTCACCTCGACGATGAAGGGTCGGCTCTGCCGCTTCATTTATTGCACCACCTTCGGATGGGAATCGGTCCGTTGCGGGATCGGGTCACATCTACGCTGGCCAAGGCCTATCGTCCACCCAACGCAACCATCGACCGCGGTGCCGCCCTGGACGGAGGCCGATGCGAAAGCCAACTCTCCAGCGTCTCGCTCGCCGATGCAACGCGGGGTTCGGACAGCTCGAATGGCATGCCGAGTTCAACGCTGACAACGATCAGGCGCCCACTGTGCTTACGCGCGGATCTTCGCAAACCCACAGCATGGTCACCGAAAAAGACGATCGCTGGTCACCCCTCACCATACCGTCATGGTCCAAGACAACGGGGATCCTTGTCCAACGCATGTCTGAATTGATGGCCGCCAATCGATTCACGGCATTGATGGAAATCTGAGATGTCGTTCCCAGCCTATGGAAGGGCCGGCATCTCCCCGTCACCGACCCGCCAGGTCCACGCACCCATCTCCGGCCGGTTCGCGACCATATCCTGCAACGAAGCCTCGAATGTTTCGTCCGCACCGGCGGGGACGACAAAGAGCGCGATCGGCTGCTGCCTGTTCTGGAGCAAAGCGTTGGCGATCGGCTGGTCGGTTTGCAGGTCGTAGCGCAATCCCTTCACGCTCTTCTCGTGAAGGCGGGCGAGCGCGTCGACCAGCCGCTTCTCCGGAACCGTCTCGTAAGGAATCCAGTTCTCGGATACCACCATCAACGCGACCTCCTCGACAATGGCGAGGCCGGCCGGGTTCAATCCGAAGGTCGCGATCACTATCAGATGTGAGCTGGAATCCGCTTCCCACAGCGACAATTCTTTCTCGAAGCGCCCCTGCAAGCGGCGGTGCAATGCATCGTCGATCATGAAGGGAAAACCGGGCAAATGTCTGATGACGAGTTTCTGACCCGATCTGGCGGGCATGATTTCCTTCACCTCGCCGACCAGAACCAGTAGCTTTCGTGGGCCGGATTTCGGCGGGAGCGCCATGCCGAGAACCGCGTTGCGACGATGTTCGATCGCTTGCCTGTTCTCGGCGCGAAACGGCTCGGGCACAAACAGGATATCCGCGAGCGGCCCGCCCCTCACCGTCATTTGCCCGGCAGCCTCGAGCAGATGCCAGCGGACATTCCACCAATGTCGCTTGCCAGCCCATCGGGATGTCCAGACCGTCAATTCGGCCTCGTGCCACAGATAATGGAGGAGGCCACGCAGCGACATCCTCCTGGGGTCGGCGGCTACACTGGCGGAGCTCTGGCCAGCAGGCGCGGACGCTGCCCGGCTCCCCGTCTTCGACAGGCTGAAATCGAGTTTCAAAGCCGCCAAGCCGCTTTGCGGATCGAGCTGTATCGCGCTGCCCATCAAGGCGCCCAGGCCGGACAGTTCGTAAGGCGATTCATATGAATCACAGGATGGATCATGCCCGCCGCCGCTCAGCGGCATGCGCTTGACCAGGTGAAGGTCGCCGATGCGGGCGATGTACATCGGGCAGCCCGGCTCGCGGCACAGGCATAGCGGACGCTCGGTGCGGGCATAGGCGTTCGCCAGCGCCGCCTGCAGGTCAGGCGCTCCCTCCTCGTAGACCTCACTGCCAATTCTGAACCGTCGCATCACCTCCGCAGCTCCAGGTCGCCGCCGCATCCCTGTCCGCGCATCAAGTCATGGCTTTGCGCAGAGCGCAACCCGTTTGGTGCATCGCGCCAGAGGCAAAGGGGAGCCGGAAGGAGTGCGGCCCGGCTGGCGCGGAGAGAGTGCCGGCGCGGGCGCCACTCCCTCTCGCAAAGGACATCTCCATGAACATTGTTTCGACCACATCTGCCGTTGCCCGGACGGCCGCTCCCCTCGGCGCGCCGACGCAGGCCCCCATCAACAACGCCCAGGCGATCTATCAGGCGGCAATGCGGCTTCTGCCGTTCCTAGAGCAGGGCAAGCCTGTCACCACCGCCGCGCTGCGCACGGCCATGACGACAAGTTTTGGCGGCAGCGACGCGCAAGGGTTTTGGGTCTGGAAGGACGCCTATGAGGCGCTCGAAGTCGCCCAGGTGCTGTTTCTGCGCCGGTTCGGCCCTGCGATCCTGTCCCGGTCCACCACGCCGCAGGCAACGCTGGCGATGATCAAGCGCCTCGCCGAACTTCTTCCCACCCATACGCGACGGTGCGACGAGAGCCAGGCCATGCAGCAGCTCTCCACGCCCTTGCCGCTGGCCTTCGTCACAGCGCACGCTGCGGCGATCGCATCTTGCGACCTCGTTCTCGAACCCTCGGCCGGCACCGGTCTGCTCGCCGTCCATGCCGAGATGGCGCGCGCCTCGATCGCCCTCAACGAGCTTGCCGCGACGCGGGCCGATCTCCTCGGCCTGCTGTTTGCGCGCATGCCCGTCTCTCGGCGCGACGCTGCCCATATCGACGATCATCTCGAACCTGCGATCAAGCCGTCCGTCGTCTTGATGAATCCGCCCTTCACCGTCGGCGCCTATGTCGACGGCCATGTCACCGATGCGGCATGGCGGCACCTCTCCTCCGCATTCGCACGCCTGCGTTCGGGCGGGCGCCTGGTCGCCATCACCGGCACCGGGCTGTCTCCCGAGAACCCGAAATGGCGGCGCGCCTTTGAGCGGCTGCGGCAGCAGGGCACCGTCATCTTCACCGCTGCGATCGACGGCCGTGTCTATGCCCGCCATGGCACCACCACTGAGACCCGCCTGACGGTAATCGACAAGGTGCCGGCCACTGACCCGACCGGCTGCGTCCGGTCACCCGGCAAGGCCGCTGACGTCGAGACGCTGCTCTCCTGGATCACGGATCTGCCGCCCCGCACACCGGGCGGCTTTCCGGATTCGATCGGCGCTCTGTCGCACGGGATCCTGAGGAAGGCAGCAGCGCACATGGCCGCCCGATGCGCGGCGAGAGCGGCACCCGTTGCTGGGTCAAAGGCTGCTCCAAAGGCAATTCAATCGGTCCGTCCGATTGCGCCGGCGAAGCCCGCTGGCCAGGTCATGGCAAATAGTATGCCTGCCGTTCCCCTTGCTTATGAGCTGCGCGACTGGATGCCAGAGGAGGGCGGCCGACTCACCGACACGATCTACGAGCCCTATGCGCTCCAGTCGATCCACGTCCCCCGCGCCAAACCGCATCCGACGCCGCTCGTGCAGTCGGCCGCAATGGCCGCCGTCGCGCCACCAAAACCTTCCTATCGGCCGCTTCTTCCTGACGCGATCATCGACAAGTGCCTGCTGTCGGACGCCCAGCTTGAAAGCGTCATTTATGCCGGCGAAGCCCATTGCGGCCATCTCGCCGGGACCTGGACGATCTACGAGACCTGCGACGTCGTCTCGGCCGCACCAGAAGGTGCTGCGAACGCTGTGCGCTTCCGCCGTGGATGGTTTTTGGGTGACGGAACCGGCTGCGGCAAGGGCCGGCAGGTCGCCGGCATCATCCTCGACAATTGGCTGCAGGGCCGCCGCCGTGCGATCTGGATTTCCAAGTCGGATAAATTGCTGGAAGACGCCCAGCGCGATTGGGCAGCACTCGGCCAGGAAAAACTCCTCGTCCAGCCGCTGTCGCGCTATCGGCAGGGCACACCGATCCGCCTTGCCGAAGGCATCCTGTTCACGACCTACGCAACCCTGCGCTCACAGGAACGGGAGGGCAAGAAATCGCGGATCGCTCAGATCCTCGACTGGGTTGGCCAAGAGGCGGGGAGGGCCGAAGGCCCGACAGGGACTGGAGAGAAGCCGGCGAGGAGGGACGAAGGCCCGACGGGGAACAGAGAAAACTGGGCGGGAAGGACCGAAGGCCCGACGGCGATTAAAGAAAGCCAGACAGGGCTTGGAGAAAACCAGTCGGGGGCCAAAAAATCTTTCGATGGCGTCATCGTCTTTGACGAGGCGCACGCCATGGCCAATGCCGCTGGCGGCAAAAGCGAGCGTGGCGACGTCGCGCCCTCGCAGCAGGGCAGGGCGGGACTGCGGCTGCAGCACGCGCTGCCCGATGCCCGCATTGTCTACGTCTCCGCGACCGGTGCGACCGCCGTCGAGAACCTCGCCTATGCGCAACGTCTCGGCATCTGGGGCAGCGAGGATTTTCCATTCGCCAACCGTGCCGAATTCGTCGCCGCGATCGAGGACGGCGGTGTCGCGGCGATGGAAGTGCTCGCCCGCGATCTCAAGTCGCTCGGCCTCTATACAGCGCGTTCGCTTTCCTATGACGGTGTCGAATACGACCTGCTCGAGCACGCGCTGACCGAGGAGCAGATCCGCATCTACAACGCCTATGCCGACGCCTTCCAGGTCATTCACAACAACCTGACCGCCGCACTCGAGGCGACCAACATCACCAGCGAGTCCGGCACGCTGAACCGCAACGCAAAATCGGCGGCGCGCTCGGCCTTTGAAAGTACCAAGCAACGTTTTTTCTCGCATTTGATCACCTCGATGATGACGCCGACTCTGATCGGCGCGATTGAGCAGGATCGGCTCGAAGGTCATTCGGCAGTCGTGCAGATCGTTTCGACCGGCGAGGCGCTGATGGAACGACGCCTTGCCGAGATCCCGACCGAGGAATGGTCGGACCTGCATGTCGACGTCACGCCGCGGGAGTATGTCGGCGGGTACTTGATGCATTCCTTCCCCATCCAGCTGTTCGAGGAATACTCGGACGCCGAAGGCAATGTGTATTCGCGGCCTGTGCACGACGAAGATGGCAACCCGGTCCAGTGCCGCGAGGCAGCTCGGCGGCGCGACGAGATGGTCGAGCGGCTTGCGTCGTTGCCGCCGGTCGGCAGTGCCCTTGACCAGATCATCCATCACTTTGGCACCGACACGGTTGCCGAGGTGACCGGCCGCTCGCGCCGCATCGTCAAGAAATCCGGCCGCGACCGTATCGACCGGCTGGCCGTGGAAAACCGCCCCGGCTCGGCCAATCTGGCCGAGACCCAGAGTTTCATGGATGACGACAAGCGCGTTCTGGTCTTCTCCGACGCCGGCGGCACTGGCCGCTCCTACCACGCTGATCTCGGTGTCAGGAACCAGAGGCTGCGCAAGCACTATCTGCTCGAGGCCGGCTGGCGCGCCGACAACGCCATCCAGGGTCTCGGTCGGACCCATCGCACAAATCAGAAGCAACCGCCGCTGTTCCGGCCCATGGCCGCCAATGTAAAGGCCGGCAAGCGCTTCCTGGCGACGATCGCACGCCGGCTCGACACGCTGGGCGCGATCACGCGCGGTCAGCGCCAGACCGGCGGGGCAGGGCTGTTCCGTGCCGAAGACAATCTCGAAAGCGCCTACGCCCGAGCGGCGCTGCGGCAGTTCTATCATCTGCTGCACCAGGGCAAGATCGAGGGCTGCTCGCTCACGACCTTCGAGACGGTGACCGGGCTGTCGCTGACGAGTGACGACGGCGGATTGCGGGACGAGCTGCCGCCAATCACGACCTGGCTCAATCGCCTGCTGGCGTTGCGCATCGAAACCCAGAACCTGCTGTTCGAGGTGTTCGAGCAACTGATGGCAGCAAAGATCGAAGGCGCCATCGCCGCCGGCAATTATGACAAGGGTCTGGAGACGATCACGGCGGAGAGCATCGTCGTCACTGATCGTAGGACCGTCTATACCCATCCGGTCTCCGGCGCGCAGTCGCACGTGCTCACCGTCGCGCGCAAGGACCGCATCCGGCCGCTCGGGCTGGTCGACGCGCTGGCCATTGCCAATGCGGAGCCCCAATCGGTTCTGCTGGTCAACACACGTTCGAGCCGCGCGGCAATACAGCTGCCGACCGCGAGCCTGATGCTCGATGACGGCGCGATAGAGCACCGCGTGCGCTTGCTGCGGCCGACGGACGAGCTGCGCTTCGGTCTCGACGCCCTTGCCGAAACACACTGGCAGCCGGCCGACCGGAAACTGTTCTGCGAGCTTTGGCAGGCAGAAATCGACGCCGTCCCGGAGTTCACCACCAGCACTTTCCACATCATGACGGGTCTGCTGCTGCCGATCTGGCGTCGGCTGCCGGACGACGACTGTCGAGTCTATCGTATGCAGACCGATGCCGGCGAACGCATCATCGGCCGCCACATCGCGCCGACGCTGGTCGCGACCATGTTGCGCAATCTCGGGGTCGACCATGTTCCGACACTCGCTCCGGACGAGGCATGGACCGGCTTGATCGAGGGGCGGATCGGGTTGCAGCTTGCCGACGGCCTGATTCTGCGCCGCAGTCGGGTCATGAACGACTATCGTGTCGAATTGATCGGCTTCACCGACGCGATGGTCCCTCGGCTGAAGGCGCTGGGACTGATCTCCGAGATCATCTCCTGGAAGCTGCGGCTGTTCATCCCGACAAGCGACGAAGGCTCCGCCATCCTCGCCGCGCTCCTCGACCGCCATACGCTGGTTGGCGTCACCGACCGTACAGCAGCGGCCTGAGGGGGAGGCGGTCATGTCCGGCTCGGCATCCGAGCTGGCACGCCGCCTTGGCGAACACGCCGAGGCCGTGTGCCGCGAATATCTCTCCAACGGCCATCGCTCCGGCAATTACTGGATGGTCGGTGATGCCCGCAACACGACCGGCCGCTCCATGCATGTTCGGCTCAAGACCAGTACCAAGGGCCCTGCGGGTAAGTGGGTCGATGAGGCGACCTCCGAATTTGGCGATCTGCTCGATGTCATCCGCGAAAGTTGCGGCCTCGTCGACTTCCGTGACATCGCGGATGAAGCGCGTCGCTTCCTCTCCATGCCGCTGCCACCGCCCCAGCTCCCTGGCCGCCAGCCAGCCGCGAAACGCGGCTCTCCCGACGCCGCGCGGCGTCTGTGCGCCATGTCCCAGCCGATCGCCGGCACGCTGGCCGAACGATACCTCGCCAGTCGCGGCATTCTGCTCTCCACGCATGAGCGCGCGCTGCGCTTCCATCCCGGCTGCTACTACCGGGATCTCGTGACGGGCGAGACGCAGACTCTTCCTGCGCTGATTGCCGCTGTGACCAGCCTCGACGGGCAGATCACCGGCCTGCAACGCACTTACCTCTCCCCTGGGCTCGACCCGAGCGGCAAGGTCGGCAAGGCGCAACTCGCGGATCCACGCCGCTCGCTGGGGGATCTCCTTGGCAACGGCATCTGGCTAGGCCACCAGCCCGGTGCGCCCGTCCCGGTCATGGCCGCGGGCGAGGGGTTCGAGACGATGGCGTCGCTTAAGGCGGTGATGCCGGTGCTGCCGGTGGCCGCCGCCACCTCGGCCAATCACCTTGCCGGCTTGAGGCTTCCGCCCGGCTGCCGCCGCCTCTACATCGCGGCCGATGCCGACGCCGCCGGCCGGCACGGCATCGAGCGTCTCAGCCAGCGCGCAGGCGAGGCCGGGATCCTCGCCCTGGCGTTGCGGCCGCAGCTCGGCGATTTCAACGACGATCTGCGTCATCTCGGCCCGGCCCATCTCGCCACATGGCTCAGCGATCAGCTCCTCCCGGAGGATGCCCGTCTCTTCCTGCCGGCCGGATGAACGGGTCGGGCTGGCAGGCGGGCAGGGGCGGCATCACCGGAAGCCTTGCAGGCATCGCGGTCCGCCGGAGAGCCACGCCGGCGGCCTGCCCGAGAGGCGACCCCTGCCACCCCCCGGACGCGGCCGGGATGCGCTGTCAGGCCGCGATAGGCGCGGCCACAACCGATGGAGACACGCCATGACCTACGAGCTTCCTTTCGACGAGGCCTATGAGCCCTACCACGCCTCCTCGCCGACCGATCGTGTCATCCTCGAACTGCAGATGTACGGTCATCGCCCGCATCAGGACGAACCCGATCCTCGGCCACTTCCCGACGACGAGGTGATCCGGGCTGGCCTCGCCGGGATCGTCGAGAGCTTCGCCGGCATGCTCGGCGATACCAGGCTCGAACCCGATCTTGACGACCTGCTCTGGTCCTTCGCAAACGTCTTCCACCGCGCAGCCGAGCGCGTCGCCCGCAACCTCGACCGCAATGAGGAGGCGCAGCGTTCGAGCCAGCAGGAGCAGGACGGCTCGGAGGTGAAGTCCGTCGAGCTGGAGCGGCTGACTGCGGAAGGCATCACCTATATCGAGCGCCGCAACGTGCTCGAAATCATGCGCGATGAGGCTGCCGACCTCTACGAGGCACAAACCGGATCGGCATGGCGGCCGCGCACTGGCTCCAAGGTCTCCCACCAGGCGATGACCGCTTCGGTGATCGACAGCCGCGACTTTCTCGCCGCCCGCCGCCACGCCGAAACCGAGGTGCTCGTTCCTGCCGGCACCAAGATTGCCTTCGCCGGTGGTCTCGACTGCAACGATCACGACCGGATCTGGAACGCGCTCGACAAGGCCCGCGAGAAGCATCCCGACATGGTCCTGCTCCACGGCGGCAGCCCGCGTGGCGCCGAACGCATCGCCGCCTGCTGGGCCGAGAACCGCAAGGTCACCCAGATCGCCTTCAAGCCGGACTGGACCCGACACGCCAAGGCGGCTCCGTTCCGCCGCAACGATCAGCTTCTCTCGGTGGTGCCCTACGGCCTGATCGTCTTTCCCGGTTCCGGCATCACCGAGAACCTGGCCGACAAGGCGCGTCGGCTCGGCATCCCCGTGTGGCGGTTCGCGGAGGACGGCGCGTGAGCGCCGTTTTCTTGCAAATCAAGAAAATCCAGATAATATGGAGATCGATAAGGAGTCCAGCCATGCGCCAGTTCACGACGGGGGATCTCAACAAGCAGGTTGGCGACGTCACCGACGTTGCCAGCCGCGAACCCGTTATTCTTACCAAGCACCGCAAACCCCGGTTCGTGTTGATGAGTTACGAGCACTACGAACGGATGCGCATCGGCGGCGATCCCCGCCGCGCATACCATGTCTCCGAGATGCCGGAGGAACAGACGGAACTCTTCGTCGCCGAGATCGACCGACTGGCGCGCGGGGAAGGATACGATGAGCGGTAGATTTCTGCCTGGTCAGGTGATCTCCTACCCGTATCTCTGGGCATGGCAACACGAGCGCGGCGAAACGGAAGGCCGCAAGAGCCGGCCGACCTGCGTGGTCATTGCTGTCCGCGGCGCAAGAGACGGCCTGACCCATCTCGCGCTCCTGGCGATAACCACCCAGCCACCGCCCGCAGACCGGGTCGGTTTGGAAGTCTCCGCTATCGAGTGCCGCCGCGCCGGTCTGAGCGATCTCAAGCGCTGCTGGATCGTGGTTGACGAATACAACTACGATATTGCCGAACGCTCCTGGTACATCGAATCCGACGGTAAACCCCTCGGTCGTTTCAGCAAGGCATTCATGATGAAGATCGCAGGCGCCTTTATCGAAGCGCGCAGCGAGGGCCGCCGCGTCAGCCGTCTGGATTGACGTTCTCTTTTCGCGGCAGGGAGCATACCTCGGATCGGATCAGTCCGCCGTTTCCGCATGCCTGTACGCCGGTCGCAGGAACAGGAATGGCTTCGTCACGCAAATCCGGTGTCATGCTGCATTGCACCGACGTATGTCCATTCCAGCACAGGTACGCACCATGGCCGCCGCCGCAAATAGGAAGATATCCGTCTCGATGCGGTTTCGCGACAATGATCTCACGATCATCGACCGCGGCGCGCAGCTGCTCGGCCTGTCGCGCACGGAGTTCATGCGGCGCGCAGCACTCCACGAGGCGCAGGCCGCCATCCTCAACGAAACCGTCATCCGCGTCTTCCCGGAAGCCTATGACGCCTTAGTGCAGGCGATCTCACCCCCCGCCGCTGCGTCCCCGCCGAAGGCGGCCGAGCGGTTGCGCCGGTCCTCGCCCTGGGACCGCTAGAGCGGCGGACTTTCATGTGAGTCCATACCCTGCGGCTGCGAAGTAATTTCTGCATTCTGTTGGAGAGAAGAGATTGCAGATATCGCCAATGGCCTGCCACAGGGCGTCGATGGTTCTGATGGCCTTTGCGCGCAGGTGCGCCTTGAGCTTGGCGAATGCCATTTCGATGGGATTGAGATCTGGGCTGTAGGGCGGCAGGAAGAGCAGCCATGCGCCTCTGGCCCGGATCGCTGCCTCGGCGGCCGGGCTCTTGTGGGCAGCGAGATTGTCGAGGATGACGACATCGCCCTTTGCCAGCGTCGGAGCGAGCTGCGTTTCGACATAGGTTTCGAAGATGCGCCGGTTCATCGGCGTGTCGATAACAAAAGGGGCCGTGAGCCCATGACAGCGCAACCCGGCGATGAAGGTCTGCGTCTTCCAATGCCCGAACGGTGCCTTTGAGCGCAGCCGTTGGCCCTTTAGGCAGCGGCCGCGCAGAGGTGTCATCTTCGTAGTGGTTCCGGTTTCGTCGATGAACACCAGCCGATGTGGCTCAAGCCGCATCCGCGGCTGGCGCCTGGTCTGCCACTCCTGCCGCGCCTTGCTGACGTCGGGACGATCTTGCTCGCTGGCCAGCAGCGTTTTTTTTGAAGCGATAGCCATTCCTGATGAGCCAGCGCGAGATCGAGGCAGGAGCGACCTGGACGTCTGTAGCAGCGGCCAGCTCGGCGGCAAGCTCCGGCATGGTGATGTCATCCTTCTCGGCCACACGGCCAAGCAGGAACGCACGATGCGGGTCGAGCTTGGAATGGCGGCGGCCACCGCTGGCCTTGGGCGCCAGGCTCTCGGTCTTTCGATAGTTCCTCATCAGGATCACGACAAACGAAACCGACACCCCAAAATGTGCCGCCGCCGCACGCCGCGAGTGGCCAGCCTCGACAAACCGCACAACACGTTCACGCAAATCGAGCGAATAGGGCTTGGGCATGGCAAATCACCTCCTACAGGAAGTGAATCATGAACCACGCCTCACTGGAATCCCTCGCGATTCAAACTGAACGTCCGACGCTCTAGGTGGCGCTTTCAGGCATCGAACTCCTCAACGACGCGCACCGCCTCGGCAGCTTCGATTGCAGCAAAGCCGCGCTCGACGCCTGGCTGGCCGGCTTCGCCCGAACGAACCAGGCCCGCGGGTTTACCCGCGTCCAGATCGTTCACGACCAGGACGCAGTCGTCGGCTATTACGGCCTCGCGCCAGGCGTGATCCAGCCAAACAGCGCACCGCGCGCCATCCGCACCGGCCGGCGGCCGCCGCAGGGATTCATTCCCGCGCGACAATCAGTCATCGATCGCCCGCACCACCACCGCGCGGCCCACCACGATGTCGGCGCCGGCGACGCAGCGATGCAGCGCGTCCTTGACCGGGCCGCTGCCGACGCCTTGCCCGGCATCGCGGTGGTCGAGGGCGAGTTGTCCGATCAACAGGGTCGGATCGTGCCGGAGGCGTTACGCGCGTGGAGCTAGTGGCTTTTGTCGGCCAGCCAGAAGCTCACTCCTGGATCGAGCGCATGAGCACCAGCGGCAGGGTCCGGGCGCGCCGGCCTACGGCCGGCCGGGCTCTAGTCGCGGCGCCTCGCCGCTCCCCGGGCCGGCTTTCGCCGTCTCGGCCTTCGGGTGACGATCCCTCTCGCAGGGGCGAGCAGGGCTATCGCATATGAGTGATGGCATTGATGAGATAGTCGTCGTTCCAGGCGCATTTCTTGATGCGATGGCTGATGGGAACTTTGGCAGCATCGGCGGCCTGAAGGATGTTTCTGGCGAGGCGATTGAGAAGGGCCGTGTTGGCGGGGGCATTGTCCTTGCGGGCACGGCTGAGATCCTCATCGAGATGGACATCGAGCATCCAATGCAGGCCGTTCTCGATCTGCCAATGAGCTCTAGTGAGGTCGAGCGCCCGCTGCGGCGACATGAGCGTGGAGGCCATGAACAGGCGCATCAACGGCTTGGCCTGATCGCGTCGGCTGGTGATGCGGATGAAGGCCAGGTGGCCGGGCATCAGCGGCTCGGCCGCCGCCACGATCTCGGCCTGCCGCCACTCGTTGCGGCCGTGGCTGGTCTCGGTCCGCTCGGCAATGGAAGGGGTGGCGTCGGCCAGTTGCAGGTTGGCACGGCGCAGCCAATGACGACGGTTGCCCTTCAGTGCAAGCAGGTAATCGCCACCTCTTTGGGTAATGGCCGCAGCCATGCGGGTGTGGCAGTGGAGCGCGTCGGCGGTGACCAATCTGCCCGTAAGATCAATGAGTTCGACGACTTTGAGCGCGGCCTCGACTTCGTTCTCACCATCGCTCGGCGAGACTGCCGCCAGGCACAGCCGGGTCTCGGCGGCGAAGGCCGACACCGTCAACGGCGGACTGGCTGCCAAGCCCTTCTCGTAGGCTCGCCGCAAAGCCTTGCCGTCAAGCGACACCACCTCGGGCGTCTCTCGGCTGGCTCGGGCGAAAGCTGCGGCAAAGGCAGCAAAGGCGCGACCAAAGGCCTCCGGGTCGAGCAGACGCAGCAGCCGCGAGAAGGTGTCGTGGCTGGGAGCTGCGTCATAGTCGATCAGCCGCGACAGCGCCTGCTTGCGCTCCTGCGCGAACAGGGCAAATTCCGTCGCATTGCTGGCGCCGCACAGGCTTGCTGCGATCATCATCACGATCAGGTCGCCAAGCCGGTGCGTGGCGTTGGGCGCGCGTGGATCAGGCACCGCGCCAAAGTAGCTCTCAAGGCAGGAAATGGCAGTCGCTCCTTCGCTCAACGGCCTCTCCAAAGAATCCTTTCTCAGCCTAAACTCAACCCCAAAATCGCCATATGCGATTCCCCTGCAGGGGCGAGGGAGAGGGCGGCCGGCGCGGGGCGGGGGGCGCTAGAGAGAAGGGAAAGTCACGATGTCGATGATATTCATAGGTGGATCACGCGAGATATTCGAGCTGCCGGAACCTGCCATCGCTCGCATCGGCGCGATCGTCGCTGCAGAGCACGGCGTGCTGATTGGCGACGCGCCCGGAGCCGATGCCGAGGCGCAGGGCCTGCTCGCTGGCTACGGGTACGAACATGTCGGGGTCTTCCATGCGGGCAAGGAACCCCGCAACAATCTGGGCGACTGGGCTGCCTACCATGTTCCTGCTCCTGAGGGCGCCGAAGGATACTGGGTCCACGCCGCCAAGGACCGGGAGATGGCGCGGCGCGCCGACTTTGGCATGATGGTCTGGGACGGCGCATCACCCGGTACGGCCGTCAACGTATTTCGGCTCGCCATCGCGAACAAGCCGTGCGTCATTTACGATTTGGCCAGGGGCAGCATGGCGACGACGTACAATGTGGAAGACTGGTGCGCCATGCTGCGCCATGTCGATCCGGACATTCGCCGCCAGGCCGAAGCCCGCATGACGCCGGACGAGCGTCTGGCGTTGCCAGGATGATGTACGGGCGGTTTCCCCGACAGCCCGGTGGGTCCGATCTCCGATATGCTTGATCCGGCTCCGCGCCCCAACTCCACTTGTATGAACGGCCGGGGCCAACCCTACTTCGAATCCGGCCCACGCGCAGAGCCGCGGGGCATTGTGCAGCATGATCATCTTGACCCGTCTCGCATCTGAAGCGGGTACAAGCGTGCCGAACATCCTGGCTTGCTTGGTCATCCAACCTGGCTGCGAGGCATCGCCACCGTGGGGCGTGAAGTTCGCTGCCAGTCGGCTCCGATCTCGAAACCGCTGTGCCGCCATGCCAAACGCGCAAGGCGGTTCACGCGCCATGCTGCTGTTCGACGTGTTAGCGATGCCGACGACATGACCCGAGGGACTGCAGCCTGTTCGTGCGATCCGGCAGCGTTGCGTCGGCCAAGCGATGGCGGCCTGAGTTCTTTTCCATCTGCCGCATCCGGGGCCATTCCCGTTTCATGTCGCCTTTGTAGACGACCGCCTGCTTTGTGCGGTCAACCCCCGTTGGGGGTACACTCGGCGAATATTCAGGAAAATTCGATTTCTGTTTTGTCTGCGGACAGGCGAAGGGCCTGCCCGCTATTTTTCGGCAAATAGAATTTTCCAGAATTTTCGCCGAGATGACCGCAGCAGGACGGCCCTCTCCTTTGGCGCCATCGGGAATGGTCCCGATGCAACCGAAGGAGAACTACCATGGCCACCACGATCGCAAACCTCACCACCAAGGCCGACGGCTCGATGGAAGGCGTCTTCGCTACGCTCCGGGTCAATGCCCCGATCACCCTGATCCCGAACACCAACAAGTCGCGCGAGGACGCGCCCGACTACCGGATCGTCAACAAGCGCACGGGCTTCGAGATCGGAGCCGGCTGGCACCGCACCTCCCAGCGTTCGGGCGAGGAATACCTCTCGGTCAAGCTGGAAGCCCCTGAGATCGGCGTCATCTTCGGCAACCTCGCACCCGCCCCGGGCGGCGAGGAGAACAAGAAGGTCATCCTCTGGAACAACCCCCAGTGAGGCATCGGTGGCCGGCCCCGCAAGGGGCCGGCTCCCCACCGGCAAAAGGAGGTTGCAATGAGCCGCTACACTATCACTGTCACTGGCACCGTCACCGGAAAGGGCCACTCCGATCCAGACGCTGTCATCGGCTACGACCCACCGCTTCGGACCTACTTCCTGCAAGCGTTCCCGCACCAGGAACCGACGAGCCCCGTCTTTGGCTTGGCACCCGCGATCGCGCGTTCGAAGCGCTTGACGATCTTCGCCATGCAGCCATCTCACACGGCTACGACTTCATGCCGTTGTCGCCCAAACTGGCGGCAAAGCTGGTCGGCGACAAAGCGGCAGCCAGTGCGCTTCCGGACCGGGACGACTTCCTTGGTCAACTGCTGAAACACCTCAACCAATCCAAGTAGGCAAACATCTCAGGGCCCGCGACGAAGTATCGTCGCGGGCCCTTTTTTTCGCACATAGCAAGAGCCACGAACATCACCTGTCGCAACAGGCGATAGCGGCTCCATACCGTCGGTCATTCCTTCGGCAGTTTGTGCTTATGAATGCGGATATAATCCTGCACAGCCTTTCGCAGCAGTTCGGTCATGCTGTGGCCGTTGCTGATCGCCAGCAGCTTGAAATGGCGCTGCTCCGCAGCCGTCAGGTAATACCCGCAGCGGATCATCTCCTCGTCGCGAATCTTCTTGCCGGCTATCGGATCCTTTTTCTGACCCTGCCGCAGCAGCTTGCGAAAGTCAGGGCTTGCACCCGATGCCGGCTCGGGCGTCTGCGACATCGCCGATCCGACATTCGGCTCCAGCTTCTGCGCCTCGATCTTCGGCGATGAAATGAACATGCTCGGCAGTGCCGGCGGCTGCGTGGAAATCGCCTTCATCATGCGGGCTTTCTTGTCGTGACCGGGTTTCGGTGCGGTTTCTTCACTCATGCCGCGTTCCTTGTGGCTTCGATGAAGGTTTGCAGAAGGTCGTCGAAGACCCCTTCGCTCTCGGCAATCGCCTTCGCATCAGGCACCCCATGGCTGTAAAGGGTCTGCCCGGTCTGAAGATCGCGGTAGGCAACACGATTGTGCAGGACGTGTTCTGCAATCGGCGTGCCGTTGGCCTGGATGATGGCGCGCAGTTCGGTCAGGGCTCGCGCCCTGCCATCGATGATGGTCTGCTTGGTCAGCACGAATATCGCAGGCAGCGGTCTACCCCGGCTCTCGACCGCCAGCGGGATGTAGTGGTCAGTGATCTGGATGGCGGCGGTCACATCGTCGAGGGCAAAATAGACCGGCACGACAACAATGTCGGCGGCGTAGAGCCCGGCCATGAGGTTGTCATTTGTGGTGCCTTCCGTATCGATCAATACGACGGAGCGCTCACCGTTGTGAATGGCTGCGGCGTCAAGGACTTCCTGCGGGGTCATCGCGCTCACCAGTTGCAGCCTGTCAGGACGATTGCCAGCCTCACCCAGCATCTGGAACCAGCGGTTCATGTTCTGCCGCCGGTCGCCGTCGACAAGAGTGACCGAATAGCCCCGATGCAGCGCGACGGATGCGAGGGCGCGCAGCATCGTCGATTTGCCAGTGCCGCCCTTGGGGATCGCAGCGGAGATGATCATGGCGGCCTCCTTCCGGCGTGGGCTCCCTGTGTCCATGTTAACAAGGACATAAGTCATCATGGACACAGGGAACGATATCACGGTCAAAACATGGTGACATAGTCAACGGGGAAGACTGGTTTGGCAACCCAGGCGCGCACCGATAAGGGCTCGTTCAGGGTGCAGTCACCAACGCGGCGGTTGCCATCTTCATGCGAGGAATGATCTGCCGGGCTGACCGGAGTGCAGACCGCCCTGATGTTTCCATGTTAACATGGAAACAAGTCTTCAACGCCACATCACAACAAATCACGATGGAGACATTGCGACGCTTGAGTCGGGCTGTGCCGTCGACAACTGCGCTGGTGAGAAAACACGCCCTCAATCATTTCTGCTTCTTGCTGGCAGGATAGCCTATTTTGTGATACACACAAAATAGGCGGCGCAGCCCTGGCGGGCCTTAGCGCCCGCAACGGGCTTGAGAGATGGATGCAGACGCCCAGAAAGCCGCGGTGAAGAGTGCGTCACGACGCTATGGCGAGGTGACGCACATCCGGTTTTCGGCTGACGAGCTGGCCAGCCTCAAAGCCATTGCGGAGCGGGACGGCGTGACCGTCAGCGAAGTCGTGCGGCGTCTTGTGCGGGCAGAGGCCGGGCATCTGCCTATCGCGTCAGAGGCGTTGCGGCCGGCGATCGTGGAGATGACTGATCAGCTGCGGCGCGTCGGCGTCAATTTCAATCAAGCCGTGCGTGCCATGAACGACGGCCGCATTCCTTCTGACGAGAATCTTGAGCAGGCGCTGATCGCCGTGGGAGACCTGGTGCGGCATTTTCGCGAGGAACTGAAGGCGATGACTGGCGGGTCACGCAAGGCGAGGGAGGCCAGGCCATGAGCGGTCGTCTTGCTGGCTACGCCGAAATCGAACGCTATCTGCGGGGCGAGTCGGGAGCGAAGCGCGAGGACCTGGACAACGACGAGTCTCTGACGAGCGCCCGACGCGAGGCCGGTGAATTCCAGGCGATGAACAGTCATGAGCGGGCCGGCGGCGGCGGACGCCTCGGGCAAGGACAAGCAGGCTCGATGGGAGGTGGCGGCAGGAACGCCCCTCGTTCGTCGCCGGGAGGGACAGGAGTGGCGGGGAGCTCCATGTCGAGCAGGGCACCGAAGTCCACTGCTGCTGCGAGTTTGCCCAGGGCCGCTAGCGCCCCGATCATGGTCTATGGCGCCACGCTCGCCGGTTTCCGGCCGGAAGAGGAGGAGGAAGACTGGAAGCGGCGCGGCGGCGGCGGCCGTGGTACCGATCGCGCGAGCGCTACAGGACGAGCGGCGCGGGCGGGCTATCGGGCGCGCGCCGTGGCGGCACGGGCAGCCTATGCGGCGGGTGCGCAGCCTGCCGTGTTTAAGGTCATGCCCAATCCTCCGTCGACCAAGGAAGCCGCCGCCCGGCTGCTCAATTACATCGGTAAGCGCGACGACGAAAAAGGCGAGAAACACGACATCGAGATTTTCGACGAGGATGGGCAGGTGCTTGCGACAGGTGCCGCACGAAAGGCGTTCCTGGAGACGTTTTGCGAAACGTTCGAACCGCCCTTGGAAAATACCAATTTTATCGAAGCTCGTTTCGACCTCGCCGGCGAGGTCAGCGATGCCGCCTTGAGCGAGGCGTTGAACAAGGCCTTCGGTGCAAAACCGTTCCTCTATGCGCAGGATGGACAGACGGTGCAGGTATACGCGCACACCGATGAGCGGGCCGGACCGCTCGCCAAGGTGCTGGCCGGCGGTCGGGAAAATTCGCGCAGCAAGGCGCTCGACAAGATCGAGGCGCGCTTGTCCGAAGCAATGGGCGCGGCGGGGCTGGTAGCCAAGGCAGAGGTAACGGCGGCCGTGAGCCGTGAACCTAAAGCGAAATATTTCCTGCAGAAGTTCATCCGCACCAACAGCCACGTCCGCCACGCAAATGGCGAGCCCGTGCCTGGGGTGAAGAGTTCCACCAAGGCTGCGGCTGCGGTGTACGAACAATGGCGCCCGCAGTTTTCGGGGCGTGAACGCCGCAATGCCTATCACCTGCTTTTCTCGGCAAGAGCCGGCACCGATGCCAACGCCGTCATGGCCGCGGCGCGCGGCGTGCTCGAGGAGCGAGCGCCAGGATACAAGTTCGTCCTGGCGCATCACAACGACACCAAGCACGTCCATATCCATGCAATGGTGCAGGCACGGTCAGCCGACGGCGAGCGCCTGAAATTCTACAAGCCGGATCTCGCAGCCTGGCGCGAGACCTTTGCGGAAAAAGCACGCGAGAACGGCATTGCGATGGTGGCGACGCGGCGCATGGACCATGCGATGACGCGTCCGTTCACGAAGGAGCATGCCGGGGCTTATAGCCGCGCCCAGAGCGATCCGCGCTATCAGGTCAGCGCCAGGACGATCGAGCGAGTGGAGGCCAAGCGGCAACGCCGTTTGGATGGACAATCCCTAGTCGTGAACGGCGATGCAATCGCTGCCGCATGGCAAAAGACTGTGACGACGATGCGGACCGCGGGCATAGTCGGTCAGGCTCTCACGGCAGCGGAGTCGATCGGCAACAATTTTCTGCGGTTCCGTCGCGATCGGACAGGGGAGGGACAGCAGCCAGGTCCTGCCGCGGGTCGCGGAGCTGATCAATCGGGGCAAAAGTCTTTCCTGTCCCATCCCGGTATGAGAGAATTGAATGCACTGATAGGAGATTTGGACATGGCGCAGACCCCCTTGGAAATGCGGCGTCAGATGGCCCGCGTCAATCAGGCTCTGGACAACATGCGCGAGACGCTGCCGCCGGCGCATCAAGGACAGTTCGAACAGTATCGTGAAGAGGTGAACGACAAGATGCACGACCGTCTCGCGCGGCTGCAATTCGAGCGGCAGCAGCGTCGTGGTGGTGGCGGTGGCGAGCCGATCCCCGAGCGCGAGCCGCGAGGGCGAGACCTTCCAACTCGGGACGATCCCCGCGAGCCGGAGCAGCCGCGCACCGGCACCGAGCAGGAGAAGGTGGCAGCCAAGCAGAAGGACGCCAACAAACAGAAGGCACGGCAGTCGGAAGAGCAGGACCGCAAGACCCAGCGCTCAAATGATAACGATTACGAGCGCTGAGCCGAGCTCACTGCCGCCTGCGGCTAAAGAGACCGAGAGTGTTAGTGACCTCATGTGCCGAGGCCCATTTGGCGCCTACGAGGTTCAGGATGATGGCCACGCAGATCTCACGCCGCGCATGATCTTGAAATCTGCTTCGTGCCGCATTGCTGGATGGACTGAAGCTAAGGCTGGGACAGGCTGGTTTCAGGTCGGTCCAGGTAACCGCAGCGCCATTGGATCGATCGGTGACGGGCTCAAAGCCCGGTCGTAAGTTTGCTGATGGGTTAGGGTCCGGACTCATAACCGTCGGTCGACTGCGCTGGCGGCTCTGGTTGCCGTTAGTCGCGGGCGCTGAGCGGGGCTCGATAGGATCAACCGAACCTGCGATACTCAAGGCAATCTATTGGAGTGATGATGCGCATCGTAACCCGTCTCACTGATCGGCTTAAACTGCAGCATCCGATCATCAGCGCGCCGATGGCATTCGCATCGGGCGGGGAACTCGCAGGTGCGGTCAGTTCAGCCGGAGGGCTTGGGCTTATCGGCGGCGGCTATGGCGACGCTGATTGGCTGACGCGAGAGTTCGAGCGATCTGGCAACCGACCTGTCGGCTGCGGCTTCATAACTTGGTCACTCGCCAGGAACCCGCGCCTACTCGATAAGGCCCTGGAGCGGCGACCAAGTGCGATTTTCCTATCCTTTGGCGACCCGGCGCCTTTTTCGCCGGCAATACGGGCCGCCGGGGTCCCCTTGATCTGCCAGGTCCAGAGCCTCGACGACGCGCGCCGCGCTCTTGATGCCGGAGCCGACATTGTCGTCGCCCAAGGCGCGGAAGCCGGCGGTCACGGTGAGAAGCGAGCGACATTCACATTTGTTCCGGAGGTCGCGAACTTGGTACGGCGACGGGCGCCGGACACGCTCATCTGCGCGGCCGGCGGCATCGCCGATGGTCGTGGGCTTGCAGCGGCGCTGATGCTTGGCGCTGATGGCGTCGTGATGGGATCACGTTTCTGGGCCTCGTTGGAGGCTCTCGTTCATCCAAATCTGCACCAGGCTGCCCTTGCCGCGACCGGAGACGACACGGTTCGAACCTCGGTGATGGACCTAGCGCGCCGCCTGGATTGGCCATCGCGGTTTTCACTGCGCGTTCGGAAGAATGCTTTTACGGAAGCCTGGCACGGCAATGAGGTCCATCTGCTTGCCGACATTGACGCGCAGTCCGCTGCCTACCGGGAAGCGTGGGCAAGCGGCGATCCCACAATAGCCGCGATCATGATTGGTGAGGCCGCCGGCCTCATCCACGACATCGAGCCGGCGAGTGACATACTCCTTCGCACCGTTTCTGAAGCGATCACCCTGCTTCAGGGCGCAAGTTCGCTTCTGTTTGTCGAGGACAACTGTCACAGCCAGTAACTGACCGTAGCGGCTAGGCAGACGGCAGCGAGGAAGTTCGTGGCCGATCGATCGTATCTGGTGGCGATGCGGCGGAAATCCTTGAGCCGTCCGAACATGCGCTCGATGGCGTTGCGATCACGGTAGAGGAACGGGGAGAAGCAGTTCTTCCAGCGCCGGTTGGCTTCGGCGGAATGTTCGGCATCGCCCCTTTAGCCTAGACCTGTGGCGAATGGCATTGGTATCATAGTCCTTGTCGGCGTGCAGGATCGGGCTCTCGGGCATCTGCTCCAGAAGCAAATCTCCGGCGCTGCAATCGGCGACCTGGCCACCGGTCAAGAGGAAAGCGATCGGGCGGCACAGGCCATCGGTCAGGGCGTGGATCTTCGTGGTTCGCCCACCGCGCGACCGGCCGATCGCCTGATTTTGCTCCCCCCTTTGCCGCCAGAAGCGCAGCGATGCGCCTTCACGGCCGAAGAGTCGATCAGGACCTCAGCCGGAGGACCGCCAGCCGAGGCCAGGGCGTGGAAGATGTCGACCCAAACGCCTTTGGCAGCCCATCGGACAAAGCGATTGTAGAGCGTCTTTCTCGGCCCGTAGACTTGCGGGGCATCGACCCAGCGGCCGCCGGACTTGAGGACATGGACGATGCCGCCAATCGCTCGGCGGTCATCGATTCTTGGCTTGCCGCGCGTGTCGGTTGGCAGCAGCGCCTGCGGCCGCGAAACCTGCTCCCTCCGTCAGCCAGAAATAATCGCCATTCATCTGTGGCCTCCCTTTGGAGACCGTGACTCATAAAATCACCGTCAGTGGATCCCTTGATGGGTCCCGATCCTAGCCTGAAAAATTCATGGGGGTTGGTGGATGTGGCGCAAGCCGTTGAAATGACGTAGGATTTGGTTGCTTAAGCCGATCCGAACCATTTCCCGGAGACCACACCCACCATGAACGATCTTGCGCTGCCGCTGAGCGGTTTGTCATCAGTCGGCGGCAAGTCCGTCGTCGCCCGTTTCGACGGCGGCATGCTGTCGTCCAACAGCGGCGTTCTGGCCTTGGCCGAGGTGGAAAAGCGGTTGCGGGTGGCCGAGCGTCTGGCGCGTTGCATCGACGATCCGCGCTGCCCGGACCAGGTCGTCCACAGCCTGGCGGACATGATCGGCTTTCGCATGAAGATGATCGCCGCCGGCTACGAGGACGGCAACGACGCCAACCGGCTGCGCTGCGATCCGGTCTTCAAGATGGCCCAGGATGCGCTGCCGTCGGGTCGGGATCTGGCGTCGCAATCGACGCTGTGCCGGCTGGAGAACCTACCCGGCGTGCGGGAGCTGGTCGCGATGGGACGGGCGATGGTCGATCTCTATTGCGCCTCGTTCCGGCAGGTGCCGAAGCGGATCGTACTCGACATTGACGACACCTTCGACGCTGTGCACGGAGGCCAACAGCTTCGCCTGTTCAATGCCCACCATGCGAGTACGGCTTCCAGCCGATCGTCGTGTTCGATGGTGCGGGACGGTTCGTCAGCGCGATCCTGCGACCGGCCAAGCGGCCGAGTGGGGCTGAGATCCGCCCCCACCTGCGCCGTCTGGTGCGGGCGATCCGGATCAACTGGCCGAACATTCGAATCCTGCTCCGCGGCGATAGCCATTATTGCAACCCGCAGGTCATCGACTGGTGCCGCGCCAACGACGTCGACTTCATCTTTGGCCTCGCGCCCACCACGACCCTGCGCAAGCATGTCGCGGATCTGGAGGCCAGCACGACGGCGCGCTTCGAAGCGTCGGCCAAGACAGGCAAGGTCCGCAGGTTCAAGGAGTTCGTTGACGGCGCCGCTAGTTGGAGCCGCGTCGAGCGCATCATCGCGCGGGTCGAGGTCGGCGCCCAAGGTGGCGATATCGCTTCGTCGTCACCAACCTTGCCGGTGGGAAGGCCAAGGCGCTCTACGAGGATGTCTACTGCCGGCGCGGCGCGGCCGAGAACCACATCAAGTCGTGGAAGACGCATCTTGCCGCCGACCGCACATCCTGCACCAGAGCGACGGCCAACCAGTTCCGGCTATTCCTGCATGCCGGTGCTTACTGGTTGATGTGGGGCTTGCGGGCCGCGATGCCTAGGCGCTCGAGCTTTGCCGTCGCCCAATTCGACACGCTGCGATTGCGCCTCATCAAAATCGCTGCGCGGGTGGTCGAGATGAAATCGCAAATCCGCCTGCACCTGCCGACATCGTGCCCCGACCAGCGCATCCTGCGCATCGTCCTCGATCGCATCCCCCAACTCGCGACATACGATGGGGGCAGACGCCCCGAAACGAACCCGTCGACCGCAACCTGCAAACCCCCGCCTGCCATCACGACGGAGCAATCCCGGCGCCTGACGAGGCGCGTGGAAAAGCACCGCAACGGCGACCACAACGTCGCTTCAGGCGTCAAAAGCTTATCGCTGTGCATCAAGGCGGCTAGGTAGGTGTGGCCCGGCTTCGTTGAATCCGCTGCGGGCCAGCTCTCTGATAGAAATCGGCGCCGTCGTCCCAGGCTTTCCATGGGCATCGTTTCCCGCGCGGAATGAAGGTCTCCTTCCCGAAGGCGGCAATTCCTAACTCGGTGCGATGCCCGATTTGCGGTCAGGCTGCATCCGCCTTTTCTTCCAGACCAAGTAATCGCTTCGGCCAGAGCGCCGGCGGTGTAGAATTGTCTTGCGCTATCCCTAGCAAATGCGCTCATGCTGCTATTCCTCCACGGGCACCTGCGCCGGGAGGGCACCTCTAAACGCGACCGATAGACCGAGGGGAGGGCTCAACCCAATGAGCAGGGTGGCGCCCGCAGATGCGACTCCAGCTTCGTCGGCGACATTTGCGCCGCTCGAGAATGCAACTTTCCGATCGATCTGGCTTGCTACGCAGGTGTCCAGCTTTGGCTGGCTAATTCAAACTGTCGCCATCAGTTGGCTGATGGCGACCATTTCGACTTCCGACGTGATGGTCGCCTTGGTGCAGGCTTCGACGACGTTGCCTACATTCATCCTGTCGATCATCGCCGGAGCCCTGGCTGATAATTTCAGCCGCCGCAACCTGATGTTCGCTGGCTGGTCCGTGATAGCGCTGTCCTCGGCGATGCTGACGGTTCTTGCAGGCTTGGGAATTTTCAATCCATGGATGGTTCTTGCATTCAGCTGTTTGGCCGGAGCGGGCGCCGCTTTCACCGATCCCGCTTGGCACGCGTCGGTCGGCGACATCTTACGAAAACGCGAAGTTCCAGCCGCGGTTACGCTCATCTCGGTTGGATATAACGCTGTTCGAAGCGTCGGTCCGGCGCTTGGTGGCATTGTCGTTGCCTCCTTTGGACCTTTGACAGCTTTCGCTGTGGCGACGCTGACCTATCTAGCGCTGCTGTGGACCATAGGGCGCCGCAAATGGGATGTTCGCTCGTCCCCCCTCCCGCGCGAGCCATTGACCACGGCCATTCATGACGGAGCGCGCTTCACGGCGCTATCGGCGGAGATCAAGGCGGCAATCGCGCGTGGCGCGCTTTTTGGCCTGACCAGCATCTCCATACTCGCGCTCCTGCCTGTCGTTGCCCGCGATCAATTAGGCGGAGGACCGATCGTTTATGGCATCCTGATGGCTGGCTTCGGGACCGGCGCCTTGTGCGTCGGCATCTGCAACAATGTTTTGAGACGGTCGCTCTCCCAGGAGCGACTGACAATACTGGCATGCATTGCTTGCGCGGCGTGTTGTCTATCTCTTGCTCTCACGTCTTCAGTGGCAGTGGCGGCTATTGCGCTGGCGCTCGGCGGCGCGGGATGGGTTGTCACCTGGACGGGGCTCGACGTAAGCGTTCAATTGGCAAGCCCAAGGTGGGTCGTTGGTCGCACGCTCTCGATCTATTATGCCCTTTCGTCGGGTGGTATCGCGGCCGGCAGTTGGCTATGGGGTACGGTGGCTGAGAACTATTCGCTTGCCTCAGCCCTGGAGATTTCAGCTGCTGCGCTACTGATGGTCGCGGCCACCGGGTTCCTGTTGCCGATCCGTCAATGGCAAGACTCCGATCAGGATCCTTTTGGCTTCGAGACACCGCAACTCGCTCTCGACCTGAAGCCGAGAAGCGGCCCGATCGTCATCAAGATCGAGTACTCAATACCGGAGGCAAACGTCGAAGCTTTCCTCGATCAGATGCAGGAACGACGGCGAGTGCAAAGCCGTGTCGGCGCCAGGCACTGGAACCTCCAGCGCGATCTTCAGGATTCCTCGCTTTGGACAGAAACCTTCCGCACGCCGACCTGGATGGACTATCTGCGCCTTAACCATCGCCTCACAGCGGCGGACAAGGAATTGGACCAACGTCTGCTCGAATTGAACATGGGTGGAAACCCACCTCTTACTAAACTTTCGATTGAGCGGCCGACCGGGGCAACCCGCAAGCGGGATCAACCGACGCGATTTTTCTTCCGCCGGTGATCGCAGGCTGTTGTTAATAGAGCTTCAAGGGTGAGGGTAGATGACCGGCTTGGTAAGATTTGAGAGGCCAGTTGTGATTCAGATTGGCCGCTATACAGAACGCACCGTGTTCGATGTTAATGATGCGGCCTCCATCCTGCTGCGGGATCTTGCTGGTCGTCAGACGGAGAAGCACAGGGCAGCTATGGACGCCTGTCTGAAGGTTATACGAGGTGAGCTTCATCCACCCGCCGCCCGCAGGGCTTTCGTCGCGGTCGCGCGCGAAGCAAAGATTCTACGCTGCGATTGACTGGAGTGCTCAAGCGGCACCGCCCGGCAACTGGCGGCTGATACGGAAGGCCTGAGGCATGACGTTGCCGCTCTTCTATCTGACACGAGCAGGGCGCAGCAGTTCCTACCCGTCGACTACATCGGGCAAGGTGTCTTCGACGACGCTCAAATTTCGGTCGAAAGCTTCTTTGTCGGATGCGTGGGCCCGGAGAGAGCGCACATTGTTCAGGATCGCCGCCACCGCCGCTTCTTTATCGGGTGCTATCCTTGTCGTGACCGCTTTAGCCGCCAACGCGGAAAAATCTATGGCTGCATAAACTGGTACGGCTACAGCGTCTGTTGATTTCAGCCGTTCTTTTACGATTGCGCGCCGGCCCTGCGGCAGAGCCATACGACCCGCTTTTGCGGCAAATGTCGCGCCGCGCCGCAGGCGCGTCTGCAAGAGGCCTGAGCGGTACGCCGGTGCTTTCGGCACAATAGTTGGGAGCGCAGTAGATTGAACCGCCGCAGAGGAGTCCAACGCACGGCTTTTCGTGCGCGAAGCGTCGGTATAGGCGGGCAGGGGCATGAACGCGCGTTTGGCGAGCTGGCCGTCGGCGAAATAGAAATTGCGCGTGCCGAGGATTGGCAGTTCGCCACGCGGCAAAATGATGACCTTGTTCTTGTCGAGCGTGCGGATTTCATCCGGCCGCATCAGGGGCCGCCGCACTTCCTTTCGGTGGACCGAGCGCGTGTAATAAGTGTCGAACAACGTTGCCTTGGTGCGCGTCACGTCCTTTTGCACGTCCGACGTTTCGCCGAGCTGCTCGGAAACGTAGCGCAGATCGTCTGCGTCCTGCGCACCGAAAAAGATCTGCACGCGAGCGGCGTTGATGAGCGTCTTTCGCCCGTCCTGGCGATAGATCTCGTCTACAGCCTTCAGCGACTGCACGAAAAACCACATGGAAACCCCGTTGCCGCCCAGGACGCTCGCCATTTCGGTCACGTTCTCGAGCTTGCCGAGGTTCTGGAACTCGTCGAGCAGCACAAGCACCGGACGCTCGTCCGGACGCGGCATGGTTTCCGACATGAAGTTCATCATCTGCGTAATCAGGACGTTGAACAACGGTCCAAGCGACGTAATCTGCTCGCGCCGCACGTCGAGATAAAGAGAAATCCGATCACGCTTGAGCTTGCGAATATCGAATGTGCTGCGCGACGTAGCTCGCATCAGGCGCTCGTTGAGAAAGGGCGCCATGCCGGTCCGTACGCCGGCGTAGATTCCGGAAAACTGCCGCTCAGACATCTCGAAATATGGCAGCAGGGTCTGCAGCGTAAAATGCGAGCATTCGCGGCGGCGTTCCTCGCGTAGCGAGCCGATGAACTCCAGGAGCGGCTGCTCGGCGCCGTTCATGATCTCGAGGATGGTGGCGAAGGTCTTCTTCTCGTTCGGGATCGTAGGCGATTCCATGACGAAGGACGCGATGCCGGTAAAAAGGAGGCGGGCGTCGTTGACCCAATAGGGATCTGCGTTGGATGGGGGCCGCGGAAACAGCGCCCCAGCGATGTTGCGAAGGTCGATGTCGCGCTGAGCTGAGTCCAGCGAAATGAAGTCCATCGGATTGTAGCAGGCGGTATTGCCGTCGGGGTCTGCCGGCGCGAAACGCACCACGCGGCTGATGGTGGAACGGTAGCCGGCGGTCGCCGCATAGGTCTCGCCGCGCAGATCGAGAACCACGAGCGAATGCGGCCAGGTCAAGGCGTTCGGGATGATGAGAGACGTGCCTTTACCCGAGCGCGGCGGCCCTATGACGAAGCCGCCGATATCATCGCCATCAATCCACAATTTCTTGCCGCCGATCAGTTTGCGCTGCGTCAAGCGGATATTGCCTGAGCGCTGATCGCGGCTGGGCGACAAAATTTCGGCCAGCCTGCCGCCGGCTCGACCGACGAAGACGCCGCCCACTTTCGTCAGGCCGGTTTTTGATACGTCGCTCATGGTCATGAAGCGAGAGTCATTGCGCTTTCTTGGACGCATGAGAAACAAGCTGACCAGTGGCAAGAGAAACCCCAATGCTCCTGCCGCAACGGCGTATTGTATCCGGCCAAAATTCCTCGCCATCGTGTCCGCCCAAGCCTGACGAACGACCGGCAAGGGATTGGCGTTCAGCTGGTCGAACAGGACGTGGGAGCCCGTCTGGTACCAATCCGTCGCGGCATAGGCGACGGTGAAGACCAGGGCGCCCAGGGCCATCGCCATGAGCACCATGAAAATTGCTGTTGCGACTTTCTGCATGGATGGGCCCCGCTAGATCGTCTCCGCCTTGGTGAACTTGATCTCGCTGATGCCACGCCGTCCGCCTTCGGTGCGGACCATCTGCACGACCACCGGAATGACCTCGCGCAGGTAGTCGAGGATTTCGCTTCGTGCGAGGCCCGAGCTGCCCTGCATGACCATGAGCGCCAGGCGCTCGTAGGCGGACCGGGCGGAATTGGCATGAACGGTGGTGAGCGAACCCGGGTGGCCGGTGTTGATCGCCTGGAGGAACGCGAAGGTTTCAGCGCCGCGCAACTCGCCCAACAGCAGACGGTCGGGCCGCATGCGAAGCGAGGCCTCGAGCAGCTGTTGCGCGGAGACCTTGGCAAGCCCCTGGTCGCCCTTCGAGGCTATCAGGGTAACGTTGTTGGGGGCCGGCAGCCTCAGTTCGCGGGTGTCTTCGATTGTGATGATCCGTTCATGGGCTGGGATCTCCTTCAGGAGGGCATTCAAAAACGTCGTCTTGCCTGTCGACGTACCGCCTGAAACAACGATCGAGACGCGGTTGCGTACCGCATACTGCAGGAACTCCATCGGCGAAGTGTCGTGCAGCATTTCGACAAGTCGCTTTTCTTCGGCTGACAGCGCAAGTCCGCTGCCCATCGCCGTGTTCTCGAATGCGCCGAGATCGTTGTAGGCATCAAGGCTCATATCTATGATGACCTGCTTGCGGATCGAAATCGCCCCGCCTTCGGGAGCCGCCGGCGGCAAGATGCATTGGATGCGCTCGCCCGAGGGAAGAGCGGCCGACAGGACCGGCTTTTCTTCGTTGATGACCTGGTTGGTCGCCGAGGCGACGCCGGTCGAGATATGCCTAATCCAGCCGGGTGTGACCTCTCGCTTGACGACGTGCTCCATCTCTTTCGCGCCGAGGCGTTCGATGAACAATTCACCCGGCCTGTTGATCGCAATCTCGGACACCGCATCTTCGTTCAAATAGGGCCATATCGGCTCCAGATGAGCGCGCAGGACCGGGGCTCTCGCCCATGGGTCGGGGAGGGGATGCACGGCATTCATTTCACCGCGCTCCGATAGCCGGGATAGAAATGATCCTTCGGCGTGCCGTATAGAGGCGTCGGATCGATCGCCGTCTTCGGCCGCCCGCCTGCCTTCAGGCGTGCA
Organism: Mesorhizobium sp. M0854; assembly: GCF_040319815.1. Taxonomy (NCBI): domain Bacteria; kingdom Pseudomonadati; phylum Pseudomonadota; class Alphaproteobacteria; order Hyphomicrobiales; family Phyllobacteriaceae; genus Mesorhizobium; species Mesorhizobium sp. M0854. The sequence goes on from NZ_JAMYOL010000034.1 coordinate 34,170, forward strand.
ACTTCTTCCTGGACAGGATCGGCGTACAAATCCGAGAAATCGAGATCTCGGCGCACCAGCACGACAACCGATGTGCCCTGGTCGACGTAGACCGTCGGGCCAATGTTCTGCGTATCACGAAACGCCTCTTGCGCGAGTTGCTGCAGGGCGGTCGATGATTTGTCGAAGGCGATGCTACGCGCGTCGCGCTGCGAGCCATTGCCACCATAAGTTACGGTCGTGGTCTCACCTGTTACGGGATCGATTGTCGACACCTGGCGCTGTTGGCCATCTTGCCCGCTATCGACAAGCGAGGACAGATATTCAGAGACTCCGCCAACGACGGAAAGCATGATGGCGTTGCCGTACCGTGCAACCCAGTGCGTATCGACACGGCCGCCCATGCCGCCGCGGCCGAGCGCGTCGGCACCAGGCGATTTGATGTCGACGGAAATGCCATCCGAGCGGATTACCCTGCTCCAGACGATGAAAACACGCTTTTGACCACGCGCAAGCCCCGAGCGGTATTCTCCGGTCAGGCGCGAGCCCTTCGGAATGAGGATCCGCCTGCCGTCGAGAGAGAAGACATCCTCACGCACAACAGCGCGCACCGCGCCGGGAAGGTCAGTGTTGATCGCGGTTTCCAAATAGCCGCGAATGATCGTGCCTTCAGGGATCAACGCATCGGTGCGTCGGAAGACCCTGGCTTTGACGATGCCGGAAGAACTTGCCTCAGACTGCGCCAGGAATGCCTTGTTGGGATCACTGTCGGCGCCGGGGACCGGAATGATCTGACCGTCGGGCGCGATCTCGACCTGCGCCGCCTGGGCGCCGGCATCCGTCGAGCCGGTTTGATCATTCGTCACCATCTGGTTCGAGCGCAGGCGTTCCCACACCGCTTTTTCGCGCTCGGCGGCCTCTGCGTTACGGCGAGCCTCTTCCTCTGCCGCGGCTTCGCGGCGGGCTTCTTCCGCCTCGGCCTTGCGGCGAGCCTCCTCTGCCGCCATTTGCGCCTCCAGCGCGCGCCGCTGCGCGTCAAGGTCGGCACCCTCCTGCACGGTCTGATCGACATTGGCAGCCTGTTGCGCGCCGCTCTGGTCGGCGGCCGGTGGCGGCACCACGATCTGCTCGATGGTGCCGTCGGCAGGTTGAGGCGGGTCGTTCAACGCCGGCGGGCGGAATTCGGGCGGATTGAAGTTTTCCTCGCCATCGCTGCTAACATCACGCGATACCGGCTCCCGGGGCCAGTTAAGCCATATCAGCGCGCCTACCAACACTACGCCGAGGCCGACCAGGGCGATCCTGGTGCCCACGCCCGCACCGCGGCGCGCGAGCGTCGGGCTGCCGTCCAGTTGGTTATAATCGATCTGGGTCATCACCGCCCTCCGCTGGATCCGAACAGGGTGGAACCGCCTGTCAGTTTCGTTGGACCGTAGACTTGCTCGACGGGATCGATGGCGTTGGGTCGCGCCCGGTTGTAGAGGCAGAGCGTCTTGCCATCGGCCCGCAAGGTGAATTGCTGCGCGACCTTGTCGATGACTGTGTATTTGCCCTGCGTGCGAACGTTGACCAGCGACTCATTGCGCTTGTCGTCGACAACGAAGATCGCCGGAATATCGTCCTTGAACTCCAGAAACACCTTGGTGCCGTCGTCGAATACGGTGCGCGGCTTCAAGCTGTCGTCACCCTTGTAGGCATAGTCGTAATTGAGATCGGCATAGTTCAGGTCCTTCAAATCCGGATCGGCGGCGCTCTCTTTGGCCTGTGAGAGCAGGCGCGCGTTGATATCCTCGTCCGGGTATTTGAACCGGACCTGGAACGATGCCCGGTCACGGCTATTGTCGGTTGCCTGCAGCAGCAAGGAATAGACGCGCCGGTTGGTGACCACGTTGACGTTGGTCCACGCATCGCGCTCCAGCGGCTTTACGAACAGAAATCGCGATCCGCGTTTGGGGATGATCGACCAGCCTTTCGTGTCGCCAGCCGACACGGTTTCGATGACTTCTGTCGGGCTGAGCTCGACCATCGTGGAAATGCCAAGGGCGGCGCGCACCGACGTCACGTCGTCGTTGTTGAAGGTGACATATCGGATCCGGCCGTCGCGTGCGGCCGCGCCGTGCATCGTGCCGAGCAGAAGGGTGGCCGACAGGGCGAGGCTCACGCGCCATCTCATTGCAGGCTCCCCGCGGCCGGCGCCGATTCCTGGTCGCGGCGGTAATCCGTAACCTGAAATCCCAACGGGTTGTCGAAACGCCATTCGTTCTTGAGCGGCGTTGAGGTGTAGCGGAATTTTATGACCGCCACCCAATTGTCGGCGGTGGACGAGTTGTCCCGCCGCGTCGTCGTGGCAAAGCGCACCGAGGCTGTATTGCGATTGAGCAGGGAAACTGACTTGATCTCGACCGAGACAGTGACATTGCGGCCAAAAATCTTGTCCAGCGAGTGCGGATTTGCAGGCGTGAAAAGCCATGTCAAATCCTTGGACGCGGCGTCGGTCGAATAGAGCTGTGCCAGGTCGTAATTCTGTTTCAGTTCTCGCGAATCGTAGGTTTCGCGGGCCCTGATGTAACGCACAAGATTGGCCGCCGTGACGGCCTCGTTCTGCGATAAATCTCCAGGCTTCAGCGCGCGCATGATCTCGAGGTAGCCCGTCGATTTGTCGACCTCGACAACGTACGGTTCGAACTGCCGGAGTGGCAGGATCAGCACGAGCGCCAGCAGCGACAGCACCGCAACCAGTCCCGAAATGCCGCTGACGATCCAGGCCAATGTACGCGATCGACGCATTGACCTGTGCGTGTCGTCTTCCCAAGTCGCGCCCGCCCTGTAATAGCGCTTGTCGACGAGTTCGCTGCTGCGGTCAGCAGCTGCTTCTACTGGATTTGACAATTTACCATTGCCTCGTTTGCGCGACACATCCTGATCCAGGCCGCGATCGGTGATCGTTCTTGTGTTCTAGGCCAGAGGCCTGGAGTTATCGCGCGCACCTTGCTGGATGGCGGACCGGGTTGCGGCATCCGCCCTAGCTGCTCGCGAAGATCGAAAACTGTTTGCCGCGAGCTGCCGGGCCCCCCGAGCGGCGCGGCCGGCGGCCCATCGCGCGCCGGAATAGCGCACAGCGTTTCTGCCGAAGTTTCTATACGGGTTGTATGCGCCCACGGTGCTGAGATATCCGCCGCCATTCAGGATCGAAGCAATCGACGGTATCTGCATGAGAACGTAGATCCCGATGATCGTCACCAGCACCAAGGGCAGCACCAGCGACATTTTGCTGTCCATGGTCGCTCCGCCGGACGTGGCGGTGTTCAGCGCCGCGTTGACGAGCGAGAAGTAGAAGCCGAGAAAGCCGTAAATCAGGATTTGCTGGATCATCAGAAAGGTGGTCAGCGAAAGGAAGCCTTCGCTCATGCGCGAGGACCAGCGGTAAAGCCAAAGAATGATCCATATCGGCGCCAAGGCCAGCGTAATGAACAACATCACCTTGGCGGCGATGATCGCCGCAATGGCGAGTGCTGCGAAGATGATGGCAGACAGCAGGACGAGCAGCGACAAGAGCGCGCCAAAAATGTCATAGAAGGATCCGCTGTAGACCTGATTGGCTACGTCCTGCGCCCCTTGGTAGAGGTTGTCGATCAGCGCTGGAATTGCTGCCTGGTCGCTAAGCTGATTGCCGGTGGCCCGCGACACGGCGCCGACGATTACCTTACCGACCTCATCTGGAATGGTTTGAACAAGCTGGTATATCGTCGCGGAAAACGTGCCCCATCCGGTCAGCAGCAGATAGATGATGACGGCGCGGCCCAGGCGATAGGCCGCTTCGATTGGCGAAATCGACTCTCGCCCGCTCAGGATCGAATAGCCCCACCACGCGATATAGAGGGTCAGCATCAGGGTGAAGACGTTGCCCATCGCATTGCCCAACTGCATATAGACGGTGCGAACGAAGTCCTCGCCGATGTTGTCAATGCCACCGAGGATGCTTGCGGCGAGACCGTTCATGGATCCTCGTCAATGATGCTGGCGAACGGCGTTGAATTGACCGGCTTCAGCGCGCCGCATTCGTCGGCGTGGATATACGACAAAGCCCCGCACGGCGCTTTCAGTTCGCGATTTGCGCATCCAAAAAGCCCTGCGCCGAGCCCAATCACAACGCATATGCGCAGGACTCGCCGCGACAAGCGCTCAGCCTCCGCTCTTGCCGAATTCCGCGAACGGATTGACGGTGCGCGGTGTCATCATCTTCTGCACCTGGCTCTGGCGAAGAAGATCTCCCTTCAGCTTCTCATTAAGGGCAGCGACCGCGCCGTTCTGGACGCCGATCAGTTCGTTGACGGCGCGCGCGTTTTCCAGCTGCATTCGTGTGTTCTGGTCCACCGAACCCTTGACGTCCTGCGACTGCCCGATCTGCCCGCTCGCTGACTGCAGAGACTGTTGGCGCTGGGTAACGCCCTGCGAAGCCTGCGAGGTCAATGCGCTTAGCAGCGAGGCCACATTGACGCTGCCGCCATAGGCGGTGTTGACGGCGCTGGTCTCCTTGCCGGCAATCTGCTGGAGCTGCTTCACCAGTTGTAGGCCATTGATGACCGCGCCGGCGATTTTCTGGATTTCGGGCGACAGGCCACCAAACGAAAGCGCACCGCCGTTCAGGATCGATCCGAACGACGGCGCCTGGGCAATCGACATGTTGCCGCCGAGGCCCATTTGTCCGATGCCAAGCGAACCGTCACGACTGCCGCTGAGAGCCTGCAGGATCTCCTCGCTCTTTTTCAGAATATCCTTGTTGGAGTCCATGATGGAGTTGGTGTTGTCCGCATTCTTGCGGGCGACATCGAGATTGGCGCCATCAATGACGGCAATCTGTGCGTGGGCCGTGCTTGCCCAAAGCGCCAGACTGGCGGCAATCGCGAATTTCTTCATGTCAGCCTCCTATTGCTGTAGCGAATCGATCACGCTGGCAGCGCCAGCAGGGTCAGTGGTGATGATCATCGAGCGGCTGTCGGCTGAGCTTGTTCCCGCGTTCTCAACCGCGCATGGTGGCCATCGGCCGCGATCGATCTTCAACCGTTCCAGTTCCGCGGGATCACAAGAGAACGGGTTTGGAGAGCCGCTCTTCGGCCGTTGCACCAGCTTGGACGACTGCGATGCCTGAACGTTCTGCAACGAGAGAAGTTGGGCCAGCAACGCCGTGAAATCCCCCGCCTGGGCGAGGTACTGGTTGGTGACATCGGCGTTGATCCCACGAGCCGACGAGTTCAGCTCCCAGGCGTCCTTGTATTCGGTCACCTGGCCAACGTTGCCCGCTAGCGCGTCGATTGCAGCGGCGTTGGCGCCCATCTGCGATGAGCTTGCATCAAGGCCGCCAGCCGCCTTCCTGACCGTGCCTATGGCCGCGTCCTGGGCAAAGCCGCCTGCGCCGTCGGCCGTTACGATCGAGAAGGGTGGTGGCGCGGCGGCCGGAGCGTTGCCGCTCGACACATAGTCGTTGAAGTAGCTGTTCCAGCGGCCGACACCGCCGGCCCATTGGTTTTGCTCGCCTGCGTTCGATCCGTTGTAGAAGGAAGCGAGACAGCTGTAATTCGTCGCTCCGCATTGCTTCACGCCCATTCCGAGATATTTGACACCGCCTTCGACATTCTGCTCGTTCACGTCGCGGTCAAGTCCCATGGACTTGCCGGTGCCCTTGGTCAGCTGCATGACGCCTTTGACGCCGGTGTGGCTCCCGGCGCATGTGTCGAAGCGCGATTCCTGATAGGCAACGGAAAGCGCCAGGCCTTCGGGAACGCCGTATTTTTGCGCATAGTAGCGGATTAGCTTTACGTTGCCCGCGTCGCGCTGCAATGCGTCGGCCGGCGACCGGCGAAACATCTGTGAGCGGTATTTGTTCGAATAAGTGCAGACGACGCTTTTCTTCTTGTCGGTTTCGTCGTTCTTGGCTTCATCCGACTTCTTGCTGTGCTGCTCGTCCTCTTGCCGCTTGTCGAGGTTCAAATCGTCGATCACCGCGATCTGAGCGATAGCCACGCTCATGCTTTCCGCCGTCGCGAGAGCCACGGCCAGACAAGCGCTGCTAAGCCGCTTCGTCATGCTCGTTCTCCCATCCGCAGAAGTATGGCAGCCACATTTCCGGCTCGTCGCCGAAGGTCTCCCGCAGCCGTGCGCATTCCTTGCTGTTGGCTTCGTTCGAGGACAAGACCTTGATAAGATCGGGCATCGCCGACAAATCGAGCTTGGCGACGATCGAGTCGCTGTCGTGCTTGACGAGGAAGGTGCGTGTTTCCTTCGCGGTTCGGCGCACGAACTCGAATTCCTTCGCTGTCAGCGAGAAGCGCTCCATGTAGGACTCCTTGCTCGCCTTCGGGTTGGGGAAGAAAATGTTGGTCTTCGTTTGCTCGATCAGCGACGACGAGATGGAGGAACTGACGACGTCTTCCGCCGTCTGCGTGCCAAAGCCGACCACGCCGTTGCGGCGACGAATGGTCTTCAGCGTCTCGTTGATGAAAGCGGCGAAAACCTCGTCGTCCAGCAGCTTCCAGCCTTCATCGAGGAAGAGCATGATCGGCGAGCCATCGATGACTTCCTCAAGGCGGTGGAAGATGTAGAGCAACGCCGCCGAGCGCAGCTTTCTGTCGCCCAGGATCCTGGTCATGTCGAAGCCGACGACGGGTTTCGAGAAATCGATGAGATCGACGGGATTGTTGAAAAGCCAGCCTTTGTCCTTCGGGTCGAGCCAGGGCTGTATCCGCGCCGCCAGATCGTTCATGCCAGGCATGAGGGAGCCGCGCAGCACTTCCGGCAGCAGGTCGAAGGTCCGCTGTTCACGCGGGACCTTGTAGATCATGTCGACGGCTGCATTGATGACGCGCATCTCCGCCACGTCCAGCGCGCCGCCTTCCGGCGTTAGAATGTAGATGAGCAGATCTTCCAGGAAAGAACGGTTTTCTGCGGTGTCCTCGAGCTGCAATGGCGCGAACCCGGTGGGCTGGGAAGGCTCCATCACCTCGTAGCGCCCGCCCAGCGCTCGAACGAAAATTTCAGCGCCGCGCATATAGTCGAAATAAACGCATCGCGGCCGCGGCATGATGCGCATGGCCTGTGCCATCAGGAACGACAGCACGACGGTCTTGCCCGAGCCGGTCGGGCCGAACACCGTGAAGTGGCCGACATCGTGAACGTGGAAATTGAAATAGTAGGCCGTCTGGCTGGTCGTTTCGAGCAAAGCGATGGGGCGTTTCCAATGCAGCCGCTCACGTTGGCCGGACGGGAAATTGTGTCCGGAGAAAAGACCGGCGAAGTTAAGTGACGAGATCAACGCACGTCGCGCGATGTAGCTGAAATTTCCCGGTAATTGCGCCCAGAACGCCAATTCCGTGTTCAGCGTCTCGCGAACCGGCACGATCGACATGCGCGAAAGCTCGGCGGTGATGTCGGATAGCGCACGGTTGAGGCCAGTCATGTCGGGCGCCAATGCCATGACGCTCATGTGATGTTGTCCGAAGACGACTTCGCCGCCGGCCAGCTTGTCGGCGCCGTCGTGGACGGACTCCTCGACCGTCGTGCCCGCCTCGTCCGAGCCCTCGACCTGGTTGGCGATCGTGTTGATCCTGCGCATCGCGGTTACACGGTCTTCGATCGCGAAACTCTGCGTCAGGACAAACTCATGTGGCAGGCGCAACAGACCGTCCAATGAGCCCGGAGCGGTGAACGGTGGGTATTCCTTGATCGATACCATGGCGCCGAGTTTGGCGGCGTCCGGCCCGCGAAGTTCCAGCGCGGATTTTCCGAAAAACAGCTGTCGTGTCGCCAGCACATCGCCAAGGCTCATGCGCGGCAAAGGCATTTCCACGTCGACGCCGCCGGCGAGGATCTTCGCCAAAAATTCCGCCGGCTCGGAAAAGAAGCTGTCGCGGCGCTTCACGACGCCGAGAAGACGCGCACCATAAGCCGTGAAATCCTTGACGACGCCCTCGAGAACGTCATGCAGTTCGGCCATCGCCTCTTCGCGGGTTTCTTCGCCCGCGGTGCTGATGCGGAACGCATTGAGCGCCTTGTCCACCCAGCCGACGCGGCCGACCATCGGTCGGCGTATGACTGCCAGATACGCTTCGTTGACGAACAGGTTTTTCGCCCCAAGCTCATCCATGTAGCGGGCGTCGAGCTCGGCCACGAAAGGATTGTCAAAGTCGCCTTCAATCTCCGGTGTGACCTGGCGGCGGATGATCGTTGTGTAGACCGCGAAGCGAGAGGTCGAGAGATTGCGGAAAGTCGTGTTGCGGTTGAACATGCGGCTGTTCAGCTCGGCCTGGTCCATCGTCTGGAACGGCAGGCCACTGAGTTGGATGACGCCGACAAGAAAGCCGCTCGTCGTCACGATCAGATTGTCATCGACATGGCGAAGGTACGGGATGTGCATCGCCGCGGGCTTTTCACGGCGGCGCTCACGGCCAAATTTCAGGTCGGCATCGAGGCTCATGGCGAATAGCTCCTGGCGCCCCAAAAAGTAAGGTTCGCCACCGCTCCGCGTTTGGAGACGCACCGCTCGAAAATATGAAACATGTAGGGGTCGCGCTGGCACAGATATGCGCTAACCAGATGCACCACGCCGAACACGCCAATGCCGAGCATGAAGCTGCTCGTGGCAATGAAGCCGATCACCGCCAGGATCCCGTTCAGTGCAAAGACCTCATAGCGCACCCCCCATTTCATCGGGGGGCGCGTTAGTGGCAGACTGACCGGCTCGACATAGACTTCCTCATCATCCATGCCTCAGCTGCCTCCGGCGGTCGCGCGAACCGCATCCACCAGCTGGGCAGCGCCGAAGATCAGAGCGATGCCAATGATGATGGAAAAGGCCATCATCCACGCCAGTCGGCCAGTCATGGCGAGGAAGCCGAGAAAACAGACCGCGATGATGGCGAATGAACGCGCTATGTTGCCCTGCAGAACTCCGACGAACCACTCCAGCACATTTTCGACCGGTGCCGCCGACTGGGCATACGCAGTGGCTGGCGCGAGAGCTATTCCGACCGCCGAGGCCAAGGCCAGTTTCAGGGCAAATTTGCCCGCTTTCCTGTATTCCACCCTTGGCTCCTTTCAGTTGCCGAAATCCATGACATGACCTTCCTGCCAAGCGTCCTCGCTTGCTGGCGGTGCGGCCGCGAGCGTTTCGGATTTGGCCGGGGCAGACTTCTTCACGACACCGCCGAACTTCCAGCGGTTCAGTATTTTCACGATGTATTCCGCCGTCTCCGGATTCACCGGAATGCCCTGCGCCTTGTAGACTCTGTTGGGCCCGGCGTTGTAAGCCGCCAGCATCAGCAGCGGATCCTGGAACTCGTCATAGAGTGACTTCAGATGGCGGAGGCCAGCCCGTACATTTGCCTCTGTGTCGCAACGGTCGCTCACGCCGAGATCGGCCGCCGTGCCTGGCATCAGCTGCATGATCCCTAGGGCTCCGGCCTTCGACGGACCCTGACTGGCGCCGAGATCGCTTTCGGCCCATGCAATTGCCTCGGCCAGATCGGCGTCGAACCCTTCCTCTTGCGCGATTGAACGCACAAGTTGGGAGACCTCAGCACGATTTCCGGTCGTACACGCCCCCGGCCTTTGCGCCCCGACCGCGGCAACGGCTTGCGCCGGTGTTGCAAAGGCAACGCGGTCTGATGCCAGGTCCTGGCCGTGCGCATTGAACGGCATCGTGGCGCCACACAGGGTGAGCAGGAGAGCGAATCGAGCGTTCATAGTGTCGCCAAAATTTAACACTTTACTATGGCTACACGCAGCCCTAGTAAAGTGTCAACACTGTATGTAATCGCAAGGACGGATTTCGATGAGACAGACGGCCCTTTGCATGGTTTTGCTGCTTCAGGGCACCGCGGCTTATGCTGCCGGCGCCGACGCCCCGAGTGCCTTTGCCCAGCCGTCGGAGCACTACCTGCTCCAGTTTGCCAAGCCGGGCGAGAAGGTGTTCGTCTATGAACGCTATGATGCAAAAGGCGCGCTCTTTCAGCGCGATGCGGCCGCCCTTATCTCGCCGGTTAAGGTGCCGTCGGCGACCGAGCGCGTCATCAACGGCGTGACGTATCGACTGCGCGGCCTCGCGGCCTGCCCAAAACCGAAGATTACCTATAAGACGCAGCAATGGGACTGCACGGAGGCCGCGCGGGACTATGAAGGGGCAATCTACAACGATCGTGCATCTGTCGTGCTTTGCAAAACACTTGTGCTGCAAAGCAGGAAGGGTGAACCCGATGCGGTGTCATGTTTCTCGCTCGTGGGTGCGGGCAGTGCAAACGACCCGTACAACGTCGCCTACGACGATGACGAAATGGTTTTTTTCGACATGGCGGCAATCGGACGTAACAAGGACGGCAAGTCGCTGCGCCCCGATCTCGAGCATTCCGCCGACCTCGGTGGACAGTTCCAGGAATGAAGCAGGCGAGCTTCGCAGTGCTGGCCGCATTTGGTTTGTGCGCTTCGGCCCAGGCCCAGGAGGCATCCGAGTCTGCCGTGCCAACGCCCTTCGCGGTATCGAAATCGGCTCAACTGCTGACCGGAGATACCTGGCGTGACGGAGATCACCTTTTCCGCCTCTATGGCGTCCAGTCATGTCTTCGAGGCACGTCAGCTGAAGAGCCAAATGGTAACAAAATCGATTGCGGGAACACCTCGCTGGCGCACCTGGCTGCCCTGTTCGATAGCGCCGCGGTTACATGCCAGCCAATCGGCTATGCCCTCGACAAGGCGGTTTTTGTCGTGTGCGGTGCGCAGCTCAATGGCGAAACAATCGACGTTGGCACAGCGCTCATAGCGACCGGATACGCGTTTGCCGCAACGACAGCAAAGGGCAAAGCCGTCAATGAGAACTACCTCGTCGCGGAAATCAACGCTAAGATGAAACGTGCAGGTTTGTGGGGCACGACGTTTGAGCATCCTGTGCAACTGCTGCTGAGCCAAGTATCGAAGAGACAACAATGAAGCATGACGATGAAGCGCACAGATATTATTATCCCGTCGAAGGACGCGGTGACGGTGCTATTGGTGGAGCCGCTGCATTCATCGCGATCATATTGGTGCCGGCAGGACTCTATGCGGCCTGGAATACCGTGGTCTCATGGATTTCGACGATCTTTTCTTAGGGCTGCAGTTTCGTGAAGGAACCGAGCAACGCGCGCCAATCGTCGACATCAATCTCGCACCAGCCATGAGCCGTCAGCCGTTGGAAGTAAGCAGCCTTCATTTTCATTTCCGCGATAGTGGCTACTGGAGCAGTGGCAGCACGCCTTCGCACAGCGGCCTCCTCCGCCATGGCCGCGTCCAGTCTCTCACCCAGCACGATCGCGTCCGGCCCTTCGGCCCCCATCCATCGCTTGCCGATAAGTTCAAGCGTGGCGACGCTTTGACGATGTTCCGCAATCAGTTTCGCGACGCCTTCAGCCGCTGCCATCTTTCCATCGCTGCAGACCTGTTGAAGAGGCATCGTCATCGCCCTGGCGTTCTTCGGTTACATACTGGTACCTCTCGAAATGAGGAAAAAGGGGCGACACCATCCCTTTTTTGAAGCGACGAATTCTGCGAGATAGGGGCGGGGGGCGCCTGCGTAAAGGAACTGGCTTCCGATGTTTCGTGCCCTGGTGGTCGAAGACCAGACACTAATGCGTCTGGCACTGATGAACGAAGTGCAAGCGAGCTTCGAAAAATGCGTCGTCCTGGGTGCTGAGACGCTGACGATCGCCACTGCCGAGCTTCAAAACAATTATTTTGATCTGGTCGTCATCGATCCTGGCTTGCCTGGCTTTGATCCCACCTCACAGGGGGATCGCGTCGCAGTCGTTGACAAGATCATCGAGGCTTCACCCAGTGCAATTCATATTGTCATCACCGGTTCCGATAACCGTTGCGAGGCAGATGGCTTTCGGCAAATTGGCGCTGCCGCTTATCTCGGCAAGACCGGTCTTGCGCCCGGCGTGTTCAGCGACGTGCTGGACGATATTTCCACCAAGGGGTTCTCCTTGCGCCTTTCGCGGGTTGTCATGACCAAACCCGATTACCGATTTTCAGCCCTTACACCGCGCGAGCAGGAGGCCATCGACATGATGGCGCACCGTGCACCCGGCGTGAAACGCACGGAGATCTTTTCTCTCATGGCCGATCGCCTTGCCATTGAGCCCGGCTCGGCCGAGAAATACTACAAGCAGGCTCGCGCCAAGCTCATGCGGCAAGGCCATCGGCTCCCGCGGGGGCTGTGAGCCAATGGCGCCCATGATCGTCCATGGAATCAAGGTTCCTGTCGCACCACAGGATGTTTCGCCGGTTATCTGGCGAGCGCTTCAAAGCCAGAGCTATGAGGCTAAGGAGGCGAAGTGGATCTTCAGGGCGGTCAAGGCGCGCGATCGCGTACTGGAGCTAGGGTCGGGTATCGGCATCATCACCGCACTGATCGCGAAAATCCCCGGCGTTCAGGTATGGGCTTTTGAAGCAAATCCCGCAACGGCGGAGCTAGCGAAACGCGTGATAGCGGCGAACGATCTCGACAATGTCACATATTCCCAGGGTATCCTCACAGCCGGCCCGCCGCGGTCCTTCACCTTCTACGTTCGCCGCGACCTTTGGATGTCTTCCACGGACAAAGACCAAGGACCCTACGAGCGCGAACTTTCGATCGTCTCGGCCGACGTCGATCGTTTCATCACCGATCATCGAATAAACGCCCTCGTCATGGACATTGAAGGTGCTGAGAAAGAACTTCTGCAGGATGCCGAGCTGCCCGGGGTTGAGCGCATCTTTCTTGAGCTGCACGACCATCTCTATGGCCTTGACGGCATCCGAGACATCACGCTTGCACTGGCAGAAAAGGGATTTGCCTACGATCCGCGGGGCTCCCGAGGACCTTGCGTGCTCTTCGCCAAGAACGATGGACCCCGCGAATACGAGGATGTGGAAGATGTTGCGTAATGCTCTCGCCGTTATATTTGCCGTGGCCCTTCCGCTCGCCAGCGCCGCCGAGGAAATTCCGCTCGATCCCAACGAAGTGTCGGTTCAAGACGCCAGCGGCAAGACTGTCGCCGTTTTTTCAGTAAAGCAGCTGCGGGCAGACTTTCCACAACAGACCTATGACACGCGTACGCCTTGGACGAGCGACAACGAGAAAATCGAATATCGTGGGCCGCTGCTTGCAAATGTGCTTGCCAAGGCCGGAGTCACCGCCGTGCAGGAGGTCAAAGTTGTCGCCTATGACAACTTCGTTTCCGACATTCATATGGACGAAATCCGGTCTTATAATCCGATCCTGGCGATCGAACGTCGTTGCAACGAGAGTGACAAGGCCGGCTCGCATTGCCCGCCGGGCCAGGATTTCCGCCCGATCAGCATGGTAGAGAAAGGCCCCATCTTCATTGTTTGGCCCTTCGACCAATTGCCTGTTTCATATGTTCCCGCAAGAAACTCGATCTGGGTGTTTTTCCCAGTCATCCTGCGCGCCACGCAATGAAGTTCTTAAACGGCCGTTTGCTCACTGTTCTGCCGTATCTCGGTATGGCTGCAGCGCTTGGGCTGAGTGCGTGGACATTCATGCAATCGAACCGCTACCGTCAGGAGACGGATGCCATCCTCAATCAGACTTTCGAGATTCAGTGGCGCGCGGCACAGATTCGCGAGCGCCTTATACGAGTCTATGGCTATCTTCGCATTGCCGACGAGACGGGCAAGCTTGATGCGGACATCGATCGACAAATGGCGTTGGTGAACGTCAACGTCGCGCAGTTGGAAAACCTGCCCTATCTGAACCGCTTTTTTCCCGACCACGATGCCGAACTCCTGGGCCGAATTGGCCTAACCCTCGAACAGAAAATTGCCCCTCTTGTGTCAGCGCGTACAAACTACACCCAAGCCATTGCCGACATGGCCAAGCTGGAACAGTCAATTTACGAGATTTCCAGCTCTACCGTTGATCACAGTGCCACCTTGCAGCAGACCGCCAGCATCGACATTGCGGCCTCGCGCAACTGGTTCACCTTTGCCATCGCACTTGGCCTGGGTGCCACCTTTTATCTCGTTATCCATCAGCGCTATGCTTTGGCCAATCGCCGTGACCAGCATATGCGCTCGTTCGCTTCGCTCTTTGCGCATATGACCCGATCGCGGGTTACAGCCTTGAGGCTGTTCCTTGAGCACGCACAACCAGACAAGCAACCGAGCGGCGAAATGCTTGAGGCTGCGCGCAGTGCTGCTACTGAACTGGAATCGATCACCAACAGTGTCCTTCAGATCGCCTATGCGCCACAGGATTCCAGCACCGTGGCGCTCGGCCCACTCCTCGAGGATCTCGCGCACGATCGCAGCAGTTTGGTGCAAGTTTTGGTCGATCCTAAAGCACGTCTGCAACCTGTTCCGGCGACGCCGTTACGGTTGGTCGTTAATGAGCTGATAGAAAACGCTCTTGCCGCTCTATCCGGCACCAGAGACGCCCCAATTCTCATCTCCGCGACAGTCAAGCGACGTCCCTTCCTCCTGCGCAATTACCTCGTACTAGATGTGGCGGACACCGGCGCAGGCATGTCGCCTGCAATCGTTGTGAAGGCAACTACACCTTTCTTTTCAACGCGAGCTGGAAATCATACTGGCCTTGGACTGACCGCATGTTCCCAGATGGTCTCGACGCTGAAAGGAAGGCTCATCATCAACAGCGCTCCCGGTGCCGGCACAACCGTAGAGATCAGGATTCCGGTGCATTCGACTGCCGCCACGTCATGGCAGTCGTTCCTCAGGCGCGGGCGAAAAAAGGTACACACGTGGCGCGCCTAATTGTCAGCTCTGCTCCATTTTCACCTGAATTGCACCGGTATGCGCTATTACGGCGAAAACCTGCCAGGCATTCTGTCTAGCGCAGCTTAGACGGATGATGACGCTGGAAGTTCACGGCACTCTGAAATGAGAACCTACGCCTCCGGGTGCGTCAGAAACAGTGGATCAGCTGACGGCGGGACCTTATCGGAAAAGAGGAAGGTCGCTGGATCAAGTTTCAACGCCTTGGCGATCGCGGCAATCGTGTCGACGCTGATATTGCCGCTTGCGCGTTCCAATTTCATGAATGTCGCCTCCGCCACGCCGATGAGCTCGGCCATCTCATAGCGGAGCAAAGTGCGTCGTTTTCGCTCAATGTCGATGATGTGCGCCAGACGCTTGCGGATCGCATTTTCGTCCAACTGATGCGCCCATTGGGTAAGTTTTTTTCCGCCCGCGAGCAGGTCTGCAACTGACACATGCAAGCCGCTTGCCATGATTTGCAACGTGGTCAGGGTGACATTGTTTTTCTGTCGCACGGTCTGGATGTAGGTTCGATACGCCAGTTTTTCGCCCTCGGCGGTCCGAAACAGCTCGGCCATGTGCATGTGGGATAGGCCACGTCTGGCTCTCTCCCGCTCGAGCGCCAGAGCAATGTTGGCGCGCAACGGGTTGTTGACCAGGCCCGCGTCGTCTCGTTTCATAAATCGATGTAGTCGCACAACCTGCCTTCTCGATCTGTCCTTTTTCGCGCGGATGATCCATAGTAAAGTATCAGAAACCGCAGCGAGGAAAAGGCTATGATCGTACTGAAATATCTCTTGGTGGGTGCCGCCGCCGTCGCGGGCGCCGCGGCTCTTCCATCCCAATCACAGGCATCGGAATGGGGCTGTCAGGTCCTCCTCTGCCTGTCCGGTGACTGGCAGGGCACTCCTTCTTGCCACCCGCCAACCTACAAGTTGATTGCGGCGATGAAAGCGCCGGGTTTTAACTGGCCGACCTGTCCACAAGCCAACTCCAGCGCCGCGAGATTCGAGAAGTATGAGGATTGTCCAGCTGGCTGGCAAGCAGCTGGCAGCTACGACTCCGATCGGCCAGGAATGATGCAAGAACGGAACATCTGTCGTATCAGCTCCGACAGGCTCACGCTGCCCGTCACTTTCACGAATAGTCGTCTCGGCCAAGACCATGACAACGGATCTCGACAGGCCCAGATCGAAATCAACGGTAGGTTGGTGACGGCAAAAATCCAGATCACGGGCAACGATAGAGGGCATTCCCTTGGTAATGGCCCCACCTACTACACCATCTCTCGGCCGGTGCGCGGAAAGCCCTGGTTCATCGAGTATGACGACGCGAACGGCATGCGCCAGAAAAGCTGGTTCAATCTCAACATGCCATAAGCCAGGCGATCACGCAGGATGAGTCGCCATGAGGATCACAAGGCGTGTCTGTCCGGTTCATTCACCCCGACGCCAGCGATAGCTTCGAGACAGCAATACGGTACTGGATCAGGGAAGGGTAATAAGTGTTGAAGGCGCTGCTCCTGTCGACTGCGATAATGGGCCCATGGGCAGGCTTGGCGGTGGCTAGCCAGAGCGAGAAGCCGCGATCGAGCGCGGACAATCCGATGTGGCCCGCTTCACTGAAATGGGACTGCAAGACCGCCGCCAAAATCGTGTGTGAGCGTGACGGCAGTTGCACAGTGGCCGAGGACCATACTAGGTTTGTGCTGAACTATGGCAGCAACGAAGCTGAGTTCCCGGCCAGCAATGTCAGGATCAAACGGCACTATCAACAGACCGTGCAGGCAAGCCCTTTGCAGCAGGAAGTTAAAGTCGAACTGGCTGACAATCGCGTTCTTTGGCTGACGGCCGTGGATGCCAGCCGCACTTATTCGGAAGCCTGGGTCGGCGCAATGAGCGAGTTGAAGGGCGGCGCGGTACTCATGGAATCCGAGGGCGTCTATTGTATGCCGCACAAGTGAGTGAGCCGAGAGGGAAGGCGAGCGAAAACCGATATGTTCTGACCTCGGGCGCCAGCCACCGGCGTTTCAGAAAAGTCCGGCATAACCGTCTTCCCGGTCTAGTTTCATCAGACGATCAGCCGTCGACTCCTGCGCAGCGGCGTCCTGACCCATCACGGCCAGCGCAGCGAACAGCCCAACAGATTTCCTCATCCAAGTCCCCTCACGCCAAGGACCAAGAACGTTTTGCCTTGCCTGACGAGAGCTGGGTGAGGATGGTCAGGAGGTCTTGCATGACTAACCTGTCAACAATGAAACGAACGTTCCATGGCACGGTGCTCGAGCGCATCGTGGTGGTGGGGCTGGGCGGCCTGCCCCTGACCGCAACGATCGACAATCTGCCGGAAGCGTATCCGGGCGGACAAGTCGCGCGAGGCGGGCGCCTGGGCCTGCTCGGCAATCGCGACATCATGGATACGCCGTTCAACCTAGGCAGCTACACGGCGCAAACGATCGAGGATCAGGGCGCACGCAGGGTGGACGACGTGATGATCAATGATCCTTGGTACGGAGCACCCATTCAACCGGCGGGATATTGGATTCCTTCTACATTCGCGGCTTTCCGATCAATGAAGGAAATTTTGGCGAGGTCGCGTTCGATGGTGTGTTCGGGGTCGCGCCGACCTATCGCTTGTTCACCGATTATATCGAGCGATCGAGGTTCTCAAAGGACCGGTGGCGCTCCTTTATGGCATCGCGCCGAACAGCAGTCTCGGGGGGTACGACCAATATCATCCCCAGCGCGCGGGCCGAGGTCGATCTGACACGGTCGAGCCCCCAGGGCGGCGGGCATCTCGATGTGAGCGGGCGTTTCGGCGCCGAGCGGCAGTTCGGGGCCCGATTCAACGGCAGCTATCACGGCGGCGACGCCGATCAACGACCAAAAGCGCGACGTGCCGGTGGTGACAATCTGCGGCGCGGGCCGCACCGGGCAACGGAGCGCCGATCGCCACGATCAAGCCTGGCCGGTCTGCCCTCGCGGTTTGCCGCCAATCGGATGTTATAGCTAATGCTAATGACGCGTCAGCACGCCGATTTTCTCACCGGTCCGGGAAAATCGGAAGATAATTCCTTATCTCTATAGATTCGTCGAATATCGTCCGATCCCGACTTGGTAAGCGGCCATCCCCTTGGTGGAACAGGAGATCGACGAAGTGGCAAGAAAGCGATGAGCTGCAATTTCTAGCGACGGCCGCGCTAGGGACGGGCCTCCAGCACCATGTTGAACGGCGTCTCCGTGGCGCGACGGAATCGCTTGAAGCCGCCGCCGGTCACCACCTTGCGTAGCCTCGCCTCGCCGGCCTGGGCGCCAAGCCCGAGCCCGACTTCCTGCGACAGGGACGCGGGCGTGCACACGAACGTGGAAGCGGCATAGTAAACGCGTCCGACGGGATTGAGGTTCGCCGCTAGATGATTATGCGCGAACGGCTCGACGATCATCCACGTGCCATCCGGCTTGAGCGACCCGTGGACATGGGTGGCGGCGCCCGCCGGGTCGCCCATGTCGTGAAGGCAATCGAAAAAAGCGACGAGGTCATAGGTGCCGGGATAGGTCTTGGCGGCCGCGACCTCGAAGCGCGTGTTGGCGCCGACGCCGGCTTCCTCGGCGGCCTTGCGGGCGCGCTCGATCGAAGGGGCGTGATAATCGAAGCCGACGAAGCGCGAATTGGGGAAAGCACGTGCCATGAGCACCGTCGATGCGCCATGACCGCATCCGACATCCGCGACATCCACGCCGCGTTCGAGCTTCTCGACTACGCCCTCCAGGGCCGGCAGCCAGGAGTCGATCAGATTGGCATTATAGCCTGGACGGAAGAACCGTTCCGTACCGCGAAACAGACACGCGCTATGATCGTGCCATGCAACGCCCTTACCGGACTGGAATGCCTGCCTCACCTTTTCTTCGTCGAGCCACAGCGCGGATAGGAACTCGAATGCGCCAGCCATGAAGGCCGGGCTATTTTCATCGGCGAACACCAGCTCCTGCTCGGCGTTGAGATAGAACTGGTCGTTGGCTTCATCGTAGTCGACGTAGCCCGCCGCCGCCTGCCCGGAAAGCCATTCCCTTACAAGGCGCTCCTGGGTACCGGTGCGTGTCGAAAGTTCGGCGGCCGTCATCTTGCCGCCTTCGCGCAATGCCTTGAACAGGCCGAGTCTGTCGCCCAGCAAGACAGCCGCGCCCGTAGCGATCGCACCGAGATCGCCGACCATTTTCCCCAAGAATGCGTCCAACTTTTCCTGACTCGCTTCAGACATCGGAATCTCCCTTTGGGCTCGATCTCTCCCAGTAAAAGCCTCACAAGGGGAGAAGAATGGCGAAATTGGAGCCCGGGCCCATTCTTTGGCGTCCACGCGCGGGCCGACCACCATAATGGCGGGTTCGGCCGAAAGCAGCTTCTTCGCCGCTGCCTCGACTTGGTCGATCGATGAGGGCGGCGCGGCACTGGTGTAGCCGATGCCAAGACCCGACAAGCGTGGCTGCAATCGAACTGGAGGAATCCAGATTGTTGGTAGCATAGGTGCCGATCAGATATTTCTTGCTCGCTTTTAGCTCGGCCTCTGTCGGCCCTGTTTCCGCCAACTCCCTGATCACGTGGCGTATCAGCCCGAGCGTCTCGGCCGCCCTGTCGGCGCGCGTCGCCGTGGTCACGACAAGCGCATTGGAATGCTGGTGGTCTTTCAGGCTGGAATGGATACCGTAAGCAAGGCCGCGCTTTTCGCGCACTTCCTGGAACAGACGTGAGGTAAATGGCGAGCCTCTGAGTATTTTGCTTATCAGCTGTGCGGCTTAGAGTTCCGAGTCGCTGCGTCCGATGCCGGGAAAAACAAGCTGCAGCGAAGTCTGCGGCGGGTCGTAGGCGACCAATTACGCCGGCCGAGCTCGGGGCGACATCGGCCACCGGCGCGATCGCCTGCTTCTGAGGCAAATCGCCGACCGAGTCGTGGGGCCTTTCACTCAGGCCTTTGGCATCAATGTCGCCGACGACCGCTACGTGCAGCCCGTCACCGACGAAAGCGGCCTTGTGGAGGGCGCCTAGATCGACCGGCGTTATGCCGGCGAGGCTCTCCTTGGTGCCCCTCGTCCGGCCTCGAATAAGGATGCGTGCCGTAGATTCTGCGCCGCTTGGCGCGGATGCGGTCGACGGGCTCCTGGTCGAAGCGGGGGCTGTTAGGCGCGAGCCTGAGCAGATCGAAGGCGGCGTCCTTCCGTTCGGGCAGCATGCGCATCTGCCATAAATGCCGTCGCGCTGCGCGTCGAAGCTCATCTCGGCCCCGGCATGGTCAACCGTCGCCTGGAAGGCATCACTGTCGAGATCGCCGGCGCCCTCGTCGAACAGGCCGGTCATCAAATTGGCCAGTCCCTCCTTGTCAGCCGAGTCCTGCGTGGTGCCGCCGTCGAAGACGAAGCGGATGGCTCCGGTTGTGGTGACGGGACGGACGATAAGCAAGGTTCGGGGCGAAGTGATTTGTTCCGCGGCGGCGGTATGTTTTGGTGAGGTGATCATGCGACGTCTTCTTTCGTCGGGCACGCGTTTGCGGATGATGGTGCATGTACCGTGCCAAATGAGAAAACCATTTATACGCAGTCTGGTAGATCTGACCCTGCTACGTTGCGTATCCGACATTGTCGGAAATTGGACAGCGCCGAACGCGAAGCGGCTCGGGGCTTGTGACGATGCTTGCGCGTGCTGCTGCGGAGGGGGATATGAATGCGCTTCGAACTGGCGCGAGGCCTTCGAGGATGCCGGATTACTTAGCAAGGAGAAGTTGCTGGCGGACGACCGCCCATCCGAACCGTTTGGACGAGAATCACCCCTTAAACGGGTTCCTCATTCGGCACTCTCGCTGCGGCCACAGCCTAAGTTGCACCGACAAGGCGCGCCTGGAGCAGATCAATCTTGGCGCGGCCGTACGTTTGCCGCTCGGAGAGATGATGGCGTTGCGGACTGCGGCGATGTCCTTTTCGACCCTGTTTGCAAAGGAGCCGACGAGGCTTGCCTTCGCGCCGTCCAGCCGAGTGTCCAGTTTTGCGGCCGCCTTTGATCGGATCATCTGCTGAAAGTCGTCGATCAGCGTTCGCGCGATGACCGAGGTCAGGAACATTGCTCTCGATTGCCCCGATCAGTACAGCGTCCGATTTGGACAGGTCGTCACGCGCCAGCGTCATGAGCCTGGCGATGCTTCGTGCCGAAGGCGTGCGGGCAAGTGCGCTTTGATCGGTCCTTTCAGCAAGGCGTCTGCGCCGCGCCCATTCAGAGACGACGCCGATCTGGCCACGAAAGCCTTTGTTGCGCATTTCGCGCCAAGTCATGTGCTTGACCTGGCGGCATCGTCTTCGTCGAAATCGTTGCGTCCATTTCCATCCTGTTCCCTGGTTTCTGGCCTTTACGGCTTCTCTGCTAGCCGCTTGACGGTGACCGGAAAACTTATCCGCCCGGTGCCGTCCATCAGTCGATTATGAGTCCCCATAATCAAGTCCGATATCCAAGATCGGCGCGCTATGGGTCAGCCAGCCGATGGAGACCAGATCGACGCCCGTCGCAGCAATCTGCGCAGCCATATCGAGCGTAATCCGGCCCGATGCTTCGGTGACCACCCGCCCGGCAACCATCGCCACCGCGTGGCGCAACTCATCGACCGACATGTTGTCGAGCAGGATAGCGTCGGGGACGAAGCCAAGTGCCTCCTCCAACTGGATCAGCGTATCGACCTCCACTTCGATTTTGACGAGATGACCTACGCTTGCTCGCGCCAGCCACGCTTGCGGCGGCAACGCTCGTCATCCGCCGCTCTATAACCCTCGACAAGGGCCTCAATGCGATTTCAGTCAAGATGCAATCTCTCCGCTCTCGAAGGCGAGAGACTGGCAAGGCACAAGCAGGAGCGACATTCCTATTTTGCCAGATCAGGACATTTCATAACGCTATTATGGAACTCGGCGGCGGTTTTCTAGCTGTTGCTTGGTTCTCTCCTGCCGCAGCTACGAAGTTGTGGATTCTCTCAGTAAACTGCGGTTATCGGGTTGAACTATGGTGCCAGAGTCATAAACGACAGCACATCGCAATGCCACTGGGGGGCTGACCGACCCTTGTCCGTGGTGCCCAGTACGAGAAGACCAGGTTATTGCCCTATTGGGCAAACCACAGCTCATTGGCGTCAATACCCGTCCGGAAGTCGAGCTCGTCATGTCGGTGAAGGAGCCGGATTCGACAATCGTATCCGACCCGTCCTTTATGCTCCAATTTCGAGTGCCTGTTTTGTGCGGTCTCCGGCCGTCGTTTGTCGACGACGTGAGTTCTATGTACCGACCTATCGAGCGAAGATAGGCAACGATCTCCGGTAGCAGGTGATCACGATCGCCAAACTCTTCCACGATTCTTTTTACCTTGCGCCAGGGTACCTTCCCGTCAACATCGCCCAGTGAATAGCCTAAGTGACCGATCGCACAGATATCACAGCCAGCCTCGATCACCTTGTCGACGAAGGCGGGAATCTCGCTCGTTTTCATTAGCCGCATGTTGCTGGTCATCGCAGATATCTCCGTTGGTGGTCGGCATGGAAATTGCGCCGACGCTCAAACGTGCTTGAATGCGCGCACCTTCGCTACCTGTGCACTTGCACAGGTTGTAGGCAGGCCTGCAGAAGGCGCGGATCGAGTGTTCCTGCGCATTTGTTCATTGTTGGCACCCCGGACACTCAACCGTGTTGCTAGAACAACCCACCTGCTCCGTTCCAACAGCAGCATTGGCCACCGGAACGCTCCCCTTGCGCGCACTGAAAGCCGGCGCTCAGGCAGTCGGAGTCAGTCATGCCGAGGCGCCATTTCCTTTTCCCCACAAGTCGCACGAGCCGCACGCGCTCTTTTCGCTCTGGAGTCCAGTAGGTTGGGTCTGGGTTGGCTCAATCGAGGGGATGGGCGTCTTTCCATTTAGCTATAGGCTAGGAAAAGCTCCTTAGATCCCGCAGTCAGGAGTCCACCAATCGGTCGAGATGGCTGCGAACCGCGTTGCGGGCGGGATTGGGTGCTCCGACGGATCGATACCCAATACCTGCGCCATTTGTTCTTCGATGGCATTATCGCCCCCCGCGTATAGCTAAGTGGTGTGTACAAACCTGATCTACACGACCTAGGGCTTGTTGAGATTCATTTGGAGTTGATGACGGCAGCAGCGAGATGAATGATGGCATTGAAGCTCTGGTCGGTTTTGTCGG
>NZ_JAMYOL010000035.1:0-51655 GCF_040319815.1 Mesorhizobium sp. M0854
GACGGCTATCGCGGCATCCTGCAAGTCGACGGATACGCCGCCTATAACCGGCTGGCCCGATCCGATCGGGGCAATGACGGCGTGACGCTGGCGGCGTGCTGGTCGCACGTGCGGCGCAAGTTCTACGAACTGCATGCCGCAGGCTCCTCCGTTATCGCCTCGCAGACGGTGGCGCAGATGGCCCCACTGTGGGCCGCCGAGGAGGCCGTACGCGGCCAGGACCCGGCACTACGGATAACTGCGCGTCAGGAGAAATCCGTCGCCATCGTTGCCGCTCTCTTTGCGCTGTGGGAAAAGGAGCTGCCCAAGCTGTCAGGAAAATCGAAGCCGGCCGAGGCGATCCACTATGCACTCGGCCGGCGTGCCGCGCTCGAGGGCCTCCTCACCGATGGCCGGATCGAAATCGACTCCAACACCGTCGAGCGCGCCAGCCTCTTCGCGGGCAGCGACGGCGGCGGACGGACATGGGCCACCGTCGCCACCCTGCTGACCACCGCCAAGATGAATCAGGTCGATCCGCACGCCTGGCTCACCCTGACCCTCGAGCGCGTTGCCAATGGCTGGCCAAAACGGCGATATCGACGCCCTCGTGCCATGGAATTACCAGCGCTGAACGGCCTCAGCTGCCCGCTTACTCTATTGCGGCCGGCAGTAAAGATGATACATTTCGATGCTCTAATGGTGTGTTCAATCAACCACACCGAAACCAAAAATTATCTCGCATCTGCGAAACGGGTTGGAATTGGCGCAGAAAGCTGTTACGCGCTGATGAGTACCTTGGTGGTTGGGTGGGCCTCAGGTAATGTGGGACAGAAGGATTGATGCGGATGAACCTAGTTTTGAAAAGTGCGTTGGCTGGAGTTCTTGTGTTGGCCGGCTTCACCCCGGTGTCGTCTTTCGCGCAGGATGGGTCGTGCACCTGTGCAACTGCCTATACGGGCGTAAATCCTATTGGATCGATCGGGAACGTCAATGGCAGCGTAATGGTGTCCCAGGTAGCTGGCTACGGCCCGGCGCAAGCGGGCGGTGATCTCGATTTCGGCAGCCGCGTCGTGGTTGGCGCCAGGGGATCGGCTTCGGTTAATGTCGGTGGCTGCAATCTGAGCGTCCCGGCGAATTCGACCCTCGATATCTCCCGTGTTGAGAACAAGATTTGCCTCAATGTTCTGGGTTCTGAGCACACCGCCCAAACCGGGAATTCCACCGGTGTTTCCAACAACACGCCGCTCTTTATATTTGGTGGCATGGCTCTTGGGGCCGGTGTTCTGGCTGCGACGGCGGACAAAGATCACGGAGTTAGCGACTGAGTTAACGATAACGGAGCTCGGCAGCAGAGGCACACGGCGCTTCTGCTGCGTTGGCGTTGTTGGTGATAGAACTGCCCTGACCCGCAGGTCGGCGGTTGCCAAACCGGTCGACCCCAAGGGGACGTGCGGATGTCTGAGGCTGGCGGATATGTCGGGATGAGGGCTGGAGCGCTTCCATCTCGGCGCTGTGACTGGATCGCGATCTTCGGCTTCGGCGCGAATTGCAGGCTCGACATTCCGGCGACGGTCAAAGTCAATCCTGGGGAAGGCGGCATTTGCATAGCGCTGGACGCGTTGGGCGTCAGGTTTGGCCGTGCGCCAACTCTATTGGGCGGCGCTGTTATCGGCGGCACGGCGCTGGTCATCGGCCTGCACGATGACAACTCTGTCAGCCAGTAGCTGGAACCCGGCATTCATAGCATTTGATGAGCTTGGCAAATGCGTCGTTCGCTGTCTCGCGGGTGACGCATTTGTGTTTTTTCGGATAACATCGCTACGGTGTTTCGTTGCAGTCACAAACGCCAATGATTGATCTGCATTCCCATATCTTGCCCGGCCTCGACGACGGCTCGCCCAGCCTTGCCGAATCGCTGGAAATGGCTCGACTGGCGGTAGCCGACGGCACGACCCACATGGCGTGCACGCCGCACGTGACGCCGGGCGTATACGAAAACGGAACATCGAATATCCTCCGGGCGGTTCAAGAGTTGCACCAGGCGCTGCGCCGCGCCGCCATACCACTTGCTCTTTACGTCGGCGCCGATGTTCACATAGCGCCGGATCTTCCGGACCGATTGGCGGCCGGCAGTGTGCCGACTTTAAACAGATCCCGCTATTTTCTGTTCGAACCGCCGCATCATGTTCTACCTCCACGAATGGAGGATCTTGCTCTGCGCCTCATAAACACCGGTTTTATTCCGATTCTTACTCATCCTGAGCGTTTGACCTGGATCAAAACGAATTACGACGTTATCGAGAGGCTGAATGCAGTGGGCTGCCTCATCCAGCTTACCGCAGACTCGATTGTTGGTGCTTTTGGGCGCACGGCGCTTTATTATTCGGAAAAGCTGATTGACGAGGGCAGGGTGGACATTATCGCATCGGATACTCATAGCGCTACGCGCCGGCGTCCTGGGCTTTCGCAGGCGGTTGCTGCTGCTGCCAAGCGATGTGGGGAAGACGAGGCCCGCAACATGGTGTTGAAACGACCAGGCGAAATATTGGCGAACCGGCCCATTGAGCCAGTCGGACAAGCGCGTCCGAAAAAGCCAGCCGCCGGCAACGCCGGCCGTTTTGGAGGATTGGGCCGCCTATTCAAGAGCGGGACAGCATAATGGCCATTTTTCGTTTCGCAAAAAGCCACATAAACACGAGACTCGTCTTGCTCGCTTCACTTGCAATGTCGGCATGCACGAGTACTTCGTCGACGACATCTTCCTCCTCGAGCTCGGTCGATGCGCTGCAATTGACGTCCTCATCGACGCAACTTTCGGGCGGTGGCGCTCTGAGCGTGGTGAAGGACCTGCCGCCGCCACAAAACACGCAGAATGGGGCCGAGCAGCCTTTATCTCCGAACGATGTGCTCGAAGTGAATGTATTCCAGGTCGACAATTTGAGCCGAACAGTTCAAGTCGACTCCGGCGGCCAGATATCGCTTCCGCTTATCGGAACCATTACCGCGGCAGGCAAAACCGTTCGTCAGTTGGAGCAAGAGATCGAGACGGCGTACGGCGCCAACTACCTGCAGTCACCCGATGTGACGGTTTTCGTCAAGGAGTCGATTGGGCAGCGCATAACCGTCGATGGCGAAGTCAACAGGGCCGGTATCTTTCCGGTAACGAGTAATTCCTCGCTTCTGGACGCGATCGCTCTGGCGGGAAATTTCAGCCCGGTTGGAGACGCAAGCAAGGTCTTCGTCTATCGCAATATCGGCCAGAATACCTTGGTCGCAAATTACAACGTGGAGGCAATTCGTGCCGGCAAGGCACGTAACCCGCGGATCTACGGTGGTGACAAGGTCGTCGTCTTTGCCTCAAAATCGAAGATTGCCGTGAACAATCTCAAGGACGCACTTGGCATAGCCTCCAATGCCGCCCGAATTGCCGTTGTCCCGGGATTATAGGTCGCAGCCGGTCAGAATGTAGTCGAATCTAGGAACACCTCGCACCATGCTCGATCGCAACAGGCAGCATCAAATTGCAGGTCCAGGAGCTGGCCAGGCTCTGTCCGCCGACCTCTATTATGACGGTGGGCAAAATTACAGCCCTTACGGTCGCGAATATTCGGAGCAGGAACTGGGCTTCAATCCGCTCAAGCTGTTCTTCTACGTAGTCCAGTATAGGTGGCTGTTCGTCATGATGGTGGCAGCCGGGCTTGTGGCAGGCCTCATTGTTACGATGATGCAGACGCCGAAATACCAGGCAACAACGCAATTGGAAGTGCTGGTGCCTTCCGCCAAAGTCTTCCAGGACATCGAGGTCGTTTCTGAAAATGCGGATGTGCGGGCCTTTCTCACCGCGCGTGAAAAGCTCAAAAGCCGCGCATTGGCACAGCGCGTTGTGTTCCAATTGGGTCTGAGCGAAAAACCGGACTTCCTCTTCCCTACGGCGAACTTTTCGCTCTCCAATATCTTCTATCGTGCCTTCGGAATCTCCAAGTCACCCTCCATTGAACAGAAGACGCCGGAAGAACGCGAGGAAATTGCGATAAAGCGCATTCTAGACGACCTCACGGTCAATCTGGTCACCAACACGAGCCTGCTATCGATCACCTTTGTTGATCAGAATCCGAAATATGCAAGCGACGTAGCCAATCAGGTTGCACAAAGCTTTATTGATCAACGCCTCGACCAAACCAGCGAGACCTCGGACCTGGCAAGGCAATTCATCCAGGAACAGGTTTTGCAGGTAAAGCAAAAGCTTCAGAAATCCGAAGAGGAGCTGGTCGCGTATGCGAAGGATGCCGGCATCACGATAACCGGCGATGACAAATCGCTGATAGGATCAAACATCGAGGCGCTGAATACCGCGCTTGCGACAGCGATCCAGGATCGTCTCGATGCCGGACGTATCGTGGACCAGATAGACAAAGGCCGCGGCTCGAGCCTCGCGCCGGTTCTGGAAAGCGAAGGCCTGCAGAATCTCAGTGAGAAGCTAGCGGATTTGACTAGCCAGTACCAGCAGAAGCTGGGCATTCTCAAGCCCGGTTTTCCCGAAATGCAGCAGCTTCAGTCACAGATCAAGGAGTTGCAACGACTCTACAACAACGGCGTGCTTGCCATTACGGATTCACTACGCCTAAAATATCAGGAGGCGCAGAACAAGGAGGCCGACCTCAAGAGCAAGCTTGCTGAAATGGAAAAGCAGCAGGTCGTGTTCAATGATAAGAATATCAAATATACGATCTTGAAGCGTGAGGTTGATTCCAACCGATCTCAATATGACAGTCTTATTGCCAAGCTGAACGAAGTGGGTGTTAGCTCAGAATTGAAGACACAGAGCGCAGCCATTGTTGATTTTGCAGCGCTTCCTGATCGCCCTTACTCCCCACGTCTCAGCATAAACCTTGCTATCGCGCTGTTTCTTTTCCTTGCCTTGGCTGCATTGATTATTTACATCTTGGAGTTGTTGAACAACACCTTCACCAATCCTGAGCAGATCGAGAAGGAACTCGGGCTACCGATGCTCGGCATCTTGCCGCTCGTTGATGACCGCGAACTCATAGCCAGCATCACTGATCAGAAATCCGGTCTCTCGGAGGCCTACCGCTCGCTTCGAACGTCGTTGCAATTCTCCGGTGCCGAAGGAGCACCGCGCTCACTGCTGGTTACAAGCTCTGAGCCCTCGGAGGGCAAGTCGACCACCTCGTTCAAGCTCGGGCAGGACTTTGCAGCACTTGGTGCAAGAGTTCTCATCGTCGACGGGGACCTTCGGAAACCGAATCTTCATCGCCTGTTTGGTCTCGACAATACGATCGGACTGAGCAATCTGCTGACAAATACCGTCCGGAAGGAGGATCTGGCGAGCATCTTCAGGGCAACAAAATATCCCAACGTCACCGTTTTGACTTCTGGAACGATTCCTCCAAATCCCGCGGATCTGCTCTCGTCTCCCAAGATGGCTCTGATCATAACCAATCTCGGCAAGCGCTTCGATCTTGTCATCATCGATGCGCCGCCGATCGTTGGCCTCTCGGATGCGCCCATCCTCAGCCGGCTTGCCGAGGGTACATTGATGGTCATCTCCACCAATCAGGTGACACGCAAGTCGGCGAAGGCGGCGTTGAAGCGCATGCGAGCCGCTGGTGCCAACGTTGTTGGAGCCGCGATGTCAAAATTCGCGGTCAACAAGTTCGACTACAACTACGCGTACAAGTACATGAATTATCAATATTACGACTATGGCGCAAACACAGCGAAGATCGAGGGCAAAGTGGATGATGGAGCAGACCAGCCCGCGTATGCAAAATCTCCGGCGTTCAAGCGTTTGGTTCGTCGCATCCGTTCTAGTGTTGGCGGCTTCCTCGATCGGGCTAAGTCGGTTACTTGAGACGGAAACTCCGGCCGTTTCTCTTGCGCTGGATCCGCTCAACGCCGAGGCTCTGATAAGCGTAATCACCGATGATCTGAACGATACGAATAACGCTCCCGACCTCGAGGCCTTGCTTGCCAAGGCTAGGGACGCGCTCCGTTTCAACCTCGCAGACGCACGCCTCTATAGCTTAGTCGGTGAGATCAAATACCGCCAAGGCGAGACAGACGAGGCCTACGAGCTGTTCGACCAGGCTCGTAAGTTATCCAAAACAGAAATCCATGCGCTCCAGAGGTCTATTGGCCACTCGACCGAGACAGGTGATTTGTCAAAGGCCGTTGGCGAGATTGACGTATTGCTGCGCCGATGGCCGGACCAATTTCCGGCGATCGCCGAGGGCCTGCCGGCGATTCTTTCGAATCCCGACGGATACAACACCATGCTGGCAGCAATCAGGACGGAGACGCCCTGGAGGCCTAGCCTCTTCGGGGCTCTTGCCAATGACCCCAAGGGCCTGAATTACGCAAACCGGCTGCTGCTCGATTTGAATGAATCAACCGCGCCGCCGAAACCGAGTGAACTATCCATCGTGATCAATGGTTACATTCGCCAGAGGGAATATGAACAAGCGTATCGGCTGTTTCTTTTCACCCTGTCTGAACAGGAGCGTAAGTCAGGCGGATATATTTTTAACAGCACGTTCGAACCGATATCCAGAGACAGGCCGTTTGATTGGCAGGTACGCGACCAGTCGGGCCTAGAGGTGACGTTTGCGACATCCCAAAATGCGGTAGAGGGCGAGGGCGGCGCGATGGTCCGGTTCCTGAACACGCCGGTGAAGAATTCGGCTCTTCAGCAGTATATTGAGCTGCCTCCCGGATCCTACAAAATTTCCCTGATTGCCTCTGCACGAAACCTCAAGCTTCCGAAGGAACTGTTCTGGTCTCTTAGATGTCCAGCCGGTGAAATCGCGCGCTTCAATATTCCCGAGGGAACATTCAATCGGCAGACCATGAGCGAGGAGTTTTCAATCGGTTCGGACACATGTCGAATGCAATTGTTGAGACTGGAGACCTCGGCCATTGCTGAGAGCTGGCGATTTCGCTATGTCGGTACGTTGGTAATGCACAAATTGAGCATCGAGAGAAATCCGTCTTGAGCGATCGGCCGCCGGAATGGGATAAATATCTCCTTGGGTCGGTTTTGTTCATGTGCCTGCTGATCGGCGGCGGTACCGCAAGCGGCCTTTACACGGATACTCTGATCCAGGTTGTAGTGATTATCTCGGCGGCAGCGGTCTTTTCTCAAAGCTCCGGCCAAAGGATCCCACGTTCCGTTCTATGGCTGATCATCTTCGTAGCGGCGTTGATTGTTCTTCAGATTGTGCCACTCCCGGCAGCCATATTCGACGGCTTTCGGCCGGAACTTTTACTCGGAGATGACCGGCTGATTGGAACTCCCCGGTTTCGCTTCGTCAGTGTAGGAGTCGGCCGGACGCTGGAGTGTCTGTTCTTTCTGTTGGCATCAGCCGCATTTTTTCTGAGCATATTGCGTTTGCGCTCCGAGCAGGTCAGCGCTCTCCTACCATTTTTCTTCATGGGTGTTATCTGCAATGGTCTGGCCGGCTCGATTCAATATTCGCTCTCCGACAATATCGCTATTGTGGGTCTATTGCCTTTCACAATTAACGCCGGGCTTTTTGCTAACGTGAATCACTTTTCGGCGTTGCTTTTTGTGTCTATTCCGTTTGTCGTCTACTATGGCCTGTTCCGCGGGCGTCTTTTGTCGGGTTCGGTCGGCTTGATCGCGCTTTTGCTGCTGCTTTTGGCCGCCGGTTCACGGGCCGGTGTTTTGATTGGGTTGGCAATAACCATATTGTCCGTCGTCTTTCTTTCGGCCCGTTCCAGGGCGAGTGGACTTACCATCCTGCTGATTTTCATAGGGCTTACGGTCTACACGATAGGCGCGTGGACGAAGATCGATTCGGACGTGATCGATCCTGCGTTCGGGCGGGGAGAATTCGCCCGAACGACGATCGAAGGGATCGAGGACAATTGGGCGATGGGTGTCGGATTTGGTAATTTCCAGAAAGCGTATCAGCTATACGAAAGAGAGGGCATGATTTTTCGGAACTATGTTAATCATGCCCACAACGAATATCTGGAAATAGCCTTCGAAGGTGGAGTTCCGGCAGTCCTGCTGATGATAGGTTATTTCGTACTGCTTTTCGCTGCACTGGCCAGGGTTCGCCGTGACCCCTTTCAGAAGGCGGCATTCCTCTCGGTGTCTTTTCTTCTCATTCATTCGTTGGTCGATTATCCGCTGCGAACCGGGGCGCTGGCGATGACCTTTGCCTATATGAACGCCATCATTTTTCACAAAGGATTTGCCGAACGCTTGGGCCGGAAGAGCGAGATGATCGAGATCGATCACAACGGTGACAAGCTACTTGTTCCCATCGGATCTTCGTCTTAGCCACCTCGTCGCCGCTGCTGGCTGTCGGCTGAATGAGGCGGACGATTGTCAGGCGATCACCCTGACCGCCGGCTTCTGCCTCTCACCCTCCCAAGCCTAATCCATGTCGCGCAAAAGTGTGCAGCAGTTTTGCGATTTTGCGATAACGACATGCACAAAAACAAGAACCTAAAGCGCGTCGCATGAGGCCGATCGAACGCGACCCTTTAGCCAATATTTCCGGCTCCTCCCAAGCGGCATCCGTTGCTGAGCAGGAATTTCCCGAATTAGCCTTCTGGGTGGAAAATTCATTCCCGAACCACTCGGCCGCTGGCTTGTCTTGCATTGTTCTGGGCAGGAACGATCTGCTAGAAGGCCCGCACGAGAATAGATTGTCCAGAAGTGCAGCTTGAACCCCGCGGCTGAAGATCGCGCCCGTTACAGCCCTTCTGTGAATGGCACGAAAGAACGCTCACAGTCCATGACCATCGCGCTTACGCACCTTCAGCGGCTTGAGGCTGAATCCATCCATATCTTTCGCGAGGTGGCCGCAGCCTTTGCCAAGCCGGTCATGCTCTATTCGGTTGGCAAGGATTCGTCCGTGCTCATGCACCTGGCGATGAAGGCGTTCTATCCGGCCAAGCCACCCTTTCCCTTTCTCCATGTCGACACGACCTGGAAATTCCGTGAAATGATCGCCTTTCGCGACCAGATGCAGCAAAAGCTCGGTTTCGACCTCCTGGTCCATGTCAATGAAGACGGCGTGCGTGACAACATCAATCCGTTCGACCACGGCTCCAATACCCACACCCATGTAATGAAGACGGTTGCCCTGCGGCAGGCGCTCGACAAATACGGGTTTGACGCTGCCTTCGGCGGCGCGCGGCGCGACGAGGAGAAGTCGCGCGCCAAGGAGCGCATCTTCTCGTTCCGCAACGCCCAGCATGTCTGGGATCCGAAGAACCAGCGGCCGGAGATGTGGAAGATTTTCAACACCCGCATCGCTGCCGGTGAATCGATCAGGGTGTTCCCGTTGTCGAACTGGACCGAGCTCGACATCTGGCAGTACATTCTCCAGGAAGACATTCCGATCGTGCCCCTGTATCTGGCCAAGGAGCGGCCGGTCGTCGAGCGCGATGGCATGCTTATCCTGCGGGATGATGAGCGCATGCAGCTGCGGCCCGGCGAAGCAGTGGAGAACCGGATGGTGCGGTTCCGCACACTCGGCTGTTATCCTTTGACCGGCGCGATCGACTCGGAGGCCGACACTCTGGAGGCGATAGTCGGCGAAATGCTCACGGCGCGCACTTCCGAGCGGCAAGGTCGCCTGATCGACCGTGATGAAGCCGGCTCGATGGAAAAGAAGAAGCGCGAGGGGTATTTCTGAGTATGCGCCATATCATGGCCAAGAGTCTCGCCCCGACCGACGGCGTCCGCGACTATCTGGCGGCGCAGGAACGAAAGTCGCTGCTGCGCTTCCTGACCTGCGGCTCGGTCGACGACGGTAAGTCGACGCTGATCGGGCGCTTGCTTTCCGACACCAAGCAGATTTTCGAGGACCAGCTGGCCACGCTCGAGCGCGATTCGCGCAAGCACGGCACCACCGGCGACGACGTCGACTTCGCGCTGCTGGTCGACGGCCTCGAGGCCGAGCGCGAGCAAGGCATCACCATCGACGTCGCCTATCGCTTCTTCGCAACGCCAAAGCGCAAGTTCATTGTCGCCGACACGCCCGGCCACGAACAATACACGCGTAACATGGCGACGGGTGCATCGACCGCCGATCTCGCCATCGTGCTGATCGATGCCCGCCAGGGGGTACTGCGTCAGACCAGGCGGCATTCGATCATTGCCTCGCTGCTTGGCATCCGCCACATCGTGCTCGCCGTCAACAAGATCGATCTTGTCGGCTTCGACGAGGCGGTTTTTGAACGGATCGTCGCCGATTACGCACAGTTCTCACGTGAACTCGGCTTCCAGACGATCGTGCCCATTCCGATGTCGGCCCGCTACGGCGACAACGTTACCGGCCGTTCCGATAGGACAGACTGGTTTTCCGGCCCGACGTTGATCGAACATCTCGAAACCGTCTCGGTCGACGAGGCCGCGGTCGAATTGCCGTTCCGGTTTCCTGTCCAATATGTGAACCGTCCCAATCTCGATTTCCGCGGCTTCGCCGGCACCATAGCGTCCGGATCGGTTGCGCCGGGCGACGAGGTGGTCGTCGCGAAATCCGGCAAATCCTCCCGTGTCAGGCGCATCGTCTCGCATGGCGGCGACCTTCAGCAGGCTATCGCCGGCCAGGCTATCACTCTTGTCCTCGACGACGAGGTGGAAGTCTCGCGCGGCAATATGTTGGTGTCGCCGGCGGCGCGGCCGCAGGTCGCCGACCAGTTCGCCGCCAACATCGTCTGGTTCGACGAACATGCGCTGCTGCCTGGCCGCTCCTACATCCTGCGCACCGAGACCGACCAGACCAGCGCCACCGTCACCGACCTGAAATACCGGGTCAACGTCAACGACTTTGCCCATGAGGCAGCCAAGTCGCTTGAAATGAACGAAGTCGGCATCTGCAATATTTCGACGCGGTCGCCGATCGCCTTCGATCCGTTTGCCGAGAACCGCACCACCGGCGCCTTCATCCTGATCGACCGCATCACCAACGCCACGGTCGGCGCCGGCATGATCCTGCATTCGCTGCGCCGCGCCGAAAACATCCACTGGCAGTCGCTCGATGTCGGCAAGCGCGCGCGTGCCGATATGAAGAACCAGCGGCCGGCCGTGTTCTGGTTCACCGGGCTTTCGGGCTCGGGCAAGTCGACCATCGCCAATCTGTTCGAAAAGAAGCTGTTCGCCACCGGGCGCCATACCTACATTCTGGATGGCGACAACGTTCGTCACGGCCTCAACCGCGATCTCGGTTTCACCGACGCCGATCGTGTCGAAAACATTCGCCGCGTCGCCGAAGTGGCACGCCTGATGGCCGATGCCGGGCTGATCGTCATCGTGTCGTTCATCTCGCCGTTCAGCGCCGAGCGGCGCATGGCGCGCGAATTGATGGCCGACGGCGAATTCGTCGAGGTGTTTGTCGATACCCCCTTCGAGGAATGCGCCAGGCGCGATCCGAAGGGTCTCTATGCGCGGGCGTTGAATGGCGAGATCAAGAATTTCACCGGCGTCGATTCACCCTATGAGGTGCCGGAAAAACCTGAAATCCATCTCAAGACCCTCGGCAGATCGGCCGAGGAGATGGTGGACGCCCTGGAACACTGGCTGAACGAGCGGGACATTGCCGAAGACCAATATGACAGCGGCGGCGGTATCTGACGACGAAGCGATGCTCGCCGTCTTCGAGCACCTTGCCTTGGCGGCAGGGCGCGAGGTGATGCGCGTCTTTCGTGCCGGCTGTGCGGTCGACAGCAAGTTGGACAGTTCACCGGTGACGGAGGCTGACCGCGAGAGCGAAAAGATCATCCTTGCCGGGCTGCGCGCCGCATTTCCAGAGATTCCATGCGTGGCTGAGGAGGAAGCCTCTGCCGGCATCATGGCGCCGGATCTCGGCGAC
Organism: Mesorhizobium sp. M0854; assembly: GCF_040319815.1. Taxonomy (NCBI): domain Bacteria; kingdom Pseudomonadati; phylum Pseudomonadota; class Alphaproteobacteria; order Hyphomicrobiales; family Phyllobacteriaceae; genus Mesorhizobium; species Mesorhizobium sp. M0854. The sequence continues at coordinate 11,856 of NZ_JAMYOL010000035.1, forward strand.
GCCTTTTTCCTGATCGATCCGCTCGATGGCACCAAGGAGTTCGTCAGCCGGCGGACCGATTTCACTGTCAACATCGCGCTGGTTCGCCATGGCGTGCCTGAGATCGGCGTTGTCTTCGCGCCTTGCACCGGCCGCTTCTTTTCCGGCCGGCCGGGCAAAGCGGAAACGATCGAGATCAATGACGACTACGAGATCGTCGATCGCCAGCCGATTTCGGCAAGGGCCGGTATGGTGCCGCTGACCGTCGTTGCCAGCCGCTCCCACAACACGCCGGAAACCGATGCCTATATCCGCGCGCTTGGCGCCGCCGAGATCGTCTCGGTCGGCTCGTCGCTGAAATTCTGCCTTGTCGCCGGCGCCGAGGCGGACGTCTATCCGCGCTTCGGCCGCACCATGGAGTGGGATACGGCCGCGGGTGACGCGGTGCTACGCGCTGCCGGCGGCATGACGCGCACGCTGGATGGTGAGCCGCTCGCCTACGGCAAGCGCAACCAGAGTGATGACGAGGATTTCGCCAACCCGCATTTTATTGCAAGCGGCAAGGCTGCTCAATCCCCATAGACCTTGGTTGCGCAAACCAAAGGACCGCGTCAGACCTGACCGGCGTTCTTCGGATGCACGACCTATCGCCTCCGGTAAGCGCAGTTCCAGACCGGTGTGAAAGCGCAGGTGCGACGGTGTGACAGTAACTGCTGGCCGCGATCAGAGCTTCTCGGATCGATGATCGAATAGGGAAATTGGCTGTCGGAATGTGCAGCGTGACGCGATCCGCGATGCGCTTGCCCACAGTAGCGATGATCGCCACCAAGGATGGCGGCGGGAACTTCGCGCGCTCAATCCGAATTGTGTTTCTCGGGCCGTTCGGCGATAAAGAGAGTATCGGGGAGAAGCCCAAGACGCTCGCGATCGGCGGCAGGTATACGGTCTGAATGTATTCGAGCGACCGTAAAACCCACGTCCTCGATACGTTCCTTGATATCGGGTCCGTAGGCTCGCACGTGATCTGATCCGCCGAAGCGCTCGTCGCGCTCGCTCCGTGACATGGATGGCGGCGCTTCGAGCGTTTGACGATAGATAAGCGGTACTTGGATCCAGACCTGTCCTCGAGGCTTAAGGGATGACCAAATTTGCCGAAAAGCATGCCGATCGTCAGGTACGTGCTCCATGACATGACACAAGACGACAATATCGAGATCGCTGATGCCGTTCATGTTCATTAGGTCAACCTGCACGGTATCGGGGCCGTACCGTCCGGGCTCGATATCGCCTTTAATGAGGTTGCCCGCCTGAGATAGTCTCTTTGAAAGCCCCTTCTCGCTCGGCGCAATCTGGAGAATTCTAAGCCGCCCCGCCGGAAGCCCGAGAAGCTTACGGTCTAGAGCACAAATCAAAAACCGCTCACGATCCAGGGCATGACAAAGCGGGCAAATAAGCGTGTATCGCCCGAAACGGTAAAAAGCCGCCACACCGCGATCGCAGGCATTGCAGTGATGAGCCTTCCTCGTCGGGAGGAGTGTCAGGGTGAGGGCTCTCAGCCAATCTCCGTACGAATCAAGTTTGCGTGTGACCCGCCGCGTTGTGATACGATCAGCATAGCTGCGAAAAAGAGATAGAAGTCGGCTTCCTCGAGCGTTGTTCCACGATGGTTTCAGCATGTCGGCCTTCTAAGGTTTTTGACCCGAGGACCGATAATTAGCGCCCCCTGATATAACGTCGAGTCAGCGGAGCAGCAGGAGATTCGCCCCGTCATGGCATCGACCGTGATATCGAGCAGACCGGCCATCTCAGCCAGCGACTCGTCGAGCCCCGGTCAAGTCCAGACCCAAGCCGATCTCCAATCCCAATACAGGATCGACAACCTCACAGATCGCGGCCACTCCCGAAAGGTATCCGGAAACGCCGCTTACCGATCACATATGCTCGGGGTCTGTAAACAACAGGGTTACGGTCCCATCCAGCCTGCGGCAAGCGAGGCGCAGCCACCAACTCGGTCGGTTGGCGTGGCCGATTCCGTTGGTGACCCTTCCGGTCGACGCTCCCCGGACCTTCACACGGTGTGCCGTATACCGATAGACTTGAACGGCTCTACGAGCGAGTGATGGCGTTCCACATCAAAAATCCCGAGACCGACGCACTGGCCCGCCGGCTCGCCGCACTTAAGAGGACTGGTCTGACAGAGGCCGTCCATGCCGCGCTCAAGCACGAGCTTGAGCGCGAACAGGCTAGAGCGTCCCTCGTAGAGATCGGCGTCAGGTTCTGCCGTGATCTGCGAGCCCGGGGCAAGCCTGATCACGGCAGGCCCGCCGACAAGGCGTTTCGCGACAGCCTGTACGAGAATGACTGATGTTCACCGACGCCTCGGCCCTGACGGCGCTGATGACCAACGAGGATGATGCGCGAACTCCTGGCCGGGACCCGGCGCGCCTGAACGGTGTTGAACCGGACTTTACTTGGCTGGCCACGGTCCAGATTGGATCACGTTCAAGAACCTAAAGTGCGGCGGGCTTGCTTCGGATGGTTAAGGCCAGGAGCGCCTCCGAAAGTCGTTTCTTCGCCCGCTCCACCCCGTTCTCGTCGATTGCCTCAACATCGAGGAACAAGTCGAGACCAGTCGCATGCTCGCTGATGACCTGAGGGCGCTGGGCGAGTTCACCCAGGAGGCCCTCGACTTCGTAGGGGACAACCTCCCGGCTGATCCCCTTCATGGCTATCGGTGCCAATGGACGCGCCCGGACAAGGTCGCGCACGAGCGCGTAAGTCTCATAGCTGAGGCAGATGCCGCCGGGCTCGGCAATCGACTGCAGCCGGGCCGCCAAGTTCGCCTCGGCTCCAATGATCGTGTAGTCCATCCGATCATCGGAACCGAAGTTCCCAACATTGCAATAGCCCGTGTTGATGCCCATGCGAGCTCGGAAGGGCCGTTCAACTCCGCGGTCATGCCACACCCTGTTCAACTGCTCCAGCCGTCGCTGCATTTCGACAGCCATGCGCAAGCAGGCTCTCGCGTCTTCCTCAACGCCTTGCGTCTCGGGGTCGCCGAAGAACACAAGAAGCGCGTCGCCGATGAACTTATCGACGGTGCCGCCGTGTTTGAGCGCGATCGTCGACATCTCGGTGAAGTACTCGTTGAGGAGAAGCGTTAGGTCCTCGGGCTGGAGCCGTTCCACGATCGCGGTGAAATCCTTGACGTCGGAGAAAAAGATCGTGAGCTTCTTGCGCTCGGTCGCGATGGTGACGTCCTTCTGGCCGCTGAAGATGCTTTTATAAATTTGAGGCGAAAGGTATTTGGCGATCTTCAATGAAATCGCGGCCAGGAAGTCGTTTGCCTCCGAAAGCTCCTTGTTGATGCCCTGAATCAACGCGGACTGCCGACGCTGCAGGAGAATGAACGTCAGGCCCGCCGCCGCCGCGAAACCGAAATACAGGAGCAGATACTTGAAGGTCAGCACGTTCGCAGCGATAGGCTGATTGACTGATATCTCCTGGATCCCTCGGACATCCCCTACCTTCCAGTCCGTCTTGGGGCTGTCCGGGTGTGAGTTATGGCAGGTCACGCAGACTTGTCCCATTATGACAGGGGCCGCGGCGCGGACCTGCCGGTCAAACAGTGAACCCGAGACCTCGATGATCGGCTCCTTCGGGTTGGCGCGCAAAGCCAGGATTGCATTGCGCTCGAACGCATCGAGCTGGTGGGGCGCACGACCTTTGAAAGGCAGATCCGAGACGAACCGATATTTGACCGAGCCGTCATGAGCGCTGATGCGCTTGCCCAGTTCGATCGAGAGGGTTGCTGGAATAGGGATCGCGCCTGGCACGTCCCGATAGTTGTGCGTCGCAGTCACGGCGCCGTTAGCTTGCAGCACGCGTCCCACGACGTCGCTGCCGTAAAATCCGCGCATTTCGTCGATGATGCGGCTGATTTCGCTGGCTTGCCTGCGCAGCATCCGTTCCGACAGGTCTCGGAGGTCGAGCCAGGCTGCGACGGGCAGACCGACAAGGCCGATGACCACTGCCGCCACCAGGAGCGGTCCCATGGTGCGCTGCTGACGCGCGATCTGTTCACCCAGTCCAGCCATTGTGCAAGCGCCCGGCCGTCTTAGTATGTGAACTATAGCTCATTCCCGGCACGGTACCAGAGTCAGTCTTGGCTCGATGAAACACGTCAGCCCTGCAATGTCGGAACGACCTTGAGCGATTGTTGCGAAGCCCCGACCGCTCACAGCGGATTTCGCATTCTGGCGCTGGACGGGCAATGAATCAGTGAAGGGGATGTCGCAAAGTCGGTTGTCGCGCGGAATGCGCTCCGCAATAACCGCTCAGGGGTCAAAAATTCACCTCTAGTAAGGTTGAGACTTCTGCGGTCGGAGAGCGCGTCGGAAAAAAGCGTCCCGCAAAACGTGTCCGCGTTTCGGCCACACTATGGAATGGGACACCGCGGCGGGCGACGCGGTGCTGCGCGCTGCCGGCAGCATGACGGGCACCTGGATAGTGCGCCGCTCGCCTGCGGTAAGCGCAACCAGAGCGACGACGAGGATTTCGCCAATTCGCATTTCATTGCCAGCGGCAACGCTGCCACGGCCGCTTAGGCAACATAATGAACTCCAATCCGTCCCGGCTCGTCGCCCCGAATGACGACGTCGCGGATGCGACGCCTGAGTGAGGCACTCGTTTTCAGGCGAACGCTCGTGGCGGGGAGTAACCATCCGGTGGGGATCGTGGCAGCGGCGCTTTCGCGTGTTAAACTGCTTGTATGGAGATCGACACCGACAAGATCGACGATGCCGTTCTGGGCCTGCTTTGGCTGACGCTGCATGAAGGGGGGCGCGCCTGGAAGGGGTTGGATTGGAATGCTCTGGATCGCTTGCACGAGAAGGGGCTGATCGCGAATCCGGCAAACAAGGCGAAGTCGGTCGTTCTGACAGATGAAGGATTGCGGCGTGCTGAGGAGCTATTCCGAACCCTGTTCACTCGCCCGGCGCCCTGAGGCAGAGCGCTGGACGGGCGCCTGCGAGCTGATAGCGCACATGGCTGAATTTCGATAAGGGCGGCGCGCTGACCGCAGGCGGGACGCGCAGTGCTCTCGCCGGGCGGACAAATTCGTCTTCGTCACCTAGGCCAACGGGGGGCATCCAGTCTGATAAGGCAGTGGCAGAGAACACCGTAGCCGCGAGATGCTTCTCCCGGCGGAATGGGCGCTCCGGGCCGAGTTGCAGCCAACAGCGGGTCGGCGCCGCTGCTGACACATGGGATGTTAGTGGGGCAGATTGCCACTGACGATGCGAAATCTCTATGGCTGCGGATTTCCAAAGGCAGGTTTCTCAAGAACCAGCACATGACTACCAAGAGGCGACCTGTGAGTGCTCTTGACCTGGAAACCCTCGTCTGAGAGCGTTTCGATGAATTCGCCATCCGTTCCAGGCGGAACGCGGGCAACGATGTTTGAGGTGCGCCTCACAATATTGGAAAGCACCCTTCGCGCCTTGCCTGGGCCGATGTTGCGCTGCATGTGCTGATAGACGGCCAGCAGCAGGACGATATCGTATTTCGGTAGGAGGATATTGCCGAGGCGCCGGCTGCCGAGGTTTAGGCGATCGAACCGGGCATGTACCGGGGAGCCACTCAATAACATTTTTGCGGTCTCGATGTGCGGCTTGGCAATGTCGATGCCATGAATCGAACTGGGTTTCAGCTTGGATATCTCATAGGCGACAACACCCATATTGCAGCCAACATCGAGAATGGATTTTCCGGCGTAGTCGACCTTTGCGGAGAATAGCCCGTCAAGTCTGTCGTCCCACGTTCCGGCAAAACCCCTTTTGAATCTTGACCACCACAAATCATCAGCTCCTTTGAGAAGAGCCCCCTTGAGCGCCTCCTACCACGAGAGAATTAACGGTCGATACCCGTTCAACTGGAATTGATGACATTGACGAACCAAAGCAGGGACGTGTGCGGCCGCCTCACAACCCCATCACCTTGAGTGCCGCGGGAACCGCATAGCGGCTGCCGTCATAGCGCAGCCGGTAGGTACGCGTCACAGGCTTGCCAGGATGGGACTGGCATTCGCCATTCTGATCGGGGGACGGATTATCGGTATTCGTCCGCTCAACCGCGGTGATATCGTGATAGCCCTGATGGCTCGCCGGGCTCATCGCCAGGCTGACCTGGCTTGAATGAAAGTATCCGGCGCAACTACCATCGCTATCGCCGCTATGGCCGGCCATCACGAGGCCGTCGAGCAACACGCGTAGCGTATCGCCGGTGAGAGCGTAGAGCCGCAGGTCGGTTTCAGTGAACGGAGCGGTCAGCGAATGGTGCGCCATTTCGATGCGCAGGCCGAATGCGCTGACATTGGGGGCCAGTGCATAACGGCCGGTGTCGAATTCCACCTTCTCGATGACAATCGCGTCGTCGGTCATCAGACCGGGCTGGAGCAGGCGCTGGCGCACACGCAGCGTATTCCTGTCGACGACCAGAAGCTCGATATCGCCGACATGCAGGTGGTCGCCGTTCGCGCTGTCAATCAGCGGCACTGCGACCAACAGCAGGTCGTTATGGGCGGGCCAGATCTTGCAAATCAGACCAAATGGCGCTTCGCTCTCCGGGAGCGTTGAGGTGATGCTGGTATGAGGTTCAAGCGTGAACGAGGTGCCGTCGGCGCTCTTTCGGGCCTTGGGATAGGCCTGCTGCACCAGCGCGGCGGCATCGCCGCAATCGCCCGCCGCGGCCTTGGCGGGCGACAGGCTGGCGAGGGCGGCGCCGACCAACAGGAGAGGCAACACTATTCGCATGGAGTTTCTCGCCTCGCAGGGCCGGGTTCGGCCAGGGCCCTTCTACGCGAGATTGGTGGCGGCGCACAGGGTGTAGAGAAGTGACGGCTAGCTCCACCCGCTGCGTCAGGACCATAGGTATCCTGGAAAGTCGCAAAGCCCGAGCTCGCTTAGGGACGGTGATCATAAGAACGCCGCCCGAGCGGGCAATTCTTGCCAATGCTGTTCGAGCTGCCTGAAACAGATACGGACAAGGTGATCTCGATTGCCTTGTCGCGCTCCGATTAGAAAAGAAGCGCTCCGACAAGAAACATCTACAAAACCGGACCTCGCCGATCCGTTAAGCGCACCTTTTAGGGTGTACATTCCAAAATTAACTCGGCATGACCTCCGTTTCTGACCCCCTGAGCCGGGCGGGTTCGCTGTCGGCGCGGTATTGAAGCAGAACCAATGCCGCGCCTGCTTCGGCTTTCCGAAACCGCAGCGTGTCTTTCCTTGAGACTTGGCAGCACGGCGCGTTCAATCGGAACCGTGCTGCCTTCAAATGTACAGCCAGTTTGTCCAATCAGCCGACGGGCTTGTAAACGCCGGCAGCCTTTTTGGCGGCTGCGAGCGGCGCCTTCATGTCGAGTTCTTCGAGGACAACTAGCTCGTTTATCCAGCCGCTTGCTCGGACCGCCAGTGCTAGGTCCATCCCATCGGCCTGGTCCGAAACCTCAGCATTGATGACAATATCGTAGGCGCCGCGAATAAACATCATACCGGATACCTTGCTACCAACGCTTTCCAAAACCGCCTTGATTGCAGCTTCTCGGTCTGAACTTTGCATCAATCCCTTGTAGGCATGGGGCGGACAGTTTCCCAGGATTTTCACTTTCATGGGTATTCCTCCCGATCTTGTACGAGTTTCGTTATTGGTCGTTTGACCAACACGGAGCAATGGCGGACAGTTGGGTCAGCCGTAACCCTGTATCGCAACGCTTTTGCTCGTCTCTAAAGCTGGCAGCGGGAAAGGTTCGACCTGCCCTGCGGTCTTGTCCAGATACTGCATCAAGGCCGTCACCAGGTGGTAGAAAATGCTCGCGGGGACCTCCGTTGCCAGTGACCTTCCGCGCTCGTCAATCCTGTCGATCCACAAGCCAAGCGGTGCGGGATCGATATGCCATTTGAAGAGGCGGGCGACACGAGCTTCGATCTCGGGTTTCAGATCGGGCCCGCCGATGCCGTCCAGGGCGACGGCCGCCTTGACGGCTTCGCATTGCGGCCAGCTGCGGGAGAGCCGGTCGAAGGGAATTCCCTGCCGCGACACAGCTGCATAAGCCAGGCCCGTGGCCCGGTTCAATCCGCTGGCGATCGCCGACGAATAGAGCTTCCTGGCGTAGGCTGCCAAGTCTTTCTGCCCACTTGCCCGCGCGAACTCAACGAGGAGCGAAGCCCATTCGAAATGGTGCCCTGGTTCGGTCCACTGTCCCTCCTCTCCCGGCAACGGTAGCCAATCGACATCGAAATGTTCCCCAAGCGTCCAGCTCTCCTGATCGAAGAAATGGCACCGGAAGAGATCGACGACACGTGCCCCCCGACGGAGATATGCACGCTCGCCGGTGACGCGATGCCAGGCAAGGAAGGATTCCAGCATGTGCATGTGCGGGTTCGAGAACCGCACCCCCTTCCAGCCGGGGGTCTCGAGGAAGCCATTCAGGCTGACGTCCTCGAGATGGGTGTCGATGAAATTGAACGTCTCTTGTGCCAGTTGCAGGGCTTCCTGATGGCCGCATCGGTGAGCGTAGGCAAGCGCCAGGAGCACGCAGGAATGGTCGTAGGCGTCCTCCGTCGGGTCAGCCACGCTGCCACTGGAATTAAGGATGCGCACCCAGCCACCGCGTTCGGTGCGGCCGTGTTTGGCGATAAACTCGATGCCGTGGTCGATGAGCTTGTCGGCCGGTCCAACCCAGCCGCGTTCTTTGGCCACCGCGAACGCGTAAATCTGGCGAGCCATCGTCCGCATGCGCTTGGGTTTGCCCAACGGCCTTGCATCGAAACCGAGCGCCTCGTGGAAGCCGCCATACGCATCGTCGACACCTGCAGTGGACCACAGCGGCAGGGTTTCTTTGAAGAGCCAGTGCTCGACCCGCTTGCGCCATGACCCGCTGATGATGACCCGGTCATCCGACCCCGTGAACTTCGTTTCAAGGCGTCCGCTCTTCTCGAGTTGTTCGACGACTTTCTTCACATTCTGGCTGTGGCTGACAGGAGCGACGAATACCGCGTCCGGTGTCGTCACCACCGCCACATGCTTCATTCCAATGACTGTCAGCAGTCTGCCTTGGCTTCTGAGATAGGAGTTGCCGCAATTCATGGCGACAACGTCGCCCATTACGACATTGCCGTCGCGGTCCGTCGGGCTGGCTTCCAGCAGCGATTGCCACGATCCAAGGTCGTTCCAGCGGAAGGAAGCCGTAACCATCGCAATACCGCGTGCATGCTCCATGACTGCGTAGTCGATCGACGTCGACGGGACAGCCGAATAGAAGCCCTGGGGCAGGTAGATGCCCAAGACGTCGGTCCGTGCAGCCTTATGGGCCCGTTCCGCGGTGTCCCAGATGTCTGGCCGGAACTCGAGAAATGCCTTCCGCATCGTGTCGGCACGAAACAGGAAGATGCCGGCGTTCCAGTAGAATCTTCCCGAAGCCACATATTTGCGGGCCGTCTCGGCATTGGGCTTTTCGACAAAGTGTGAAACGGTGGCCACTCCGTCACCCGTTGCCGCAACCTCGATGTAACCGTACCCGGTTTCGGGATGCGTCGGCTTGATGCCGAACACGACAATGCTGCCTGAATCGGCGGCAGGCATGCCCACCTCGACGGTTTCCCAGAATTGCGTTTCGGTCGATATCTGATGGTCGGAGGGGACCACGAGCACAAGCGCGTCCCCGCCATATTCTGAGATCGTGTGCAAGGTGGCTATGGCCACCGCAGCGGCGGTATTGCGGCCGACGGGTTCGAAAATCGGGCTGCCGCCGTTCAGGCCGAGCGGACCGATGTCCGAGATAACGCGGTCGGCATGCCGTTCGGAGGCTATCAGATAGATCGGCGTCTCGCCGTCCGACCGCGCCTTGAGGCGTCGGACAGTCTTGGCCAGCATCGAGCCGTCGCCCGAAAGGTCGTGGAATTGCTTGGGATTGTCTTCGCGCGAGAGCGGCCACAGCCGTGACCCGACGCCCCCGCTCATGACAAAACTTACGATCCGCTCCGGCATGCCCAGTCCTCTCAAAATGTCTAGGCTCCGACCTCTGGATTGCGGCGCAGCACGGCATCGACAGCCTCGAACATCTCGCGACGTCGTTCCGGCGAGACAGGGCTTTCCACGACGACAACAATTTCCGCCTTGTTCGACGAGGCCCTGACCAGACCCCACGTGCCGTCTTGGTCAACGACACGCACCCCATTTATGGTGACGAGATTGGCCAGCGGCTGGCCAGCGAACTCGATCCAGTCCGCCTGAAAGCCACAGCGGTGCCGTTGCCGCAGGTAGCCACCACCTTCAGTTTTCGGCCGACGTTCTTTCCGGCAGTCAGGTCCAAGCCAGTGATGAGAGCACTGGTTTCGAAGGCGAATGTGTTCGGCCTGGCTTGGCCGACTACGTTCAGGGTCACGGTTTCCGCTCCACAACTGTAGGGCACAATCCTAGCACGCTGCCGTGCCCAACGCCCCTTCATGATGGAGTAGCCCTAACGCCCTGGTTCGCACCGCTAGTCAGCCTCGCTTTAGAATGGTGAGATTTTGGTTCCTACGAGTTACCTGCGATGGGCGGCGTGCGGAGTGAGGGTGGATGGAAATCGCTGCCCCATGCGCCTTGCAAAGGCCGATCGACGCTCTTGACGGAGCCTGCGCCGCCGGTCAGGAAGGCCATCTCGGAGACTTTCCGTCTCGGACAAACCGGCTTCCCTGCAATCCCCGCATCGGCGTCGGCTATGCTCTCCAGACTCGGACCCGCGATAGCAAATGCTGTGACAAAGCTTCGGCCGCCCCGCCGAGGCGAGTCATGGCGTAGGCGAACGCAGTAATGGCAAAGCCGGCCATAATCGCCCCGGCCCGCCGGGCGGCACCGACCTTGCCGCGCATGGCCGCCCTCAGCTCGGTTGCCACGGCGCGCGGCAGCACCTCCCGGACGTAGAGCCATTCGGGTCCAAGGCCGCCTTTGGACCCTGCGAGGCCCGTCAACACTGCCTTGGCGGTGCCCTCGACGAGACAGCGGTGGACGAAGTATTTCCAGGTGGTGCGCTGGATCGGCACAGCATGGAGCACATGCGCCGCTGGCCGATACGCCCAATGGCCCCCAGGGTATAGGCCGCTGGCCCGGATGCAGAATTCCGTTTCCTCGCAGCTCTCAGCCTTGCCGCCGATCCTTGCTCGGCCGCTGACGGAGAATCCGAGCTTGCGGCGCCCGAGGTCCGGCGCGAAGCCACCGGCGCGCCGCAGCACGTCGGCGCGCACCGACATGTTGGCCCCGATCGGGTTGCGGATGCGCCCCTCCCGTACGGCCATACCGGCGTAGGTGCAGCCCACGACCCAACGGAACTCGCCGGGAAACCAAGAGGGCGGCGGCACTTGCCACAGCGGCTCAACCGGGCCTCCGGTGCCCAACACAGCTGGATCCCGATAAGCGTCCAACAGCTCCTCCAGCCAGTGCCGGTCGGCGACGGCGTCATCATCGAGGAAGGCAATCACCGGGGCAGTGGTGTATTCAGCTCCTGTCATGCGTCCGCCGGACAAGCCCGGTTGCCTGCCATTGGCAAGGACGGTGACGCCCGCAATCTCGCGCGCGGCGCGCCCTAGCAAGGCCTCGTTGTAGTCGACGACCACGACAATTTCACGTGGGGCATGCGTTTGGGTGCGGACGGACCCGACCGCACGCTTCAACTCGTCCCAGCGGTCGAGAGTGTGCGCGCAGATCACAACGGAGGCTTCGGTCATGGGGCTTCTTGGACGGTTTCTGAGGCCCGGTGGGTCTCGCGGGTCTGCGTCGCCCGGGCCGTCGCGGCTTGAAGGATGTTCCAGATCGCGCTTCCGTCATGGTGGACATCGAACTGGGCGTGTTCGTCGACGGGATAACGTCCGCTGTCCTGCCGGGAGACCAGCAGCCACACCATCCAGCCGGCGCAGCTGGGATCGCGGGTAAGCGTATCGAGCCACATGGCGTAAGCCTTGGCGGAGTCCCGATTGGAGCGGGCATAGCCGAATTCCTCCAGAAGGACCGGCTTCTTGGCGCGGGCCGCCAGCCGGCAGAACTCGGTGATCATGTCGTTGAATTGCTGGACCGTGAGGTTGTAGTAGAGCGGGTAGCCATGCCAGGTCCCGAAATCGAGAGTTGGGATCGTCAAATCGGTTAGCTTCGGGTCGAGAATATTGGCATTCCCTGAGCTGACAAGGTGATTGGAATCGAGGGACTTGACGTAAGCCGACATTTCGCCAGTCCAGGCCGACCGCAAAGCCTCCGGCTGCGCATTGCCTTCGTTCATCAGCTCCCAGGCCATGATGGTCGGGTCGTCCCGGTAGGCAAGCCCGGTAAGCGGGTTGACGCGTTGCACGACGTGGCGGACCCAGGCCCTGTAGTCCCGCTTCGTGCGTGGGTCATCGAAGAAAAACGTCGACTCGTCTTGGCTCCCGTACCAAGCCCGCATCTGCTGGGCGCCACCCGTGTAGGCCCAGAAATCCAGGAAGGCGATGATGAGCCTGAGGTGTCGCTTGCCGGCCTCGGCGATGAGGAAATCAACCTTCTGCATGCCGTCGGCGCCGTCATTGACCGCCATCCTGTTTTGGCTCGGGTCCCAGTAGAGCAGGTACGTGCCCTTGACTGCGAGATTGCTGGCTTCGCCTTGAAGCCGCCAATCCCAGATCGTAGACTTGCTTCCGTCGAGCGACCCGATCACCGGCTGGAGGAAGGTGCGGACCGCATTGGCCCCCATGGCCACCGCGTCATCGAGGACGCGGATGACCTCGTCCTGCGACCCGAAAGTTACATAGTGGTTGTTCACGCCGGTCACAAAGAATGGCCTGCCGTCGACCGTAAACTCCGTGCCGGAAGTCTTGATGAAAGACGCTGACGACAAGTTGTCCGCGGCGCACACGGCTGCCGGAACAGATAGCAACGCGAACACCAGCACGCGCAATCCGGCATTGCGCAGCCCGTATTTCGCCCGTTGCCAGCCGACTGTCATCCTTGCATGTGGCTCTTGCCCGGCGCCGACTGCAATGGCCCCTAAGGATTACCTCCTCTGGGCTCGCACAGCCTGGCGTCAATCGGCCATAGTGGTGCTTGGCCGATTACGGTCGCATGGCACGGCATGTCACCGGGAAAACCGTGGTAGAATAATGTTAACGACATGGGTCCTTCGCGCCTCGACCCGTTGCTCCGGCGCGTGAAGTGGCAAGGCGCCACAGAAATGGTAGCCGTCCCAAACTAACACTGGTCCGAAGAAAGACAGGTCAGGAGCGGTTAATGACTTATGGAAAGCTATTGCTGAGCTGTGTATCGGGTGGGGAATCGCTGCGGCTCTGGCTTTTGGACCAGAGGTGGTTCTCAGGATATCTGCTGCCGGCATTACCACGTCAAGTTCGCTGGTTCCTGAGAAAGTTATACCTTGCGCCGCTTGATCTGGTCGAGCAATTGGCACACGGTCGGAAAAGTTCATCACCAAAACGGGCGTCCAATTTTTCAGGTGCCGTAACCGGGGTGGTCCATACTTACGAGGGCAGCGGCGATGCTCTTCTGGGCCGGTTGGTTGAGAGCGCTGGATTGACACCGAACTCGCGGGTTCTGGATATCGGTTGTGGGTTCGGGCGCCTGGGTGCCGCCATGGGCACTTATCTTAATGCCAACGGGTATTATGAAGGTCTCGACATCGTCAAGGACTGCATCAACTGGTGCGGCGAGAACGTCAAGAGCCCTAACGGCAATGTCAAGTTCAGGCACGCTGACATATATAATCGCGAGTACAATCCTTCGGGTATGGTGAAGGCCAAGGATTACCGTTTTCCCTTCGCGGATCGTTCGTTTGATGTCGTTGTTCTGATCAGCGTGTTTACGCACATGAACTACGAGGATACTGCTAATTACATGCGTGAAATTTCGCGTATGCTTCGGCCCGGCGGGATGTGCTACGCGAGTTACTACTTCCTCACGCCGGTTTCTCTGGCAGCGATGAAGCTACCGAAATCCACGTTCAACTTTAGATATTCGTTCGGCTCGTATTTCACAGCGAGCAGGCAGACGCCAGAGTTCGCCATTGCCTTCAATGAGACGCTCATTCGCGAATTATATAAAGCATGTGGTTTAGCACCCGAGTTTCGCCCCGGCGAATGGTACCAGGGCAAAATTGGGTCCCAAGATTATATGATTGGGCGCAAAGTTTAGTTTGGCCATCTGGAGCGCCCGAGCCAGTCGGGAGATGATCAGAAGCGCGCGTCCTTGTTTTGTCTTGGCACGAAAAAGAAGTCACCGACGTTCTCGACGATGCGGTCGCTATGCGTTCCACCGTAAAGAGCGGGTAGCCATCCCAGGTCCCGAAATCGAGAGTTGGGATCGTCAAATCGGCTAGCTTCGGGTCGAGAATATTGGCATTCCCTGAGCTGACAAGGTGATTGGAATCGAGGGACTTGACGTAAGCCGACATTTCGCCAGTCCAAGCCGACCGCAAAGCCTCCGGCTGCGCATTGCCTTCGTTCATCAGCTCCCAGGCCATGATGGTCGGGTCGTCCCGGTAGGCAAGCCCGGTAAGCGGGTTGACGCGTTGCACGACGTGGCGGACCCAGGCCCTGTAGTCCCGCTTCGTGCGTGGGTCATCGAAGAAAAACGTCGACTCGTCTTGGCTCCCGTACCAAGCCCGCATCTGCTGGGCGCCACCCGACAAGTTGTCCGCGGCGCTCACGGCTGCCGGAACAGATAGCAACGCGAACACTGGCACATGCAATCCGGCATTGCGCAGCGTGTATTTCGTCCGCTGCCAGCCGATTGTCATGCCCGCATGTGGCTCTCGCCTGGGGGCCGAGTGCAATGGTTCCGAGGGATTACCCCCTCTGCCCTCGCACGGCCCGGCGCCGTTCGGGCATAGTGGTGCTAGGCCGATAGCGGTCGCTCGAGTATGGAACCCATGCTGTCAGACACCGCTCCCAACCAAGAGTTTAGCTCTTCGCATCGGGGAGTCCCTGCAGTCGTAGTAGGTGGGGAGCTGAATGGACTCGGGGTTTGCCGCAGCCTCGCCCTGGGCGGAATGCCCGTTTGGGTGGTCGACCGCAAGCGATCGAACCCCGCGTTGTGGTCGCGCTACGCCCAGCCCGTCCTGGCAGACGCCCTGCATGGCCATAGCTTCGTGGTCTTCCTCCGCGATCTTCGGAGACGAATCGGCGAGCGGCCCTTCCTGGTCGTCACGGATGAGCTGGCACTTCTTACGATCTCGGAGTACCGCAAAGAGCTGGAGGGGCTTTACCACTTCCGCCTCCCAACTCACGATACAGTTATTATGCTGCACGACAAAGCCAGGTTCCACGAGAGCGCCGGTGAGCACGGCTGGCCAGTGCCGAACGGCGTGGTCGTGCGGGACCTCGCGGGCGTTCGCGAGATCGCGTCGCTCCGCCTGCCGATGATCCTGAAACCCGCCGACAAGCGCCATTTCCACGAGGGACATGCTCCTCGCCTGATCACCGCGGAGAGCTACGCTGACGCATTCTCGGCCGCCGAGAGGCTGCTGGCTCAGACCGGCGAGGTCTTGGTGCAGGAGACGATCGAGGGACCCGACGACAACATCTATTTCTGCCTGTTCTACCGGGGACGCAACGGCGAGACGCTCGGCATGTTCACCGGGCAAAAACTAGCCAGCACGCCGCCGGGCACCGGGAGCACGGCGTTCTGTACGGCCGCAGCAAACGAGGAGTTGGAACGCACCACGAAAAACCTTCTCGATCAGGTTAACTACTTCGGATTTGGCGGCGTCGAGTACAAGCGAGATACGAGGAGCGGACGCTTTCTGATAATAGAGCCGACGGTCGGGCGCACTGACTGGCAGGAGGAGTCGGCGACGCTCGTCGGCGTCAATATCCCGCTGATAGCCTATCGGCATGAACTCAACCTGCAACCATTGCCGGCCGGCCCGGTTGACGGCCGCGTGGTCTGGCAGGGCTCATGGATCGAGCGGATCCGCTTTGGCGCGAAGCCGATCCCGCCTCGCTCTGTAGTGGTGGATGGCTTCTGGCGCCGGGACGATCCGCTGCCGGCCCTAGTGCATTACCCGTGCGATGTGGCGCGCGCTGTGGCTTTTTATCTGCCTCCCTGGCTCGCAGGTCCGCGGCGGACAGTTGGCAAGGCGCATCGCTCGAGGTGGTTCTCGTCAAAGCCGTCGTCTTTTTGAAATCCGCCGTGAGAACAACAATGCGCATTTGCTTGAGTCTCGATCCGTCGCGTCCGATGCGCTGGCATCTGTGGCTGGCAGAGGCGCTTGCTGAAGTGCCAGGCAACGATATCTCCTGCGCCTTCGCGGCCGGCTGCCGCCCGATGCCGTTGATCTTCCGTCTGCTGCTCGAACTCGAACGACTACTCTATGGCTTTCGTGTCAACGGCGCCATCGACTTCGTCGAGGCGGCGCTGCGATGCCTGCCGCCGCCTCCGGTCGACCAAGTGGATGTCGTGATCGATTTGAGCGGTGCGGAATCGCTCCCGTCGGGACGGCGCGTGCTGACGCCGCTCTTCAACGGCATACCGGGCGAGATCGGAGTCATGGCGGCCTTGGCGAATGACCAGGACTCTCTTGTCGACCTGCACGACACGGCGCGCCCGTCGCAGCCGTGGATGGCGCGTCCGGCCAGTGTGGACCGTGAAGTGTTCGCAGCGAGTCTCGATAGCGTCCTCTCCTGCGCTGTGGCGCTGATCCTAAAAGCCTTGCGCGAGGAAACCAGTTCAGCTGCGTCCGTTGTCGCCGGCCCACGGACGGCCGTGCCTTCGCCCGGCGCGCTTTCGGCCATTGCATGGGAGACTGGCACGGTGGCGTCGAAGGCAATCAAGTTGTTGGACAGCTTGGCCAGAGGCGGCAGGACGTGGGGGATTGGCTGGCGCTTCGACCATGCGGCGAGTCTGCTCGACAAAGGCGGAGCGTCCTTCACGGTGCTCACCGGGGAAACCGGCAGCTACCTTGCCGACCCGTTCCCGTTCCGGCACCAGGGGCAGGATTTCATCTTCGTCGAACAGTACCTCTACTCAAAGAACCGGGGGTGCATTGCGGTCGTGAAAGTGGACCCGCGCGGGACCGCCGGCGAACCCCAGATCGTCGTGGAGGAGCCGCACCACCTCTCGTACCCGTTCGTGTTCGAGCAGGACGGGCAGGTCTGGATGATCCCCGAATCGGGGGCGGCCAGGAATGTCAGTCTCTACAGGGCAGTCGAATTCCCGTACCGGTGGACGCGGGAGGCCTGCCTGATCGACGGCATCGAGGGCTACGACACCACACCGCTTTACCATGAAGGCGGCTTCTGGTTTTTCGTCAGCCCCAGGCTGTGGAGGTCCACGTCCTGGGATGTCCTCAGTCTCTACCGTGCCGAGAGCTTGACCGGGTCCTGGACGCCTCATGCCGCAAACCCCGTCCTGATCGATGCCGCGCTCAGCCGCCCTGCAGGCGCTGTCATCCGACACGGCGGACGGACGCTGCGCCCGGTCCAAGACTGCGCGCGCGGCTATGGCGGTGCGGTGACGTTCTGCCGGATTGATGCCCTCGGTGAGTCGGAATTTCTCCAAACCCCCGTCGGTCGTATTCGATCCGGAGCGTTCGGTTGCCACACCTACAATCGGCGGTCCGGTCTGGAGGTGATCGACTTGTTCGGTCATATCCGTGGATTGCAAGAGGTCACGACCTCGTATCGATTGCTTATACCCGACGCGCCGGTCGCAGTACCGCGTAGGCAGCCCCTCTCTTGACCGGTCTGCGGGCAGCTGCTCGAGCGCAACATACGCCGCCCGCAAAGGGCAGGGTGCTCTCGACCCTTCTCGGGGACACAACAAACTCGGAAAATCACGGCTGAGCGACGGAGCGAGCTCATCTGCGCTCGCCGTCCGAACAATCGGCGCGCTCTGGTAAGCTATCGGCGTAGCCTGTCTTCTCGCCGACCGAATACATCAAATTCCTTTCGCCAAAGCGACTCCGATGCTCTAGAGGCGGCCGCCGGTCGATGCATGTCCGTGCTGGCGTCGAAGGGGCCTGAAGTCTAACGGGCTTGGCAAAGCTGCGAACACAGCTGCTGAAGACGATCGTTGCCTCCGCCGCAGATGGGCATGGTTCGAAATAACCTTATGGGATACCCCAAGAGAGTTACTCACCTATTGTTTTGTTACAACCATATATTGTTCTTCCATTTCGAGTATGCATCAGCAATGCTCGCGCGTCAAAGATTAGATCGCGCAAGCGTACTAAATATTCTTGATATTATCTCCATTTAGTATGATCGGGAGTCCGCACTATGGTTGGATCAAGCACATCCGTGGATGTGGCGGTCATTGGAGCTGGCCCCTACGGCTTGTCGCTGGCCGCGCATTTGCGTGGGAACGGTGTGGAGCACCGGATTTTCGGGGAGCTCATGGGGTCATGGAAGCACAACATGCCGCCCGGTATGCTGCTCAAATCCTATCCCTGGGCGTCGAGCCTGTCGGATCCGTGGTCCCAATTCGCACTGAAGACGTTCTGCGCCGAGCGGGCTCTGGACTATCATGACGAACTCATTCCGTTTTCGCTCAGCCGGTTTATTGAGTACGGCGAAACCTTTCAGAGGCGTTACGTCCCCTTAGTTGAGCGCAAGACCCTGATGGCGCTGGAGCCCGGCGCTGGCTGCTTTCGCGCCACTTTCGATGACGGCGAGATAGTCCATGCGCGCCGCGTAGTGGTCGCGGTCGGCCTACATCCGTTCAAACGGCTGCCGTACCAGGCGGCGCATCTGCCCGCTGACCTATGCTCGCATAGCGGTGAGTACGGCACTCTGGAGCCGCTGGACGGCAAGGAAATCATCGTGGTCGGATCCGGATCATCGGCGTCCGATCTGGCGGCGCTGCTCTACGAACGTGGGGTCTCGGTTTCACTCGTTGTGCGCCGACGGCAGCTGGATTTCGCCGGTCGCCCTCGCCCCCGAACCCTGTTCGAGCGCACCGTCGCCCCAATGAGCGGCATCGGCCCCGGCTGGACCTTGGCGACCTGCGCCAAATATCCGCAATTGATCCAGCTTCTGTCGAAGGATTTGCGAGTCTGGCTTGCCAACATCAGGACGCTCGGACCCATTGGCGGCGCCTTCATGAAGGACCGGGTTATCGGGAAATTGCCGGTGTGGGTCGGTCACACGCTTCAAAGCATCGAGACACGCGACGGCAAAGTGCTACTCGATGTGATGGACGCCAGTGGCGCGCGGCGTTCGATGCCGGCCGACCACGTCATCTTCGCGACCGGCTACAAGATCGATGTGGGGCGGCTAGGTTTCCTGAACCCAACGCTGTTGCGCCACATCCGCGTGGTTGAGGGCGCGCCGCAGTTGTCTGCTCATTACGAGACCTCGGTGCCCGGCCTGCATTTCATTGGTCCCGCCGCCGCGAACAGCTTCGGCCCAGTGTGTCGATTCGTATACGGGACCTACCACCCGGCCCATCATCTCGCCCGACACCTATCGGCAGTCTTGGCGCGCTGCCAGTCCGCCTCCTGGGTCCCATCGTACGACCTCAAAGCGCTGTCATGAACGCGCGTCTCGCCAGCATTCTCGCCCCTGCCGGTGCCGTGTCGCCGCCTGACCCAATTAATTTCGCGCTGCAGCGATCGCTGACTCTGCCCCGGGTCAGCTTCGTCGTCCCGACGCTCAATGAAGCCGAGAACCTCCCTTGGCTTCTGCCGCGCATCCCCAACTGGGCCCATGAGGTCATTATCGTGGATGGTCGTTCGACTGACGACACGGTCGCCGTCGCGCGCCGCCTGCGCGAGGACGTGAAGATTGTCATGGAACCGCGGCGGGGCAAGGGCGCTGCGCTGCAAGCGGGATTCCTGGCCGCCACAGGCGACATCATCGTCATGCTGGACGCTGACGGCTCGATGGTCCCGGAGGAGGCGATCGTCTTTGTCAGTGCGCTGATGGCCGGCGCGGATCTTGTGAAGGGTTCACGCTTCATCCAGGGCGCCGGCACCGACGACATGTCGCTGTTCCGGATGTTCGGCAACAGGGGGCTGACCCTGTTCGTGCGACTGCTCTACGGCGGTTGGTTCTCCGATCTATGCTACGGATACATAGCCTTCTGGACCAGGCACGTCGCCACGCTTGACTGCGATTGCGACGGGTTCGAGATCGAGACCCTCATCAACGTGCGGGCCTTGAAGAACCATCTCAATATCGTGGAGGTGGCGAGTTTCGAGGCTTCGCGCATCAGCGGTGTGAGCCATCTGCGCGCCATGCCGGACGGCTGGCGCGTCCTGAAAACCATCCTGCGCGAGAGGGTGCACCAACAGCGCAGGCGGAGCGCGACAGCCTGTGTTGTCGGTGGACAGACCTGATGCGAATTCTGATGGTTGCCGCTCGCTGCTATCCGCTCATAGGCGGCATCGAAACTCATATCCAGGAAGTCGGTCCCCGCTTGGTGGCGCGCGGCCACGTGGTCGACGTGCTCACCACCGATCCCTCGGGGGAGTTGCCGGTTGAGGAGGAGGTGCGCGGCATGCGCGTGCGGCGCGTGCCGGCTTGGCCGAGGGAGCTGGACCTCTATTTTGCGCCCGGCATTTATACCGCGATCCGGCGCGGGACTTGGGATCTGATCCATTTCCAAGGTTACAACACCTTCGTGGCGCCGATCGGACTGCTCGCGGCCGTGCGCGGGGACCTGCCGTTCATCCTGACCTTCCATAGCGGCGGGCATTCCTCCCGGCTGCGCAACACCATGCGCGGCACGCAGCACGCGCTGCTCCGGCCGCTGGTGGCCCAAGCCGCGCGGCTGATTGGCGTCTCCGAATTTGAAGCCAGCTTCTTCAGCAGGAGGATGGGCGTGCCGCCGGAACGGTTTGTCGTCATCCCGAACGGCGCCGCGATGCCGGCTGCGAGCCCCGGCATCAAGGTCGATCCGCACCTGATCGTCTCGGGCGGCAGGCTCGAGCGCTATAAGGGCCACCACCGGGTGATTGAGGCTTTGCCCGAACTGATCCGCAGGGTGCCAGACGCGCGGCTGCACGTCGTCGGTACAGGCCCCTATGAGGGAGAGTTGCGGCGCCTCGTCGCGACGCTCGGCCTTGAGAAGCGGGTCGCTATCGAAGCCATCCCCGGATCCGAGCGGCAGAAAATGGCAGACCTTCTGGCGGGGGCTGCGCTGTTCGTGCTGGTCAGCGACTACGAAGCCCATCCGATCGCCGTAATGGAAGCCCTGTCGCTGCGCCGTCCGGTCCTTGTTAGCGACACGGCCGGGCTGCGGGAGCTGGCCGCCAAGGGCCTGTGCAGGGCGATTCCGCCCAACGCCGGCCCGAAAGAACTGGCCGCTGCCATGGCCGATGAGCTGAAGGCCCATCGGGAGGTCCCGGATTTGGCGCTACCGGACTGGGATGCCTGCGCTCAAGCGCTGAGCGACGTTTATTGTGATGTTCTGAGCAGCCGATCCAGGGTCCGCTTGCCCCCCGGTGGCGTGATGTCTTGGCCTCCTGCTACAGAGGTATGAGCCTGATGGTGCCAGCTCATTTCACCGCGGGAGCTCGGATCAGCCCACTCCGGGCCGGGATACGGTTCGTCTCGGCCGTTATCGGCCCCGACCTTCGCGGCGGCAGCGTCGAGACCCCGCCGCAACGGGCCAACGTCGGATGGATCGCGGTTCTGTGCCTGACGATTGCCACGGCTCTGCTCCTGGTCGTGGCCGGGCACGCCGCCGGGCGTCGGGCCTATGACGTTGCGCCGCTTTTCTTCTGGTCCGGAGTCGTCCTCCTGGTCGTCCCTACCAGCCTGCGCATAGCTTGGCCGATGCTAGCCCGGGGTGAGCGCCTCTTCCTCCTGTTTCTGCTTGCCGAAGCCCTGTTCTATTACAAGGCGGTCTATTCCCCGACGAGCTTCATCAATCATGACGAGTTCTTGCACTGGATCGCAGCCGACGATCTTATGACGGCCCGCCGCCTATTTCTGTCCAACCCGCTTCTCCCGATCGGGCCAACGTATCCCGCCTTGGAAATCCTTTCGACGGCGATCGTCAATCTGACGGGATTGCCATTGTTTGTCGCGGGGACGCTATTGTTGATCGTCCTCAGGGGCACGTTCATCGGTGCTCTGTTTGTGTTCTTCGAAAGCATCACCGGATCGCCGCGGATCTCGGCCATAGCCTGTCTGGCCTATATGGGCTGCTCAACCTTCGTCCTGTTCGAGTCGATGTTCTCCTACGAGAGCCTCGGCATCGTGCTGTGCGTGCTGACCTTCGCCGTCGAGGCAGCGTCCAAGGATCTCGTTGGGCGACCGAGGCTGAAGGCGCTCGGGCTGATTGCCTTGCTGTTGGCGAGCCTCGCGGTCACGCACCACCTTTCGGCCGCTTTCACCGCCAGCTACTTCGGAGCACTGGCGGCCCTTGAGGCTTTGCGCCGACACGGCCCCTCGCGGATCAAGGCCAGGACCGCCGCAGGCGTCACCGCGCTGTTGGCTATAGCCCTGCCTCTCCTTTGGATACTGGCCCATGGCAATCCTCTCACAAGCTATCTCGGTCCTGTGGTCGAAACCGGCTTCAACACATTGCTCGGAAAGATCCTGGGCGCGCCTACTCCACGCTCGGAGCACCTCGGAGCGCCGACGCAACCCCTGAGCATGCACCTGACCACCTTGCTCGCGATCCTGCTGTTGGCGCTCGGGCTGGCGACGGGCTTCTTTCGGTCGCTGGCCATGGCAGCGCCGAGTGATGCGCGGACAGGTTGGCGTTCGATCCACGACGTTCTGAAGCGCCGCTGGCGCGACAGCCGCGTAACGCTCCTCACCTTTATTACCTTACTGTTTCCGGTCTCGCTGGCCTTCCGGTTGACCAACGCTGGATGGGAAATCGGCAACCGCCTGGGAACATTCGTGTTCATCGGCGTCGGGTTGGTCGTCGCGGTGAGTGTCGTCCAGTTCTGGGAGGGTCGCACGCCGCGCGAGTGGCGCAGCGTCGCACCGGCCGTTGCGCTGGCGGCCATCGTCCTGGGCGGCGTCACGAGCGCTACGCTCGACCCCTTGCGTGGACGCTACAGGGTGGCGGCCGACCAGCAATCGATCGAATCCATGGGGATCGAAACCGCTCTCTGGACCAAGGAATGGCTCAAGCCCGGCAATCGCTTCACCGCCGACCGCACCAATCGCCTGCTGCTCGCCGGCTACGGGCGGCAGGATGCCAGGGTCAACATCGTCCAAGGCGTCGATGCAGCGCGCATTTTCGAGGCCAAGGAATTGGTGCCTGACGATCTTTACGCCTTGGCGAGGGGCGACGTCGATTTCCTGCTGGTGGATCTGCGCCTGTCCACAGCCATCCCGGTGCTCGGCTTCTACTTCGAGCCGTGGCAAGCGCAGCAGGGAACGCCGCTCTCGGGCGCACAGCTGCTCAAGTTCAACAACATCAAGGGTATCACGCGCATCTACGACAACGGCTGGATCGTCATCTACGATGTGAGGGGATTACATGGGAATTCCTAGCAACCGGGACCTTGCGGCCGCCTGCCTGTGGGCAGGGGCCACGATGGCGGCCGTTGCGGTCAGCGACAGCTTGCTCCTCCGTACCTCCCTGGGCGCGCCGATGGTATTGCTCGTCTCGGGCCACGCGGTGCTGCGGGCTCTTGGCGTGAGAACCACCTCCGCGTCGGAACATCTCGTCTACGCGGTCGGAGCAAGCCTCGCTGCCGGCATCGCGGGGGGCTTTGCCCTGAATGCCGTAGGCTTCCTCACGCCGCTCGGCTGGGCGGTGTGGTTCGGGACCGTGACGGCCGCCGCGGCACTGGTGGCGGTCCGCTGCGACGCTCCCGATCGGCCAGCCTGGCCGGCTCCGCCGCGGCTCCGGCTCTGGCAGGGTGCCGCACTGATGCTGGCGGTGCTGGTGGCGACCGGAGCCTATGCGCTGGCCGTCCGGGACGAAGCGGCCTACCGGGAATTCAAATACACCGAGTTCTGGATGTTGCCATCGCCCAATGGCGAGCCCGACCTGCTCACCGTCGGCATCAGAAGCGCCGAGACCCGAGCTCAGCGATTCGACTTGGAAATCACCCTCGACGGGCAACCGTTCGCCATCTTCCAATCGCTCACCATCGCGCCGGGCGACACCTGGGCCCGGGAAATCTTGGTGCCCGTCTCGGCAACTCGCCAGACGGCGGAGGCGCGGCTCTATGGGCCGGAACACGACCGACTCTATCGCCGCGTTTCGACGCTGGTGCCGCCCATCTGAAACGAGGCTTGCCATGCGCATCCTGCTACTGTCGCAGTTCTATCCTCCGGTGATCGGGGGAGAGGAGCGGCACGTCCGCAACCTCGGCACGGCGTTGGCGCAGCGGGGCCATCATGTCAGCGTCGGGACCTTGATGCATCCCGGATCGCCCGCAACCGAGCTGGACGGCGCGGTCCGCGTGCACCGCTTGCGCGGCACGCTCCAGCGTCTGTCAGGCCTCCACACCGATCCCGAGCGCCGCCACGCACCACCTTTCCCGGATCCCGAACTGGTGCTAGCCCTGAAGCGGCTGGTCGCTCAGGAGAGGCCGGACATCGTCCACGCCCATAACTGGATCTACGCGTCCTTCCTGCCGGTCAAAGTTCTCAGTGGGGCACGCCTCGTGGTCACGCTGCACGACTACGGCCTTGTCTGCGCCAAGAAGAACTTCATGCACTTGGGGACCCATCTCTGCAGTGGCCCAGCACCGGCCAAGTGCTTACCTTGCGCCACCGGGCATTACGGAGCCGTAAAGGGAGCCGCGACAACGTTGAGCAACTGGGCGTCGAGCTTCGCCGCTCAGCGCCTGGTGGACCGCTTCATCGCGGTGAGCCACGCCGTGGCGCGTCACACCGGACTCACCCGAGGCCGCGCCCGCTACGAGGTCATCCCCAACTTCGTGCCCGACGACATCGGGGTGCTTGGCCCGGAAGATCCCTGGCTGCGGGAGGAGCTGCCTGTGGATGGGTTCATCCTGTTCGTCGGCGACATGATGCGCCTCAAGGGCATTGGCGTTCTCCTGCAAGCCTATGCCAGCCTGGAGCGGCCGCCGCAACTGGTCCTGATTGGGCGGCGGGCCCCCGATACGCCAACCGAGTTTCCGCCAAACGTTCACGTCTTCAGTACGTGGCCGCATTCCGCCATCATGCACGCATGGCGGCGCTCGCTGTTCGGCGTGCTGCCATCGCTGGGACCCGAAGCCTGCGCGACGGTCATCATGGAAGCGATGGCGTCCGGCAAGGCAGTCATCGCAACCGATGTCGGCGGCATGCCGGATATCGTCGATCATAGCGAAACAGGGCTTCTCGTGCCGCCCGGTGACGCGCATGCCCTGGCGCAGGCGATGCAAACACTTCTGGAAGACCGCGCCCTGCTGGCCCGCCTAGAGGCGACAGGCCTCGCCAGGGTGGGGCGCCTCAAAGCCGGAGTGATTGTGACCCGGATCGAGCAGGTCTACCGGGACGTCCTGCGCCCAGCCGCCGGCACGTCCGCGGTGCGGGCGCGCCAACTCTCGAAAGACCCATCATGCCGGTAGATCTCGCCGTGACCGCACTTAATGGCGTGCGCCGGGCGCTTCAAAAGAACGCCACACTCCTAACGAATTCCGGCGCTCTGGCAATCGGAACGATGGCAGCGGCCGGTCTTGGGTTAATCTATTGGTTGCTCGCCGCCCGGCTGTTTCCGCCGGAGGTGATAGGCAAGGCCTCTGCCCTCCTGTCCGTGATGGGGCTGGTCGGTCTGTTGGGGGAGGCCGGGCTCGGGACCCTGCTGATGGGCGAAATCGTTCTGCACCCGGGCAAGGAGCGCGGCCTCGTGGCCGCGGCAGCGTCCGTCGGGGTGGCGCTGGCGATTGGCTTCGCCTTGTTGTTTGTCTTCGGGGAGGCGTATCTCAACATCTCGGCCGGGCCGATCGACGGTTGGTTCGAGGGCGTTGCGTTCGTCGTCGGCTGCTGCCTGACCGTTCTCAGTGCGGTGGTCGATCAGGCGCTCGTGGGCAACTTGCGCAGCACCGGCAGGATGATCCGGCAAGTGCTGTTCTCCACGTTCAAGCTGATCCTGATCGCCGCCGCCGCAGCCGCTGGCTACGCCTCCAATGCCGCGATTCTTCTGACCTGGGTGGCCGGTATGCTGGCCTCCTGGATCGGCGTCGATCTCTTGACCCGGGGTGGCGCGCGTCACCTCGTTGGGCTCCCCGATTTCCCGCTGCTGCATACGCTCCGACGCAAGGTCTTCGACCACTACACGCTCGATGTGGCCGTGCAGACCTCGGCTCTCATCATGCCGTACCTTGTGCTAATTCTCCTGTCGCCGGCCATCAATGCCGCCTTCGTATCGTTGTGGATGCTGGTGTCCATGGCCTCGATCATTCCCGCAGCCATGGCTACGGCCCTGTTCCCCGTGGTTAGAGCAAGCCCGAAACAATCCAGGCACTACATCCTTTTGTCGCTAATGGCGTCATTGCTCTTCTCAGTGGTCTTCGCCGCCTTCATCTTAACCTATTCGCAGCAGATCCTTGCGGTCTTCAATCCGGCCTATCCTGAGATCGCTGGTCCGAGCCTGCGCTTTCTCGGCTTTAGCCTGCTGGGATTAACGCTCAAATTTCATGCCTGCACGCTGGCGCGGCTGAGCGATACGATGCGCAAGGCATCTCGCTGGTTCACGCTTGGGGGATTACTGGAACTGTGCTTCGTGGTCGCGGGGGCGAAGCTTGATGGGCTTCAAGGCCTGGTCATAGGCTGGACGCTTGCCGTCAGCGTCGAGGGTGCATGTGCGGCCCTGATTTTGGCCTTCGCGATGAAACTGGATACTGCCGCCGGCCCTATGCACCAAGGGCCGCCGGCGGTTGCGTCGCCATCTGAGACATGAGGAGACACCGGTTATGGCGCAAGGTTACCGACCGCAATTGGATGGCCTGCGGGCCATCGCGACAAGCGAGAATTCTTTATCGCGCGCGCGTACTGCGCCACGCTATCCCCATCCCGGCAGCTCGACCGCGATTGGAAGCAATCTTGCTTACAGGCTCGGCAAGTTGAAAGACCTCGGACTGCTGCAGGGAGTCTGGCTCGACTGCGGCTGTGCCGACGGCGGCTACACCGAGGCCCTGGTCGCCTGGGGTGCCCAGAAAGCCATTGGTGTCGATCCTGAACGATCGAGGATCGACGAGGCCATCGCTCGCAAGCTGGCGAATGATGAGAGGCTTAATCGGCGGCCAAATGCGATCGAATACCACTGCTGCACCGACGACTTCCCATTACCGGATGCCTCTGTCGATGCGACATTGTTGAATGAGGTTCTTGAGCACGTCGCCGACGAGGCGGCCACGCTGCGCGAAATTTGGCGGGTCCTGCGGCCCGGTGGTCATCTGGTCGTGATGAGTCCAAATCGCTGGTTTCCATTCGAGGGCCATGGGATGCGGTTTCTAGGCCGCAATTTCGGGTTCCCTATCCCACTGCTTCCTTGGCTACCGAGTTCGTGGTCGGCTCGCGTTATGGCGGCACGGAACTACTGGCCCCATGAATTGCGCAATATCGTGGCCGCGGCGGGTTTCGAGATACAGAAGGTCGACTATGTGCTGCCGGTATTCGAGCTTTATCAATGGCTGCCGGCTGGCGTGATATCGACCTATCGGCAGCTCATCCCACGGATCGAAAAAACGCCTTTGCGGAAATTCGGCGTTTCAACCCTGGTCGTAGCGACCCGCCCCGTCACTTGAGTGGCGACACCCAGCTTCGAAGACCGGCGCTCCACTCCGCCAGCCATGACGAATTGAATTCGAGTTGAAACGAACTGGAGAGCAGGATGGCTTCACGACATCTCCCGGCTGGGATGCTGCGTGCGCGACTGATCGCGGGGGCGAAGCTTGCCGGATTTCAAGGCCTTGGTCCTGGGCTGGACGCTCGCGTCAGCGTCGACGCTCCATGTGCGGCCCTAACGCGATGAAACTGGATTCTGCCGCCGGCCCTGTGCACGGAGGGCCGTCGGTTGTGTCGCCACCTGAGACTTAAGGAGACACCGGTCATGGCGCAAGGTTATCGACCGCAATTGGATGGCCTGCGAGCCATCGCGATCGGACTCGTCGGCGTCGAGCACTTCGGCGGGCCGTGGGTCAGAACGCACTTCCCCATCGGGGCGGGAGCGCTGGGCGTCCAACTGTTCTTCGTCCTGAGTGGCTTCCTAATCACGCGCAACTTGCTGTTCAGACTGGAGCAAGCCCCTGCGGGCGAAGTCATCCGCAGGTTCTACATCGGCCGCGCGGTACGGCTCATGCCAGCCTACTATCTGACCCTGCTGGTCCTGTTCGTGCTGGGCGTGCCCGAGGTTCACGACTTCATTCTCTGGCATCTCACCTACACGAGCAATTACCTCGCGGCTTCCGGCGGTCCCCTGCTGGTGTTCTGGTCCCTAGCCGTGGAGGAGCAGTTCTACCTGTTGCTGCCCATGCTGGTTCTGCTGTCCGGGCGCGATGCCGTGCGAGTGGCGGTATTCCTGATCGGCACCGGCTTCCTGTTGCGCACGTTGGTTCTGGCCACCCCGATCGATCGGTTTGCCTTCGAGCTCTCGATCTTCGGCAAATTCGAGATCCTAGGGTTTGGTGTGCTCATCGGCGCGTTATCCTATGCCGCGTCGAGGGAAGGACGCCGTCTCCGAGCCGGTCTGGACTGGTGGTGCGCCGGCTTGGCATGCCTCGCGTTCCAGTGCGTCGCCTCGTACGTCGCGGGCAACGGCATCCTGCGGCACCTCACTTTCAATCTGACGGTTGGGATCTTTTTCGCACGGCTGGTGGTGGACGCCGACGCGGAGCTGCCAGGCTTACTCGCGTGGTTCAGCAGCTTTAGGTTCGTGCGCTTCGTCGGCAAAATCTCTTATGGCATCTACCTGACGCACGTGTTTTTCCTGAAGATTTTTCAATCGAGCGCGGTCGTAGAGCGGTTCGGAACCATTCCCCTTTGGGCTCAAGGGCTGATCGCCATCGTGCTGAGTCTGTGCGTTCCGACCATCTCATGGTTCCTGATGGAGTCTCCGCTGCTCAGACTGAAGGAGCGGGTGCTGGAGGGACGCGACGCCGCTCGCCTTGAGTATGGCCAATCCGGCCGTCAGTCGCGTCGGCAGGGGCAGCCGGCTGGGATTGCCGTCAAAGCCCAGTCGGATGTCGGTCGGGAGCTGTGAACCGGCGTAATCTAATTTAGGTGTCCGATAGAGGGCGAAAACCAGCTAAGGCGACTCCAAGGCATCCTCTCGAACCGTGGCGGTCCTGAGCGTCGCGGTGCCGGCGACTTCGTGGTACCTGATGCTGTACGGAAGTCCCGCCCTGGTGGGCAAGTCCTGGAAGTCCCGGCGCCCACGTCCCGAGTCAGGCGCTATTATTTGGTGGCAACTGCCGTGATGCCCATCAGGATGCCGGCCAATTGAATGCGCCGCAACCGAGCCGGAAGCCGTTGCAGAGCCCGTTCGATGCCGTGCAGCAGCCGGTAGGGCGGCGTGGCGAGCCAATATCCGGCGACCACCAGCGGGAACTCGACTGGCCGAAAGCCGGCCTGGAGCATGAGGGCGCGCAGTGAGCGGTAGTCGTATTCCCGCATGTGCATGCCCGTCGCCACCTCGTCGAAAAAAACCGAGATATCGTGCGGCCCCGTAACTCCGCTCGGGGTCGTGCACACATAGTGCCCCCCGGGCCTGAGCACCCGGTGGATCTCCCGGAGCTGAGCCTCGGCGTCCTCCACGTGCAGATGCTCCATGACCTGGTCCGAATGCGCCAGATCGACGGAGTTGTCCGCGAGCGGGATCTCGACCCCGTCCGTCTTCAGGAAGCGGAAATTGGCCGGAGCGGCGGCGAAATCCACCAGGGCGTCCGTGACATCGAGGCCCAGCGCCTCACGAGTGATCCCGGACATCGCGAGGGGCAGCGAGGCGTCACCGCAGCCGATCTCCAGGTACACGTCGCCGCGCCCCATCAGAGGCTTGAGGACCCTGACCTGTTTCGCGATCCGGTCCGGGCGCGAGCCGACGGCGGCTTTTTGCGGATGGTCCAGCAGGCTGTTGAACAGTTCCGAATAGACTTCGGGATAGAGTCGAGAGCGCTCGTCGCGGCAAGCGGCCCGCAGCCGATCCGCGAGCCGGCGTTCGAGTTCGTAATGCGCGATCAGGCGCTCAGGTTGCCGTGTATCCTTCCAGCGCCGCTGGATCGCAACATAGTCAGGCTTCAACTTTGTCAACACGTGCTCCCATTCGATTTGGCCGCTTCTTGGGGCCGAGTCCGATGAGATCCTGGCAACCCGGCCGGCGAGGTCGACCCGGCAGCTGAGCGGCCCAGCGCAAGGGCCCTCCCGTGCAGAACAATCACCCTTGCTGTGGGCATCAAATCGGACCGATCCTCTACTCTCTCACCACGCGGGCAGGCTCGACGTCGTTGGGGTTGGACGCGGCCGGCAAGCTCTCGCCAGTAGGCGACGGGGGTGGGACCGGTGAACCGGCCGGCTCTCTTGGCTCGTTTTCGCCCTCGATGATGTTGACGAGGTCGCCTGGCTGCAACAGGGTCATCCCGCCGGACTCGATGCTGACCGGCCCGGCTGCCGATTGCCGCACGATTCGATAGGTCAAGCTGTTCGCGTCCTTCGCAAACTGGGCGCGGGTCACCGGCAACGCGTACAGGACGCCTTCGCTGACGTTCAACTCGCGCACATTGGCCGCGATCTGGCTCTGCGTGCTCTCGATCTCGATCTCCAGATCGTTCCTGAGGTCGGCTCGGGCTCGCAACACCTCAGACTCCAGCGAAGCGAGGCGCTGCTTGGCGCTTGCGTATTGGTTGAGGGCGTTCTGCCTACGCTGCTCCGCGTCGGACAACTCACTCTGGATCTGATCCATCACTGTTATGCTGAGAACTTTGCGGTCCACGAGCGTTCGCATGCTGTTGACACGCTGCTGGCGTAGCTTGACGAGTTCGTCGAGCGACCCCATGCGCCCATAAGCGACAACATCCTGCCTGGCCGCCTCCAGTGCACGCATGGTCGCGCGCTCGCGATCCTTGCGGGCCGTGGCGATGCCCTTGCGCCGGTCGCTCTGCTCGTCGACACGGTTCGCAGCTTCGGTCGCGCCGGCCAGCTCCAGCAACTGGCGCGGGATAGCGGGTGCCGTACCGTCGCGCTCGGCCTTCAGAACCGCCGCGCGCGCAAGCAAGTTCAACATGGCATCGATCGCCCCGCTCCGCTTCTGGGTCTCACGAACAGCTTCGATCTTCTGCCACGGCTCGCTCTCGGCCCGATCGAGTCCGCCGGCCAGTGCGATCGCGTGCAGGATCGTCATGCCGGTCGCGTACTTGAACGAGCCTGGATTCTTGACCGGCCCCAGCACGTAAACGGGCGGGCGCTCCAGCGGCAGGATATTGACCAGTCCCTTGCGGCCCAGCAGTTGATTGAAGGTTTCCACTAGGTCGGCCTGTACCTGTTGCGTCGACCTGAGGGCGACCGGAATGGAGCCCAGCAAGGGCACGGAAATCGTGCCGTCCTCTTGGACAATATATTCGCCGCTCAGTTCCGGACGCTGCAGGATGCCGCGCAATCCCGAGGATGCGGCCCCCCACTTGTCTTCCTCGACGTCGACGCGCTCGTAGAACGCGATCTTAAGGCGGTCGCCGACGCCGAACACGGCTCCGGTTGGCACGTCTGGCGCCTTACTCAGGGCTTTGGGGCGCTCGGCATTGGTGGCGACGGCAGGGTCGGTGCTCTGCTCGACCATTGCCGCGGCCGATGCATCCGGCCCCTTGCCGAGGGTTTGGGGGTGCCCGGCAATGGTGGGGACGGCAGGGGCGGCGCTCCGTTCGACGAACGTCGCGGCCGACGCATCCGGTCCCGGCACGATCGCGCGGGCGCGGGAGGATTCGGCCGTGGTTTGAACCGGTTGTTCTTGCCAGCTATCGATGGCAGCAGACACCTTCTGCATCACGGCCCCGGAGATGTCCTCGAGCTTCTGTACCACGGGTCCGGAAGCATCCTCTGCCTTCTGCATCACGGCTCCGGAGGCATCCCCAACCCTCTGCGCCAGGGTTCCGGAGGCATCCTCGACCTTTTGCACCAGGGCTCCGGAGGCGTACTCAACCTTCTGCACCAGGGTTCCGGAGGCATCCTCGACCTTTTGCACCAGGGCTCCGGAGGCATCCTCGACCTTATGCACCAGGGCTCCGGAGGCGTCCTCAACCTTCTGCACCAGGGCTCCGGAGGCATCCTCCACCTTCTGCACCAGGGCTCCGGAGGCATCCTCGACCTTCTGCACCAGGGCTCCGGAGGCATCCTCAACCTTCTGCACCAGGGCTCCGGAGGCGTCCTCAACCTTCTGCACCAGGGCTCCGGAGGCATCCTCGACCTTCTGCACCAGGGCTATGGAGGTGTCCTCAACCTTCTGCATCACGGCCCCGGAGGCGTTCTTGACCGGCTGTGCCGCCGCCCCAGAGGCATCCTCGACCTCCCGCACCACGGGTCCGGAGACATCGTTGACCTTCTGTGCCACGGCTCTGGAAAGAACTTCTATTGCTCCTACTGCTCCTGCCCCCCAGTTTTTGACCGCGGCCCCTCCCAGGGCGGCGAGCCCGGAGAGCCCGAAGACAAGCAGGACGACCTTCCATCCCCCGCGGTCGGCCGCCTTTGACGAGGGAGTGTATTTTGCATCCATGGCCATGGCGCGTGGCTTTCACTTTCAAGTGGCCAGCCCGTCCCGAACTGCCGAGCATCGGTCGACGAGGAAGGCTCTGCCTTATCGTGACCCTTCACCGCCAGCGGCACAACTATCCCTTTGTAGGCACTCCTTCCGGATAAACACCCCGCCGGCGAACTCGTCCAATGAGCAGATTGCTGTGCTGAAGGAGAACCTCTTTGATGGCAAACGCGACAAACGCGATCGAACGCAACGAAGAGCCGGAAATAGCGGTCCAACTTAGCGTCTCGAACCCCCTGCGGCCCCAACATGCGTTCGCAGAATGGCTGGGCCGTCTCCAACTTCGTCGTCCAGGCCTGGAGAACGAGCCGATCACGATCTCCGGCTCCTCGTCCCAAAGCCGATCATTCTGCTATGTCGATGACCTGATCGACGGCTTGACTCGCCTGATGAATGAAGAGGCGACCTCGACGAAGCCGCAATCTTGGCAACACTATCGAGGTAGCAATAGCAGAACTGGCCCGCCTTATCATTTCTCTCGCCGGATCTCACAAGGCTCGAATTCCAGCCCCTGCCAGAGGACTTCCCGGCAGCGCTGCCCCCGATATCGGCCGCCCCAGGGGCCGCGCCAGGCAACTCCTCTATTGCTCACCGCAGGTGCAAGGAGAGGCTCGGCAAACCACCGCCTATTTCGATGCCCGGAGGCATCCGTGCTGTTGTGCGCGCTGCGCCGCATCGCCTTGGCCGACACCCAGTTGCCACTGCCAGCTGTGGCACGTAGCTCCTCAAGCTGCTGAAGCTCGGGCGCTGCTCAGGATCAGCGCGCGCCGCGTCAAGATCGCCTTCTCCTCGGCCTGCGCCGTCATCCCAAAATGGCGGCTGGTCGCGGCGCGGCCCCTTCGCCCGCGGTTCTCCCGCCTGACACGCCGCGCCGCCCCGCGCCAGACCGGCGGCACCACCCACGCCCCACGGGAGACCAACCCCGGCAACTCTCGCGGCCCGCGCATCCGTCGCCTCGATGGTGCTGGCTGCCGCCCGGAGCGGCTGAAAGCCAGGGCTCGCATCCCTCACCAAGCCCTCAAGCTTGAGAATCCGGGGTAGCCCTCGACGAAGCTACCCTACGCCTAAAGAGGGTGTTCTTGTCTAGGGTTTTCCTCGCGTAAGGTAACATGGTCAAGAAAGAACTATGCGAGGAGCACCTTGCGAGACGCGCGTTACCTCAATCGCGTCAGGAGAGGCCACGATGACAACGAAATCCTTGATAATCCCAAAGTCTTTCACAACAGTGCTTGTCAGCCAAAGCGAGTTACTCCGAGAGGGCCTTGTTTTAATTCTGGATGCAGCAAAGTTTCGCATTATTTTCTCTGCGGCTTGTGTTCACGACCTTCTGCAGAAGCCGCTGCCCAAGCACCGGTCCATCTTGCTCATCATGGATGTCGACCGTATTGATGCAGATGCTGGATTTGCGCAAATTTCAGAATTTAAAGGGATTTATCCGACCAGCCATGTCGTTGCGCTAGCCGATCACTGTCGACCCAACGATATAGTTTCAGCCCTTCGCGCGGGGGCCGACGCGTATTTGACAAAAGTTGCCGCTCACGACACCTTCATCAAAGCTCTCGAATTGGTTATGCTGGGGCAGACGGTTCTACCTGCGGAAACTTCGACGTTTATTCAGGACATAAGACATGGTCTAAAATATGATGAATTAGCAGTACATGAGGTTACAAATGTGGCTCTTGCAATGGAGAACGCTGATCGAGAACCATCAATGCTGTCAGCTCGGGAAGATTGTATTATACGTTGCCTGATCGGAGGGGAGTCTAACAAGACAATCGCGCGCAAGATTAACATCGCCGAAGCGACGGTGAAGGTACACGTGAAGGCCATCCTTCGAAAGATTCGGGTCGGCAACCGTACCCAGGCTGCAGTTTGGGCGATGAACCATGGTATGCTCACTTCCGCTCCTGGCAAAGGCCCGTCAGGGACCGAAAACATGGCTACTCAGCCTTCTCACCATCCGCAAGAGCTACTTGAAGGACAAACCGAGTACCACCTTCTCAAGAACACTCATCCTGTGTGACCGCCTCCGGGTCTTGACGCGACGGATCGCAATGGGGCGCTGAGGTGGACCCTCCAACCGGACCTCAACCCGGCCTTTAGTGATTGCCGTCGCGGATTTCGCAGACAGATGACGGGTTCATAGCGACGTGGTGCCAACCCAGGCCAAGTTCGATGCCCATCAGGCCCCCGGGAGGTTCAAACAACTGACCTAGAACGTCTTCCGCGATCATCTGGTGCTCGAATGCCGCCCTGAAATGGGACGGCGACCTTTGGCACCCCAGTGCCTACGTGCCGCTCACGGCCGACGTGCTGGAACGCAAGATCGAGCTCCTCGACAAGCACTTCGGAACGCGGCGCTCCAAGGACGGTTCGACCGCCAGACACTCGCTGGGCTTGCGAGGTTGCGCTGGATGGAATGGCACCCGAGCATTTCGCCGAGGCTTTCACGCTCCGGAAGGCAAAATACTTAGCAGTTTGCGAACATTCTCTCGCAAAACTTACGGGGCGATCGTCGAAAAATGGAGTTGGCCTTGAACTCACCGTGCGATCTGCTTAACTAGTTATTCTACAGCGGTCCGGCAACAAGACATCTACAAGCACAGATAGGTACAGAACTAGCACAGATAGTACAGAACTAGCCAGGTGCAAGCCGATCGTTTCTACTATCCATTTTGAAGTTGAGGGATTCATCAAAGTGGGCAAGACAAAAATTGCTCCTGGATTTTCGTTCAAGAAAGCGCGGATCGGGACGGTCGAGGGCGGAGAGTCCGGGGTTTTGGTGTGGCATTGGGATCAACTGGTCGCGGTCCTTACTCAGATCGACGAGGAAGCCTACTCCACGAAGGGCAAATGGTTCCTCGAGACAGGCTTCGGGCTGCTGAGCGGGCAGCACAAGAATTTCGATACGATCGAAGAAGCCATAAGATGGGTGGCCAGACACACTTTCCCTGACAGTGCAGATGAATCGGCGGATTCAGCGGCAGAAAGTTAACCCGATTTGCGGTCAGCTTCCCGCCTGGCGGAAGTCGCGCATTCCCTTCTCAATCGGTCGTCCGCGAGGCAAGGTTCCTGTCGGCGGGAATCGTCTTGGCTTTGCGTGCCGCCCTGTGCAGGTCTCCGCGAAGCCTTTCGGCGGGACCTAGACCCGTTTGTCAGACGGCCGTCACCTTATGACAGCCGCCTCGTCGCGGGTGAAGCTGACGACCAGAGCGGCATGAGCACTCCACGCCTGAATGTCCTGCAGGAACACGGGACGGTATGTCTACGCCGGCTTGCCGTCGGGTCGAGCGCCGAGAGCTTCTGCGGCCGCATGCGGACCACTGTATCTGACACTGCGCCCTTGGAACAGCTTTCCATAGGACTGCGGAACAACATCATCGCGACGAAGCCGGGCGGTTCGGAGCTCCCCGCCAAATCCCCTACAGCATACTATCAGGAAGCTCGGGGCAACGAACCCCACTGGGGCGGGGGCCGCTGTATCTCGGGCGGCTCCCGGATGCCACTCACTGCAACGGAGATCCCCCGACTTTCACTAAGACCGCCCGCCGGGATTCACCCGAGGTCGCCGTCTTATTGCTTGGGATACGCTTCGGCAGGAGTTCCTTCCGCGAAGAGATCGTTGACTTTGTAGGCGACTTCCGTGCGGTTGGTCGCCTTCAGCTTCTTCATGATATTTCGGATGTGGACCTTCACAGTGCTTTCGCGCAGGTTCAGTTCGTAGGCGATGATCTTGTTCGCCTTTCCGCGCCGGAGCGCTTGGGCGACCTCGGCCTGCCTGAGCGTGAACATGCCTTTCAAAGGCTGCGTGTCGGGGCTATCCGAACCTATCAGGTGGCGCATGCAAAGGACACTGCTCGCAGGGACGAAGATGCCTCCCGCTGCCGCGAGGTTGATAGCCTCGACACAGACGTCGATTTCGACCGAGGTCGGAATGTAGCCGCGTGCGCCGCATTCGAGAGCGGTCAGTATGTGTGCAAGATCTTCAGTGTCGGCCAGGATAACCACAGGGACTGATTTGAATTCGGACGAAATATGCCTAATCTCGTCTGCGATGCCCTGATCGGTGATCTTTCGGCCGCCGAGGTTGAAGAGTATGGCTGCAAGAGGAGGTGCCGAGCCCTTCTTGACGCGCCATTCATCGATCGAACCCACGGCGGCGATCTCCATGCCGAGTTCGTGGTCCGCGAGAGCCGATGCGAGACACTCGCGGCCTAGAGCCCGTCCGTCCAGGATGAGGAGGCATCCTCTGCCTGCTTGGCCGTGGACACTTTCCGTTCCGCTGGACAGCACTCCTGACCGTTTGGCCGTGTGTTTACGCCGTCCTGCTGTGGAACCCATGTCACTCCCCAATCTTTTCGCACAGGCCGCGTTGCGGCTGCCAAAACACCCCTCATTCTTCGCAATCTGAAAGCTTGAATACGCTGCCCTGTGTTTGAATGCGCTTGTGATTGAACACCCAGCCCTTGTGAAAGCGTGAGCTCACCAGCAGTTTCAGCAGTTCTTCGCCCCTAGCCGAGAACAGCTTGTGCAGCCTATCGTCTATTTATAAGCGTTCTCTAACATAAGTTAATTTTTAGAAAATTTCGCCTCGACGGTCGCCTGAGGACATGTGTTGAGACCGCGTCACCCCCGCCTTGAAGCTCCGCGCGAGTTCGATCGTGACGCGCGGGTCCGGTCAGATTCAATCCCTTTGGCCATGTGCCAACCGTTGAAATGATTCCGACCGCTTAAGGAATGCCAAGAGGTGGGATAGCTCTGCGAGGTTGACTAACCGGGTAGGCGATGATGCCATTCTCAGGATGGGACCGCTCAGCCAAACCCCAAGCCCAGCAGCTATTCGAAGGGAGGATCGGTAGTTCCTCGCGATTGCGGACGAGAATTCCTGAAGGTGGATATTGGCATGACCAGGGCGCAGTTCGTGGCATCCGTGGCCAAGCGCTTTAGGTACGAGAACACCGGCTGTATCTGCCGCCGTTTATGGGCAGCTTACGCGCATTTCGGCAGCACCTTCTCCTCATGCGACAGGCCATGGTGCCGTCGGTCATGATAATCGGGCCTTTGCGGCTGCCCTCGTCAAGATAGACTGCGGCCAGGTAAGCCAACTGCCAGCCCGGACATCGTCTGGAACTGCCCGAGCGACGGCGCACTGTCGTCTTCCAGCAGAAATTTTGCTGATGGTCTATGCGCTGGCGCCCAGCACCGCGCCGCAGGGGGGGCGACGCGAAAACCCCGCTAGAGACGGTTGAACCCGAGCTGAGGGAATAACCTTTACCTGAGATACTCGCTGTCGAATCCGGCTGTTTTGACCAGCTTCTTGCGGTTGATCACCTCTACATAACCTGCCTTGAAAGCGACGAGATCGGCCTTGCGGAGTTCCCTTAACGTCCGATTGAGGTGAACGGTGGTCATTCCGAGGATGTCGGCCAATTCGTGCTGGGTAAGCGGACACTCATATCGTCCATGGGCCGACAGGCCAACGATCGAGAGCCTCTCCTCCAACTCGAGCAGGAAATGGGCGGTGCGGCTCATCGCGTTCCGCCGCCCGGCATTCATGAGATGTTCGGTAAGGATGGCGTTCAGGCGGGCCAGGGAGCAGGCGATAGTCTTGCCGAGCCGGCCTTCCGACAAGATGGCCTCTACCAGTTTCTTGCTGGAAATTTCATAAACAGCTAGTTCGGTTATGGACGCCAGGGACGCTAAACGAGGTCCGTCCACGGAACGGAAACCGACAATGTCCCCCCGCAGAGGAGTGTCGATGATCTGCCGTTCTCCGTCCAGTAGTCCGCGGTAAAGGAGGGCCCAACCCGATTTTACGATGAATATCCCATCGTTATTGTCATCCTGGCGGCATATCACGGAATGGGGTTTGTAAATTCTTGCGGTAACACCGAGAAAATCGTTGTTACCCCAATCGTCCTTCGAGAATGTCCCCCCTACGGGATGCGAGTGTATGAACTGCAACAGTGTTTGCATGTTGCTTCAATTTCCGCACAACCTACAATAATTACTCCCGTACGAGTTCGACAGAAGGACCACCTACGGTAGAGGCAGGATGGCCTACTGTCCTCGTCTGTTTGAATGAAGTAGATTGACGGTCGGAAAAGCGCGGTCGCGCCAGTTGTCGCACCTCACTAGCAGGCTGTTGAAGAAGTCTGACGTATTGCCTTGAGGATGGCCTCGTCGCCGTTGTGGTAGGCGAATGTGATCTCGATCGAGCCGTCGTCGAGCAATGCGGCATAGCCATCGCCTGTGACTTCATCCATCTCGTCACACCCGGCCCATGTGAAGTGAACTATCGAGGGGCTGTAGCTCAGTTCGAGACCGGCTTGCAGGGCGCCAAAGGCGATCTCGCCGTTGTTGTCGGGTCCGATGGCGATGGTTGCGGGTCCACCGAGGTTCAGGTAACCGCGATCCCACAGATCGGCTTCGATGATCCGCCAGCGGCCGATCAGTTGGCAGCCTGCGGGCGCGGTCATTTCGACGCCGCCAAGAGCTTGGGCAGCCGCACCAGATTGTAGGCGGCGGCCGCGAAGGTGAAGGCCCACCCAACGCGGTCGCGGCCGCGCAATTTGGTCTTCTCCTGCCCAGCGACGGTTTTGATCCAGCCGAACGCCTCTTCGATGCGCTTTCTGATGCGCTGGCTGACGGCATAGCCACCGTGGCGCGTGGTGCGGCGATCGATCGCCGAACGACGGCCGTTCGTGTTCTGCGCTACGTGGGGTGTCACCTTCATCGAGCGCAACTCGTTGACGAAGTCCTCTGCGTCATAGGCCTTGTCGGCGCCGAGCGTGATCGCCCGCGGCCGGTCGGCACGAGGTTCGATCATGTGCAGGGCCGCTACCCGCTCGGCATGTCCGTCGGCCAGCGTCAGACCGGCTTCCACCAGCAGGCCGTGCTGGTTCTCCATCAACCCATGTCCCATGAAGCACAACCTGGCCTCCTTGCCCCGCCCTTTGCGGTAGAGCCTGGCGTCGGGGTCGGTAGTCGAGGTATGCGTCTCGTTCGATCGCCTCTCGCCGTGGAAGTCCGCTTCCGCATTGCGTCCGCCGCCGTCTGTCGGCGGTTCGCCATGACCGCCGCTTGGGCCGCCCTTTGGCTTGACGCTCTTCATCGAAGCCCAGGCCTCGATCAGCGTGCCGTCG
>NZ_JAMYOL010000036.1:0-50005 GCF_040319815.1 Mesorhizobium sp. M0854
TGGATCATCTGCGCGAGCACAAGAAGGAGAGCCTGAGGGCCTTGGCCGCCTGAGCACCGTCATGTGTCCGCCGCTCCGCTAAACACGGGGGCTGCGCGGCGGACACGCCAACGTCACCGCAATGCCACGCCATTTTTGCAGAACTTGACGCACACAACTTCAGCTGAAACACAAGCGTATCGTTTTTTCTGTCCCAGCCGATCCGCCGCAAAGGCACCCCCCAATCGCAGCGCGACGGTATGCGAGAATCATCGCTCCACAAAGCGAAAAGCCCGACGATGAATCGGGCTTCTGCATTCAGGTCCTGCTGGCACTGCTCGGCTTGCCTGTGTGGAGAATCGGCAGGCAAGCAACGTTTAGCTGCGCGGATTGACGTTCTCCGGGTCGTAGAGCGGCCTGTAACCGACGGCGGCCACTTCGACCGGGTACTTCTCGCCGAAATATTCGACGCTCAGCTTGCGGCCCTCCTGGCAATACGCCCAGGGCAGGTAGGCGAGCGCGATGTTCTTGCCGAGGGTCGGACCATAGGCCACCGAAGTCGTGAAGGAGCGGCGGCCGAGCTCGTCGACGAGCGTCTCACCGGTTTGCGGGTCCATCACCGGCATCGTGCCGACCGGATAGCGGGGAACGCCATTGGAATCGGTATTGTCCGTCATGATAAGCGTGCAAAGCATGGCCGGCTGATGCACCCGGGCGCGATATTCCAGATGCTTTGCCTTGCCGCAGAAATCGGCCTCCTTGACTTTCGGACGGGCAAGGTCGGCTTCCAGCAGATTGTATTCGGTCAACAGGTCCGCATTCTGCAGGCGCAGGCTCTTCTCCATGCGGCGGCTGTTGGCATAGGTCTCGACGCCAAAGGCCATCACGCCGGTCGACCGCAGCGCGTCCCAGACAGCCAGACCGTCCTCGTAGCGCATGTGCAGTTCCCAGCCTTGCTCGCCGACATAGGAGATGCGGAAGGCGGTCACGTCCTTGCCGGCGATCCTGACGGGCTTGATCGCGGCAAAGGGAAAATTCTCCGGCGTCAGCCCGTCGGGGTTTTCCACGCACTTGCTCAATGTCGCCCGCGCGTTCGGACCCCAGATGCCGACGGTCACATATCTCTCGGTCACATCGGTGACGCTAACGTCGAAGCCTTTGTCCTCTGCCGTCCGGCGCATATACTGGAAGTCGCGCGGCCCGGCATCGGCGCCGTCGATGACGCGGCAGCGGCCGGCCATGCGGATGACGGTCAGGTCGGCGCGCACCATGCCTTCCTCGTCGAGGAAATGGGTATAGATGCCCTTGCCGATATTGCCGTCACCGCCGATCTTTGCCGCGCACAGCCATTCCATCAGCGCGACATGGTCCGGGCCTTCCACGTCGTACATGGCGAAATGCGACAGGTTGACGATGCCGCAATCCTCGCTCATCGCGAGATGCTCGGCGTTCGAGACGCGCCAGAAGTGGCGGTTATCCCATTCGTTTTGGCGCACCGGCACCCGGTTGCCGTATTTCTCGAGCAGATGCTCGTTGGCGGCGTAGCCATGGGCGCGCTCCCAGCCGCCGAGCTCCATGAAATAGCCGCCGAGTTCCTTCTCGCGCTCCCAGAAGGGCGAGCGGCGGACATTGCGAGCCTTGGAGAAGGGCTCGCGCGGATGGACCGCCGGGTTGTAGACCTTCATCGCGGTTTCGGTGCAGCGATCCCAGATGAACTGTTCTTTCGTCTGGTGCGGATAGAAACGCGAATAGTCGATGGCGTGGTGGTCGATCGCCGTGCGGCCGTCCGTCATCCAGTCGGCGATGACCTTGCCCATGCCGGGGCCGTCCTTGACCCAAATCGCCACCGCATACCAGAGGCCCCTGACCTTCTGGCTTTCGCCCATCGAGGGGCCGCCGTCCGCCGTCACCTGCAATAGGCCGTTGAAGGAATGGCTCTCATTGTAGCCCAGCTCGCCCAGGATCGGCGTCAGTTCCATGGCGCGCTCGAGCGGCGCCAGGATCTGCTCCATGTCGAGATCGCGTTGCGACGGCGAAAGCCGCGCCTCGTTTTTCTCGAGAATATCGCGCGGATGGCAAAGGCGCGGATTGGTCTCTTCGTAATAACCCCATTCGATCTGCCCGCCTTCGGCGGTCTTGGGGTCGCCAGTATCGCGCATGTAAGCCGAGTTGCCCTGGTCGCGCAGCAGCGGCCAGCCGATCTCCTTGCCGGTGCCGGCGAA
This sequence comes from Mesorhizobium sp. M0854, assembly GCF_040319815.1. NCBI lineage: Bacteria > Pseudomonadati > Pseudomonadota > Alphaproteobacteria > Hyphomicrobiales > Phyllobacteriaceae > Mesorhizobium > Mesorhizobium sp. M0854. The sequence continues at coordinate 2,202 of NZ_JAMYOL010000036.1, forward strand.
CTCGGTGTACGGCCCGAAGAAGGTAAGCGGATGGTCGATCGGCATGACCGGCAGGTCCTCGCCCGCCATTTCCGCGATCAGCCGTCCCCAGATGCCGGTGCAGACCACGACATAGTCGGCCTCGATGGTGCCGCGGTCGGTCACCACGCCCTTGATGCGGCCGTTCTCGATGACGAGCGACCTGGCCGACGTATTGGCAAACGCCCTGAGTTTGCCGGAAGCTTCCGCCTGATCGACAAGCTTGCCGGCGACGGTCTGCGAGCGCGGGATGACGAGGCCGGCGTCGGGATCCCACAGGCCGCCCTGTACCATCTGTTCTTCGATCAGCGGGAATTTTTCCTTGATCTCGGCGGGATCGATCAGGCGGGCGCGTGTGCCGAAGGCCTTCGCCGAGGCGATCTTGCGCTTGATCTCCGCCATGCGGGCGTCGTCGCCGACGCGGGCGACCTCGAGGCCGCCGATGCGCGCGTAGTGACCCATTTTTTCGTAGAAATCGATGGAATAGAGCGTCGTCCAGCACGACAGGAAATCATGGCTGGTCGTGTAGCAGAAGTCGGAAGCGTGCGCCGTCGAGCCGATATCCGTCGGGATGCCCGATTTGTCGATGCCGACAATATCGTCCCATCCGCGCTCGATCAGGTGATGGGCGACCGATGCGCCGACGATGCCGCCCAGCCCGACGATGACGACCTTCGCCTTTTCCGGAAACCCTGCCATTGCCCGCGACTCCAAGATGCTATTGCGAGCAGACTATAGGGCGGCGCGGCGCCGCGCTTGCAGCCTGTTTGCGACATCGCCAAAAAAGCCCGCGCCACCAGCCCGTCGAATGCAGTTAGACCTACGCCTTCGCCCTGCTCGGTACGAAGACGCTGCTAGAGCCCGTCCTGCGCAGCTTCGAAGAAAAATGCATACCTTCATCGCCGATTACCGGAAGCAAATAAAAGGCCGGGTGTTTGCCCGGCCTTCAAAAATCATGGCGTCGACTTTACTTGATGCGCGCGACGCCGCCCGAGATCTCGATCGTCTCCGAACCGGTCAGCGCCTCGAGGTCGCCATTCGGCAAGGTAACAAAACAGCCGCTCGGGCAAAATTCCACGGTTTCGCCAGCGGCCAGCGCCAGCTCGGTCTTGCCGCCGCCTTCCGTCACGATCAGCGTGCGGGTCTCGGCGTCCTTGTTAACCGCGCTGGCGGCATGGGCCGAGCCGCCCACGGCCAGAAAAGCGACGGCGGCGACGAGAGACTTCCACATTTTGCAGTATCGGTGTTGCCACCGCCTCTGTTGCATTTCGCAAGGCATTCTCGCCGTTTGCAGGTGAGCTTATATGCAATGCAAGCTGAACGGCAACTGAATGCCGCATTCATGCCGCAATTGGTTTCCGAAGGCTTGAAGGCAAGCTCCAATCAGCTAGTCAGGATCGGGCTTCCGTACCTTGCGTCCCGACTTGGCGAGACGTTTCGCCTCGACCGCCGCTAGGGCTTTTGCTTGTTCCCGCTCGGCGAATTCGACTTCGATCTTGTCGTCGTCGATCGGCCACGCCTCGTGCTTTTTGATCTCGACGACGGCGCGCGGTGTCGACGGAATTTCGATATGCTGGTCGGCGAACACATCGAAGATGGAAAAGCGGATGTCGTTCTGGACGATATTGCCACTAAGAACGTCTGCCAGGAATACGCGGATCTCGAATTCGAGCGCGGCCGGGCCGAAATTGGAAAACAGCACAAAGGGTTCCGGGTTCTTCAGCACCAGCGGATGGCTGCGTGCGATCTCCAACAGAACGCCATGCACGTGCTTGACGTCGCTGCCATAGGCAACGCCGACCTTGATGTCGACGCGGCCGAGCTTGTTGCGGTGCGTCCAGTTGCCGACCGCATTGTTGATCAGGTTTGAATTGGGCAGGATCACCGATTGCCGTTGGAACGTCTCGATCTCGGTGGCGCGCACGCTGATCTTCTTGACCGTGCCGCTGATGTCGCCGGCGACGATCCAGTCGCCGACCTTGAACGGCCGCTCGGCCAACAGGATCAGGCCCGACACGAAATTCGAGACGACATTCTGCAAGCCGAAACCGATGCCGAGGGACAAGGCGCCGGCGACCAGCGCGAGATTGGAGAGGTCGATACCGGCCGCCGAGATGCCGACCAGTGCCGCGACCGCGACACCGGCATAACCGACCGCCAGCCGGATCGAATTGCGCACGCCGGTGTCAACCCGGCCGCGCGCCATCACCGAGCCGTCGAGCCAGCCCTGGAACCAGCGCGTCAGGAAATAGCCAATGATGAAGACGACGACGCCGGTGAGAATGCCGGTGACCGAGATCGTCACCGAGCCGATGGTGAGGCCGGTCGCCAGCTTGTAGGCCCAGGCCTGGATGTCGCCGGGCTGGAAGCCCCACATCAACAGGATCAGCGGCAGGAACACCAGCACAATCATGATGTTGATGGCGGCGCTGACGACAAGCCCGAGCTGGTCGAGGGCGGTCTCTTCGTAGCTTGAATTGGCCGCTAGCCAGCGCCCGATCGAAGTTTTGGCGAAACCGCCTTCCTCGCCGATCGCTCGCGCCGACAGGAAGCCGATATAGGCGGTGACCAGGATGGTGCCGGTGACCACGACCTGCAGCGAGACGAAAATTGCAAGGCCGATATAGCCAAGCAGTGCCGATGCGATGGTGAATAGGCCTAGCGCGACGGCGGTGTAGCGCAGCCACGCCGGCCACGGGCGCCAGCTTCCGTCGGGGGCCTTGAACGGCTTCAGCAGGCCCATAAGGATCAGGATGATGCCGACGACAATGGTGGCGATGAAGCTTCTGGCGATGGTCAGCGACAGTGGCGAGCCCATCTTGTCGTTGACGACAGACAGGAAGTTGTTGCTGCCGATGACGACAGCCATGGCGGTCGTCAGCCGCACCAGCCAGCGCGCCGGGCCGGTTTCGACCGGGATCAAACGCCAGTTCGGCAGTCGGGGCTCGAGCGCTGCGTTGGTCAGGCGGTTGACGCAGAACACCACCGCGATAACGGCAACCAGCGAATTCAGGAAGATGCCGATGTCACCGCGTAAAACATTGTAATAATCGAAGAAGAAGATCGTCGAGACAAGGAAGGCGCCGACCGCCAGCGTCGGCAGCAACGTCGACCAGAACGCCACCGACAGGCGGCTGAGATAGGAGGGGTCCTCGACGGAGGGATCCGCTTCGAAGACGCGGCCGAACAGGCGTCGACCGCCGATAAAAAGCACTGCAGCGAATGCGAGCGCCATCAAAGTCGCGGCAAGAATGGCCTGGAACTTGAACTTGAAGGCGAAGCTCAGCCAGGACGACACCGCCTTATAGAAGCCGGAAAACTCAGCGTTGGCGTCGGAAAAGACTTCGGGGCTAAGCGCATCGGACAGCACGTAGCGTTTGGTAAGCACATTGCGGAACAGCTCGCTGCGCATGTTGCCGATCTTCTCGATCAGCCCACTGATGCGGATCGACAGGTTCTGCGCGCTGGCAATAACGGCGTTGATCTCGGCTTTTTCGGAAGCCAAGGCCTGGCGTTCACCGGTTACGATGTCTGGCTCGGCCGGCTGGCCCGCGGCCGGCGGAGGTCCCAGCATCTCAATCCGATCGTTGATATCGCCGAGACGCGAGCGGAACGCCAGCGCGCTGGTGAGCGCCGCCCGCGACAGATCCTCCAATTGCAGACGGATTTCCACGAGGGTGGCATCGTCTTGGCCGTCCTGCTGTATCTTCTTCTCGAGACCGTCGGTTTTGGCCGTCAGACTCTGGATGACCTTCTGCTGGTCGGCGATCAACCCGGCGGCGCCCTGCCCGAGTGCCTGCGCCATAGCAACGAGCGACGGCGGCGCCGAGACAACAAGCGCAAGAATCAAGAACCAGGCGGAATAAACGAAAGAACATGATTTTTCTGGCGACTCGCGGGCGGCATCGGCAGTTTTGAAGCACGTCCTTGATAAAGAGGCTCATATCACGGGGCAAGTCATCCCAGGCGTCTCGTTTTTCGAAGTCCCGCCAATCGAAGTCGGCCAATCCAATCGAAGTCGGCCAAATCCAATCGAAGTCGGGGAGTCGAAAAGCGATGGCGCAATCTTGGCTTTGCGTTTGCAGCCTGCTCTATTCTCTGCCGTAAAGCCTGAAATGGATGACAATAAGAATGGCGGAATATTCGGCCTTTTCGCTTCTCAAGAACGCGCTGACCGGAAACAAGGACTGGAGGCCGGCCTGGCGCAAGCCCGACCCGAAGGCGTCCTACGACGTGATCGTCATCGGCGGCGGCGGCCATGGCCTGTCGACCGCCTACTACCTAGCCAAGGAGCACGGCATCACCAATGTCGCGGTGCTGGAGAAGGGCTGGCTCGGTTCCGGCAATGTCGGCCGCAACACCACGGCGGTCCGTTCCAACTATCTCCTGCCGGCCAACACGCGCTTTTACGAGCATTCGATGAAGCTGTGGGAGAACCTGGCCCATGACCTCAACTACAACGTCATGTTCTCGCAGCGCGGCTGCCTGAACCTCGCCCACACACCTGCTCAGTTCGACGACTATGCCCGGCGCGGAAACGCCATGCGCCATCTCGGCGTTGACGCCGAACTGATGACCACGGCCGAAATCGCGCGCCTGGTGCCGGCGCTCGACGTCTCCGCCACCGCGCGTTTCCCGATCGTCGGTGGCCTGATGCAGCGGCGCGCCGGCACCGCCCGCCACGACGCCGTCGCCTGGGGCTATGCGCGCGGCGCAGATCGCCGCGGCGTCGACATCATCGAAAATTGCGAGGTCACCGGCTTCCTGCGCGACGGCGACCGCATCACCGGCGTCACGACAACGCGCGGCGAAATCCGCGCAAAAAAGGTAGCGGTCGCGGTTGCCGGCAGCACCGGGCGGGTCATGCGGCTTGCCGGCATCGAGACGATGCCGATCGAGAGCCACGTGCTGCAGGCCTTCGTCACGGAATCGCTAAAGCCGTTCATCGATACGGTCCTGACCTTCGGCATGGGCCATTTTTATATGTCGCAATCTGACAAGGGCGGGCTTGTCTATGGCGGCGATCTCGACGGCTACAACAGCTACGCCCAACGCGGCAGCCTGCCGATCGTCGATGAGGTGATGAGCGAGATGCTGGCGCTGTTCCCTGGGCTGGCCCGTGTCCGCATGCTGCGCTCATGGGGCGGCGTCTGCGACATGTCGATGGACGGCTCGCCAATCATCACCACCGGTCCGCTGCCGGGCATGTATCTCAACTGCGGCTGGTGCTATGGCGGCTTCAAGGCGACGCCGGCTTCCGGCTGGTGCTTTGCCTGGACCATCGCCAAGGACGAGCCGCACGGTCTCAACGCGGCCTTCACGCTCGACCGCTTTTACCGTGGCATGGTGATCGACGACAAGGGCCAGGGCGCCACGCCCCGGCTGCATTAGGCCATGATCCCGAAAAGTGGAAACCGGTTTTCGGACAAGATCATGGTCAAACGAGAAGTTTAAGAGATCCATGCTCATCACCTGCCCCTATTGCGGCCCGCGCGACGTGATCGAATTCACCTATCAGGGCGACGGCAATCGCCAGCGCCCACAGCCCGCCTCGCAGAACCTCGACGCCTGGAACGCCTATGTCTACGACCGGCTTAATCCAGCCGGCGACCACAATGAGATCTGGCAGCATTCCGGCGGCTGCCGCGCCCATCTCAGGGTCGTGCGCAATACGCTGACGCACGAGATCTCCAGCACCGCGTTCGCGCGCGGCGACCACAACTCGGTTGCGCGGCACCGGGCCGAGGACAAGCCATGAGCCCGCGCCGTACAGAGGCCGGGGGGCGCATCGACCGGCTGCGGACCATCCGTTTCACCTTCGACGGCGCGCCTTATACCGGCCATGCCGGCGACACGCTGGCTTCGGCGCTGCTGGCCAACGGCGTCACCCTGTTTGGGCGTTCGTTCAAATATCACCGCCCGCGCGGCGTGCTGACCGCCGGCGTCGAGGAACCGAACGCGCTGGTCACAGTGTTGAGGGGCGAGGTTCGCGAGCCGAACATCCCCGCCACAATGGTCGAAATTTATGACGGGCTGGCCGCAGTCAGCCAGAACCGCTTCCTTTCGCTTGCCTGGGACGTCAGTGCCGTGAACCAGCTCGGCGGCAAGCTTTTGTCGGCCGGCTTCTACTACAAAACCTTCATGGGACCGGTGATCGGTCCGCTGAAGGGCACTCGCTTCTGGATGTTCTGTGAGCATTTCATCCGCCGTGCCGCCGGCCTGGGCAAGGCAGGCACGGCTCCCGATACGGCGCGCTACGAACGCATGAACGCGTTTTGCGATGTGCTGGTGGTCGGCTCCGGCCCGGCGGGGCTGATGGCCGCCAGGGCGGCTGCCGATCAGGGTGCACGCGTCATCCTGGCCGAGCTCGAGCCGCATTTCGGCGGCTCGGCCAATTGGTCGCGCGAGACGATCGATGGCATGCCGGCCGCCGACTGGGCAGCGCGCGCCGCCGGTCAGCTTGAAGGCCGTGACAATATCCGCCTTTTGCCGCGCACTACTGTCTGGGGTTATTATGACGGCAACACGCTTGCCGCGCTCGAACGTGTCACCGACCACAAGGAAAAGGCCGGCAAGGGCGAGCCGCGCCATCGCTATTGGACGATCCGCGCCAAGTCGGTGGTGCTGGCCACCGGCTCCCTGGAGCGTCCGCTGGTCTTTCCGGGCAACGATCGGCCAGGCGTGATGCTGGCGCATGCTGCCGAGCGTTTTGCCAATGAATATGGCGTGCTGCCGGGCGACAGGGTCGCGCTGTTCACCAACAATGACAGCGCCTATCGCTCCGCGTTTGCGCTGAAGAAGGCCGGCGCCGTCGTCGTCGCCATCGTCGACGTGCGCCCAGAACTTTCGAGCGAAATGCGCAAGCTGGCCGGCGAAGCGGAGGCCGAGATCCTTTCTGGCCACGCGGTAATCGCCACCGAGGGCGGCAAGGCGCTTTCCGGCTTCAAGGTGCAGCGCTTCGACATGGTCAACGGCGCGCTTTCCGGCGAAGCGCGCAGCATCCACGCCGATTGCCTGCTGATGTCGGGCGGATGGTCGCCGACCATTCATCTGGCCAGCCAGGCCGGCGCGAGAGCGGAATGGAACGAAGCATTGCAAGCGTTCCTGCCGCCCAAGCCGACGACGCGGCAATGGATCGGCGCCGGCGCCTTCACCGGCAGTTTCTCCACCGCCGAGGCGATCGCCGAAGGCCGCGCCGCCGGCCTTTCCGCAGCGGGCGCAACCGCCACGCCGGCGGCCTTGCCTGCCGTCGAGGCAGCACCTGGCGATCCCGATCCGGCGCCGGTGCTCGAGATCAAGGCCAAGGGAAAGAGTTTCGTCGACTTCCAGCATGACGTGACGGCGGATGACGTGCGGCTGGCGCATCGCGAAGGCTTCGTCTCGGTCGAGCATCTGAAGCGCTACACCACGCTCGGCATGGCAACCGACCAGGGCAAGAGCTCCAACATACCCGGCCTCGCCATCATGGCCGAGGCGCTCGGCAAGCCGATCCCAGAGGTCGGCACGACGCGCTTTCGCCCGCCCTTTTCGGCGGTGTCGATCGGCTCGCTAGCCGCCGAACGCTTCGGCGATCTGAAGCCCGAGCGGCTGACGCCGATGCATGACTGGCACGTCGCCAACGGCGCCACCATGTATTCGGCCGGCCTGTGGTATCGGCCGATGATCTACGGCCATCCCGGCGAGACGATCGAGCAGGCCTATGTGCGCGAAGCGAGAGCCACGCGCGAGAGCGCCGGCATCGTCGATGTCTCGACACTGGGCAAGATCGCGGTGCAAGGCCCCGACGCGGCGGAATTCCTCGACCGCGTCTACACCAACGTGTTTTCGACGCTGGCCGTCGGCAAGGCGCGTTATGGGCTGATGCTGCGCGAGGACGGTCTCGCCTTTGACGACGGCACCACATGGCGGCTCGGCGAGCAGGATTTCCTGATGACCACCACCACCGCCAATGCCGGCAAGGTGATGCAGCATCTGGAATATTTCCTCGACGTGATCTGGCCGGAGCTGAAAGTCCACGTCGCCTCGGTCACCGACCAATGGGCCGGTGCCGCCATCGGTGGGCCGAAGGCAAGGCAGATACTGGCTGCTTGCGTCAGCGGCACCGCCGTCGACAATGCCGCCCTGCCCTTCATGGGCATCGTCCACGGCGAAATCGCCGGCGTGCCGGTGATGATCTGCCGGCTGTCCTTCTCCGGCGAAATGGCCTTCGAGGTCTATTCCGGCGCCGGCTACGGCACCCATGTTTGGGAGGCGCTGATCGAAGCCGGCAAGCCGTTCGGGCTGGTGACCTACGGGCTGGAGGCGCTGGGCACCATGCGCATCGAGAAAGGCCACGTCACCGGTGCCGAGATCGACGGCCGTACCACGGCACGCGACCTGCATCTCGACTGGATGCTGTCGAAGAAGAAGTCGTTCATCGGCTCGGCGATGATGGATCGCGAGGGGCTGATCGCACCCGACCGCCTGGAACTCGTCGGTATTGTTTCGCTCGACAACCAGCCGCTCAATGGGGGCGCACATATCGTGGAGGAGCTTGACGAAGCCAATCCACACGGCTCGCTTGGCCACATCACCGCCTGCTGCTATTCGCCGGCGCTCGGCAAATATATCGCGCTTGCCCTGGTCAAGGGCGGCAAGGCGCGGCGCGGCTCGCGTGCCTACGTTTCCGATCCGTTGCGCAACCGGTTCGGGCCGGTCGAGATCGTCTCCAACCATTTCTTCGATCCGGACGGGAGCCGCATGCATGGTTGAACGCCAATCACCGCTTGAGCCGGTGCTGCATCCGGGCTCGCATGGCAATTTCGAGCATGGTGTCGAAATCATCCTCTCCGAAACCAGGCCGGGTTCGATCCTGCAGCTCGCCGCCTGGCCCGGCGAGGAGAAGACGTTGATGGCCGGCATCCATGCGGTCACCGGCCTGGCTTTGCCCGACGGCGCCGGTGGCGGTGTGACGAACGGCGCCAGGTCGGTGTTCGGCTTTGCGCCGGGAAAGTTCACTGTGGTCGATGAAGCCGAGGGATTGGCGCCGGCCTTTGCCAGTGTCGTCACTTCGGCCATCGGTACGGTGACCGACCTTTCGCACGGCCGCACCGCGATCCGTATCGCCGGGCCGAAGGCCGAGTGGGTGCTGGCGAAATTCTTCGCCATCGACTTCGCGCTGCCGGCCTTCCCGATCGGCGCCGGCCGCTCGACCATGCATCACGACATCTTCGCGCAGATCCAGCGCACCGGCGCCGATCAGTTCGACATCTATGTGTTCCGCTCGTTTGCCCGCTCGTTCTGGAAAGCGCTCTGCCATGCGAGCGAGGAAGTCGGCTACGAAGTGCAGTAGAGCCGGACGGCGCTTCACGTCACTCCGCGAACGTCACCCACTCTTCCAGCGGCGCGCGGTCGGTGCGGAAGGCATTTTCGGGCTTGGACGTATCCTCATGGCCGAGCGCCATGCCGCAGACGACGATCTCCTCGTCGGGAATGTTGAGCACCGGCCTGATCTGCCGGTGATAGGGCGCGAAGGCGGCTTGCGGACAAGTGTGCAGGCCCCTGCCCCGCGCGGCGACCATGATGTTTTGCAGGAACATGCCGTAGTCGATCCACGACCCCTTGTTCAGCCGCCGGTCGACGGTGAAGATCATGCCGACCGGCGCGTCGAAGAAGACGAAGTTGCGGTCGTGCTGCGCACGCATCCTGTCGACCTCGCGCCGGCCGATGCCGAGCACGCCGTAGAGGCCGAAGCCGTTGGCGCGCCGTCGCGTCAGATAGGGTTCGAAGAACTGGTCGGGATAGTAGCGGTACTCGTCCCACTCGGCCTTTTCGGCGCGGATGCCCGAGCTGAGGATGGCGTCGGTGATGCGCTGCTTGACCTCGCCCTTGGTCACATAGACCTTCCAGGGTTGCATATTGGTGCCTGAGGGCGCGCGCGCGGAAACGGCGAGAATATCGCGGATGGTCTCGTCGTCGACCATATCGGGCAAGAAGGCGCGTACCGACCGCCGCGAGGTGATCGCGTCATCGACGATCGCCGCCGCAATCCGGGAGTTGTTTTCCAGCATGGGCCGTCCTTTTGCGTATGATCCCGAACCCGATTTTCCGGAAGGATCATGCGCCGACTAGAAGTGATGGAGCATCCTTGCGCGTCTTTTTGAACGCCCGATAGCCTACCCGCCTCGACCGGACGCCCCACTCGCCGCTCGTGCGCCGAGCCTTTGCCCGAACCGTCAAAATGGCGCAAGTAAATCTTGTGATTTCGTGAAAATCCTCTTGATTTTTTCATGAACCCGCCATCAAATGAAATTTGCTGGGATTTTTTCACCAAGACAGGGATGGCTTTGCCCTCAACCGCCGCCAGATCGGAACAGGACAGCGGCGAACGGCTGCTGGCCGGCGACATTCGCGCGTTGCGCAAGGCGCGCGGCCTGACGCTTGCCGAAATCGCACTGAAGCTCGGCCGTTCCGTCGGCTGGGTCAGCCAGGTCGAGCGCGGTCTGTCGGTCCCGTCGCTCGGCGATCTCAGGGCCTTCGCCGAATTGTTCGGCGTGCCGGTCAGCCTGTTCTTCAGCCATGACGTACCTGTCGAGACCGAGCGCGGCGTGGTCGTGCGCGCCGGCAACCGGCGCACGCTTGGCACAAGCGATTCCGGCCTGGTGGAGGAGCTTCTGTCGCCCGATCTCGGCGGTAGCTTCGAGATGCTGCGTTCGGTCTTCGCCCCGGGTGCCGAGATGAAGGCCGAGGCGCGCCGGCCGACCGAGGAAGCCGGCTACGTCGCTTCGGGCAGTTTCGACATCGAAATTGCCGGCGTCTGGCACCGGCTTGGCGAAGGCGACTCCTTCCGCTTCGACGGCAAGCCGTTCCGCTGGCGCAATCCTGGAGCCGAGCCGGCTGTCGTCATCTGGGTGGTTTCGCCGCCTGTCTATTGAACGAATGCATGTCGCCCAAAGTGCGTGGCGGTTTTGGGACAACGACATGCATCAAAACAAATAGTCGGAGAAGAACATGGCCGGTTTGCCGACCACGGCACGCGTTGTGATCATCGGAGGCGGTGCCATCGGCGCCTCCTCGCTCTACCATCTCGCCAAGGCGGGCTGGACCGACTGCGTGCTTCTGGAGAAGAACGAGCTGACTTCCGGCTCGACCTGGCATGCCGCCGGCAACGTGCCGACTTTCTCCTCGTCATGGTCGCTGATGAACATGCAGCGATATTCGACCGAGCTCTATCGCCGGCTGGCCGACGAGGTCGGCTATCCCATGAACTACCACGTCACCGGCTCGCTCAGGCTAGCCCATAGCGCGGAGCGCATGCAGGAATTCCAGCGCGCCAAGGGCATGGGCCGTTACCAGGGCATGGATATCGACGTGGTCGGGCTCGACGAGATCAAGCGCCGTTACCCCTTCATCGAGACGCATGAGCTGAAAGGCGCGCTCTACGATCCGAATGATGGCGATATCGATCCAGCGCAATTGACCCAGGCACTGGCCAAGGGCGCGCGTGACATGGGCGCGAAGATCATCCGCTTCTGTCCGGTCACCGGCGTGCGCCGTGACAACGACGAGTGGGTGGTCGAGACAACGCAAGGCGAGATCCGCTGCGAGATCGTCGTCAACGCCGCCGGCTACCGCGCCGCCGAGGTCGGCAGGATGTTCGGCCGCGAGGTGCCGATGATGGTGATGAGCCATCAATACATCCTGTTTGAGGAAATCCCCGAACTGGCCGCATGGTCGAAGGAGCAGGGCAAGAAGCTGCCGCTGCTGCGCGACGTCGATACGTCCTATTATCTGCGCCAGGAAAAGAACGGCATGAATCTCGGCCCCTATGAGCGCAATTGCCGCGCCCACTGGGTCGGCCACAACGACCCAATGCCCGACGACTTTTCGTTCCAGCTGTTTCCCGACGATCTCGACCGGCTGGAACATTACCTGGCCGATGCTGTCGCCCGCGTGCCGATCCTCGGCACCGCCGGCCTGTCCAAGGTCATCAACGGGCCGATCCCCTATGCGCCGGACGGCAACCCGCTGATCGGCCCGATGCCCGGCGTGCCCAACGCCTTCGAGGCCTGCGTCTTCACCTTCGGCATCGCCCAGGGCGGCGGCGCCGGCAAGGTGCTGGCCGAATGGGTGACCGAGGGCCAGACCGAATGGGACATGTGGTCGTGCGATCCGCGCCGTTTCACCGCCTTTGCCTCGGCCCCGGATTATTGCGTCGCCAAGGGCATGGAGATCTATGGCAACGAATATGCCATCCAGTTCCCGCGCCATGCCTGGCCGGCCGGGCGCGACCGCAAGCTGTCGCCGCTCCACGACCGCATCAAGGCACTCGGCGCCCGGTTCGACGCCTATAATGGCTGGGAACGCGCCACCTGGTATGCGAAGCCAGGCGACGACATCTCCGAACAATCCACGCTGACCTTCCGCCGCGACGGGCCGTGGCAGCATCGTGTGCGCGAGGAATGCCTCGCCGTGCGCGATGCCGCCGGCATTCTGGACCTGCCGGGGTTTTCCCGTTTCAATCTCGATGGTCCGGGTGCCGCCGAATGGCTGAGCCTCCAGGTGACAGGCCTGGTGCCGAAACCCGGCCGCATCGGCCTCGTCTATTTTGCCGACGACAAGGGCCGCATCGTCACCGAAATGTCGGTGGTCCGCCACGACGAGAACCTGATGACGCTGATCACCGCCGCGGTGGCTCAGTGGCATGATTTCGAATGGCTGAAATCGCGCATCCCGAAGGACGCCACTTTCAAGCTGGTCGACCGGACGGAGGAATACTCCACCCAGATCCTCGCCGGCCCCAACTCGCGAAAAATCCTCGCCGAACTCTGCGCGGCCGACCTCACCCTGCCCTGGCTGACGCATCAGGAAACCAGTATCGCCGGACGTTGGGCAAAGCTGGTGCGCGTATCCTTCGCGGGCGAGCTCGGCTGGGAAGTCCACAGCAAGGTCGACGATACCGCAGCCATCTTCGACGCCCTCTGGGCAGCTGGCCAGAAGCACAGCCTGAAACCGTTCGGCATGTACGCGCTGGATTCGCTGCGGCTCGAAAAAGGTTACCGCACCTGGAAGGGCGACCTGTCGACCGACTATTCGATCCTGCAGGGCGGGCTGGAGCGCTTCGTCAGATGGGATAAGCCCGACTTCCGCGGCAAGGCGGCGCTGCAGAACGAGAAGCAGCAGGGCATCAAGAGGCGCTTCGTCACGCTGGTCGTCGAAAACCCCGGCGACTGCGATGCGCCCTACATGTCGACGCTGTGGCATGACGGCCGGATCGTCGGCGAGACGACATCCGGCGGTTGGGGTCATCGCATCGACAAGTCGATCGCGCTCGGCATGCTGCGCGCCGACCTCACCGAGCCGGGAACCGCGGTCGAGGTCGAGATCTTCGGCGAACGTTTTCGGGCGGTCGTGCAGAGGGATGAGCCGTTATGGGATCCAAAGAACGAGAGGCTCAGAGCATGAAGACTGTTATCCTTACCGATGGTGGCATGGGCCAGGAGCTGGTCCGCCGCAGCAGTTCCGAGCCGACGCCGCTGTGGTCGGCCAGGGTGCTGATCGACGAACCGGATCTGGTGCGCGACCTGCATGCGGAATTCATCCGCGCCGGCGCCCGCGTCGTCACCATCAACACCTATTCGGCCACGCCGGAGCGGCTGGCACGCGAAGGCGCGGAAGAGCTGTTCAAGCCGCTGCAGAAGCGCGGCATCGAACTGGCAAGGCAAGCCCGCGACCAGGCCGGCGACGCGGCGATTGCCGGCTGCCTGTCGCCGCTGTTCGGCAGCTATGCGCCGGCGCTGACGATATCCTTCCAGGATACGCTCGACATCTATCGCCGTATCGTTGCCGAGCAGGCGGACGGCGTCGATCTGTTTCTGTGCGAAACCATGGCGTCGGCCGAAGAGGCGCGCGCCGCCGTCACCGCGGCGTCGGAAAGCGGCAAGCCCGTATGGGTTTCGTGGACGCTTGCCGACCACGGCACGCCGCGCCTGCGCAGCGGCGAAGCCATTGCGGCGGCGTCGGGCGCTCTTGCCGGCCTGCCCGTCGCGGCCCGGCTGATCAATTGCTGCCGGCCCGAAGCGATCGCTGCAGCGCTGCCCGAACTGATCGCTCTCGGCGGTCCGGTCGGCGCTTATGCCAACGGCTTCACCTCGATTGAGGCGCTCAAGCATGGCGGTACGGTGGAAGTGCTGCACGCCCGCCACGACCTCGATCCGGATGCCTATGCCGGCCAGGCGGTCGATTGGGTCGAGGCCGGCGCCGGCATCGTCGGCGGCTGCTGCGAAGTCGGACCGGCCCACATCGCCGCGCTGCGCGACCGGCTCGAACAGGCCGGTTATGAAATTTCGGGAGCAGCATAATGCCCAGGCCATCATCGCGCATTTCCGGCATCGTGCCTTCGGGCAAGGATGGCTGGGAGGTTCATTCCGCTGCCTGGGCGCGCAAGCAGGCCGGCGAGGACATCATCATGCTGTCGGTCGGCGACCATGATTTCGACACGCCGAGCGAGACGATCGAAGCCTGCGTGACGGCGGTTCGCGCCAGCAATCACCACTACACCCCGCTTGCCGGCGTTCCGCGCCTGCGCAAGGCGATGGCGGCGGCCTCGACGCGGTGCACCGGGGTTGCGACCAGCCCCAACCAGGTCATCGCCACTCCGGGCGGGCAGGCCGCGCTTTACGCGGCCATTCAAGCGGTTCTCGACCAGGGCGACCATGCCATCGTCGTCGCGCCCTATTACGCCACCTATCCCAACACCTTCAGTGCGGCGGGCGCCGAGTTCAGCGTCGTCGAGACCCCCGCCGAGGATGGCTTTCAGCCGCGCGCCGCCGACATTCGCGCCGCCCTTCGGCCGAACACCCGCGCCATCCTGATCAACACGCCGAACAATCCCACGGGCGCCGTCTATTCGCGCGAGCGCCTGGAAGAGCTGGCGCAGATCTGCCGCGAACATGACCTCTGGCTGCTGTCGGACGAGGTCTACTGGACGCTGGGCGGCGGCGAGCACGTCTCACCACGCTCGCTGCCCGGCATGGCGGAACGCACGCTGGTCATCAATTCGATGTCCAAGAGCCACGGCATGACCGGCTGGCGCATGGGCTGGCTGACCGGGCCGGAACCGATGGTCTCGCTGCTGACCGACCTCAATCTGGTGATGACCTACGGCCTGCCGGCCTTCATCAGCCTCGCCTGCGCCGAGGCGCTCGAAAATGGCTACGGCGTCAAGGAAATCGCCGAGCGCTACGCCGCGAGGCGCACCGTCGTCCTCGATGCCATGCGCGGTATGAACAACATCACCGTGCGCGGCTCCGAAGGCGGCATGTACGTCATGCTCGACATATCGGCGATCGAGCCGGACGACGAAAAATTCGCCTGGGCCTTCCTCGACCAGGAAAATGTCGGCGTCATGCCCGGCTCGAGCTTCGGCGAGGCCGCCGCCGGCCACATCCGCTTCAGCCTCTGCCAGCCTGAGCCGGTACTGATGGAGGCTGCCACGCGCCTGCGCCGCTTTGCCTCCAGCTATGGTCGCGAGGCCGCATGAACGCCTCGCCCACCAAAACCATTCCGACCAAGGTCATTCCTCCCAAAGCGAGGGCGGTCATCATCGGTGGCGGCGTCTCCGGCTGCTCGGTCGCCTATCATCTGGCCAAGCTCGGCTGGACCGATATCGTGCTGCTCGAGCGCAAGCAGCTGACGTCGGGCACGACATGGCACGCCGCCGGCCTGATCGGCCAGCTGCGCGGCTCGCAGAACATGACGCGGCTGGCGAAATACTCGGCCGACCTCTACGTCAAGCTGGAGGCCGAGACCGATGTCGGCACCGGCATGCGCCAGGTCGGCTCGATCACGGTGGCGCTTACCGAGGAGCGCAAGCACGAGATCTATCGGCAGGCGTCTCTCGCCCGCGCCTTCGATGTCGATGTGCGCGAGATTTCGCCTAGTGAAGTCAAGCAGATGTACCCGCATCTCAATGTGTCAGATGTGGTCGGCGCCGTGCACCTGCCGCTCGACGGCCAGTGCGATCCGGCCAATATCGCCATGGCGTTGGCCAAGGGCGCGCGCCAGCGCGGTGCGACGATCGTCGAGAACGTCAAGGTGACCAAGGTGCATACCAGGGCCGGCCGCGTCACCGGCGTTTCCTGGGTGCAGGGCGACGAGCAAGGCCTGATCGAGGCCGATATCGTCGTCAACTGCGCCGGCATGTGGGCACGCGAACTTGGCGCCCAGAACGGCGTCACCATCCCGTTGCACGCCTGCGAACATTTCTATCTCGTCACGGAACCGATCCCCGGGCTTTCCCGCTTGCCGGTGCTGCGCGTGCCGGACGAGTGCGCCTACTACAAGGAAGATGCCGGCAAAATGATGCTCGGCGCTTTCGAGCCGGTGGCCAAGCCCTGGGGCATGAACGGCATAAGCGAGGATTTCTGCTTCGACCAGTTGCCGCAGGACATGGACCATTTCGAGCCGATCCTGGAAATGGGCGTCAACCGCATGCCGATGCTGGCCACCGCCGGCATCCACACCTTCTTCAACGGCCCCGAGAGTTTTACCCCCGACGATCGCTATTATCTCGGCGAGGCGCCGGAGCTTTCCGGCTACTGGATGGCGACCGGCTACAATTCGATCGGCATCGTCTCCTCCGGTGGCGCCGGCATGGCGCTGGCGCAATGGATCAATGACGGCGAGGCGCCCTTCGACCTCTGGGAGGTCGACATCCGCCGCGCCCAGCCGTTCCAGAAGAACCGCCGCTATCTCAAGGAGCGCGTCTCCGAAACGCTCGGCCTGCTCTATGCCGATCATTTTCCGTACCGGCAGATGGCAACCTCGCGAAACGTCCGCCGTTCGCCGCTGCACGAACATCTGAAGGCGCGCGGCGCGGTGTTCGGCGAGGTCGCCGGCTGGGAGCGCGCCAACTGGTTTGCGCGGGAGGGCCAGGAGCGCGAATACCGCTATTCCTGGAAACGGCAGAACTGGTTCGACAACCAGCGCGAGGAGCATCTGGCGGTCCGAAACGGCGTCGGCCTGTTCGACATGACCTCGTTCGGCAAGATCCGCGTCGAGGGCCGCGACGCCTGCGCTTTCCTGCAAAGGCTCTGCGCCAACGACATCGACGTGGCGCCGGGCAAGATCGTCTACACCCAGATGCTCAACCAGCGCGGCGGCATAGAGAGCGACCTCACCGTCTCGCGGCTATCCGAAACAGCCTTCTTGCTCGTCGTGCCCGGCGCCACGCTGCAGCGCGACCTGGCCTGGCTGCGAAAACACCTTGCCGACGAGTTCGTCGTCATCACCGATGTGACCGCTGCCGAAGCCGTGCTTTGCCTGATGGGCCCGGATTCGAGGAAGCTGATCCAAAAGGTCAGCCCCAACGATTTCTCCAACGGGAACAATCCGTTCGGCACGTTTCAGGAGATCGAAATCGGCATGGGCCTGGCCCGCGCCCACCGCGTCACCTATGTCGGCGAGCTCGGCTGGGAGCTTTATGTCTCGACCGACCAGGCCGCCCACGTCTTCGAGGCGATAGAAGAAGCCGGCGCCGACGTCGGCCTGAAGCTATGCGGCCTGCACACACTGGATTCCTGCCGCATCGAAAAGGCGTTCAGGCATTTCGGCCACGACATCACCGACGAGGACAATGTGCTGGAGGCCGGGCTGGGTTTCGCGGTGAAGACCACCAAGGGAGACTTCCTCGGCCGCGATGCGGTGCTGAAGAAGAAAGAAACCGGCCTGTCACGCCGGCTGGTGCAGTTCCGCCTGAACGACACCGAGCCGCTGCTCTTCCACAATGAGGCGATCCTGCGCGACGGCAAGATCGTCGGTCCGATCACCTCGGGCAATTACGGCCATCATCTCGGCGGCGCGATCGGGCTTGGTTACGTGCCGTGCCAGGGCGAGAGCAAGGCGGATGTCCTGTCGTCGTCCTACGAGATCGAGATCGCCGGCGAGCGCTTTGCCGCCGAGGCCTCGCTCAAGCCGATGTACGATCCAAAATCGGAACGGGTGCGGATGTAACCCTTGTCCTTCTGCCCTTGTGGGAGAAGGTGGCCGAGCGAAGCTCGGTCGGATGAGGGGTGTCGGATGAGGGTGTTGGAAGGATCGCTACCTCAACGGAATTAGCGTTTAGCGCTCCCGTCCCAATCTTCCCACGCCGCGTTTCTTCCAGCACCCCTCATCCGGCTCGGCGCTACGCGCCGATCCACCTTCTCCCACAAGGGGAGAAGGAAAAGTCCCCTCCCGCGTCAGAACGCGTCCATCCTGGCCGCGACCTTCGCGATGAACCTCGTCCGCGTCTCGTCCGTCGACAGGTTCATCGAGTAATGCGCAAGGTAGGAAACCGACCCGCCGGGCTTGATCGTCGCACGCAGCACCCGCTTGACCAGCTTGCGCGGCGGGTCACCCATCAGCATGGCTCGGAACCGGCTGCCGCCATAGGTCGTGACCGCGACCACCTTGCGGATGTTGTGCAGTGACGGCGTCACCTTGCCGTCGACCAGCTTGAACGACACGCCGGGCAGGAAGACGCGATCGAAAAAGCCTTTCAGAATGGCCGGATAGCCGAAGTTCCACACCGGAAACGACAGCACCAGCGCCTCGGCCCGCAGAAGGCGCTCGACATAGGCTGACGCCGGATCGCCGTCGCTGCGTTCGTCGTGATAGGACATCCGTTCGGCCCGCGTCAGCCTGGGATCGAAACCCTCGGCATAGAGATCGCAGTCGTCGACGACATGGCCGGCGACCTTCAGCCGCTCGATGATCGTCCGGTGCAGATCGGCGTTGAAGCTGGTCTCCACAGGATGAGCATAGAGGACGAGAATGTTCACAGGAGAACATCTCGCAAGTCGGCACCAAGCACCCCCCTCTGCCCTGCCGGGCATCTCCCCCTCAAGTGGGGAGATCGGCTGTCAGTATCGCGTTCGCCACTCGACGACGTTGGAAGATGGTCGAGACGATGGAACTGCCAATCTCCCCCCTTGCGGGGGAGATGCCAAGTGGTGGCAAAGAGGGCAGGCCAGAGGGGGGTACAGCGCCACACGCCCGTCATCGTCTCAACCCGCCTTCTCCAGCCCCTTGAACAGGAACGACTTGCCCGAGCGATAATCATAGTCCGGGTTTTCCCAGGCGATCATCTTGCCCGGATTGAGCAGCCCTTGCGGGTCGGTTTCGCGCTTGAAGGCGAGCTGCACCTCGTCGGTGCGCTTCATGCCGCCTTCTTCCAGCGTATAGCGGTGCGGGTTGAAGATCCAGCAGCCATTGTCCTCGTGGATGCGGATGATCTCGTCGAGCCGCTCCGCCGTGGTGAAGCGGACCAGCGGCAGCCCTGCGATGCCGATGGCGCCGTCGAAGCGGATGAATTCGAGATGCGCCGGCACCTCGTCGCCGAAGCGGTCGACCATCGCCTTGACGTGGCCGAGGTGGTCCGGCGACGGGTAGCGGGTCTGCAGGTAGGTGATCGTCGGATCGACCCGGATGGCACGCAGCGTCGTGTGGTTCCAGGTCAGCTCATAGGCCGGCGGCAATCCCTTGAGATCGGCCTCCTTGTCGGCGCGGAAGACGATCTCGCCCTTGCTGCGCGCCGTGAAGGCGAGGAAGGCATCCATCGCATGCGGCGCGATCATCAGGACGACGATGCTTTGGCCGCGCCGGAAAAACCGCTGGTGGCGCTTGAAGTAATCGTAGGGGATCGGTGCTGCGATCGGCGTGATCAGTTTCGCCAGTATGCCGTCCTGGATGGCGAGGTCGTTGCCGAAGCCGGCCGCATCCATGAAATCGTCGAAGCCGACGATGACGTCGATCCAGTCATAGCTGACGGTCAGCGGCATCTCGACTTCGGTGATGATGCCATTGGTGCCGTAGGCGTGCATCACCTTCAGCACGTCCTCGCCGGTGAGCTCCATGACCCGCGGCCGTGCCTCCATCGTCACGGTCCTCAGCCGGATGACGTTGCCGAGGTCGCGCAGTCCGCCCCAGCGGATCGAACCAATGCCGCCGGAGCCGCCGGCAACGAAGCCGCCGATCGATGCCGTGTTGTAGGTCGACGGCGACATGCGGAGCTCCTGGCCGGAATGCGCCCGCGTCGCTCTGTCGATGTCGGCGAGCACGGCGCCGGGGCCGGTGACGACACGGCCGGGGGCGATCGTCTTGACGGCGTTCATCTCGGCGAGATTGAGCACGACGCCGCCGGACAAGGGCATCGCTTGGCCGTAGTTGCCAGTGCCGCTGCCGCGCGGCGTCACCGGGACGCCATGCCGGTGACAGGCGGCGAGAATGCGGACGACCTCGTCTTCGGTTTTCGGCGTCACGATCAGGTCGCCGGTGACGTGATCGAGCTGCTGCTTCAGCACCGGGCTGTACCAGTAGAAGTCGCGGCTCTTCTGCTGGACGATCGCCGGATGGTCGTCGATCTTCAAACCGTCCAGGTCGCGCTTGAGCGCCGCAATATCCATCATTCCACCATCAGATCATCGAGTTCGGCATAATCGGGCAGCTGGCGCTCGATCGCATGCCCGTCGCGCACGACGATGCGATCCGATTCGGGCCGTGACAGCAATTCCGTCCAGCTCCGCCCCTTGAAGACGACGAAATCGGCCGGCGCTCCGGCGGCAAGCGTGCCGAAACCATCGAGCCGCATCACCTTGGCCGGCGTCGCGGTCACCGCCTGCGGCCAGTCGGCGACCGGATGGTCGAGATGCAGGATGCGCGTCGCCATGCGGTAGACCTCCAGCATGTCGAGATCGCCATAGGCGTAGAACGGGTCGCGCGTATTGTCGGAGGCGACGGCGACGGCAATGCCGCGCGCCTTCATCTCGTGCAGCAGCGTCACCCCGCGCCAGCGCGGCGTTGTCCTGTCGCCTCGCCGGTCCTGCAGATAGAGATTGCACATCGGCAGCGACACCACCGCCAGGCCCGCCTTGGCGACCTTGTCCAGGGTGTCGAGCACGTCGAGATCGGGCTGGCGCGCCAGCGAGCAGCAATGGCCGACCAGGATGTTCCCGTCAAAACCGTTCCAAAGGGCGGCTTCGGCGATTTTCTTCAGCGAGATCGCCGAGACATCGTCGGTCTCGTCGGCATGGAAATCGAGGTCGAGGCCATGCTTGATCGCCTGCGCAAACACCTGGTCGAGCAATTCTTCGAGATCCGGCACCATGTAGGTGACGACGCCGAGGACACCCTTGGCGGCAGCCACCCGTTTGGCCAGCCTCTCGAACCATTTCCTGTCGCGCACGCCCTCGATGCCGAGCAGGCAGGCTGCCTGCAGCTCGATGCGGCCGCGCCATTTCTCCCGCATCGTCTCGAACACCGGCCAGGAGATCTCTTCCTGCGGCGCGACGCTGTCGAGATGCGTGCGCAGCGCCCTGGTGCCGTGCGCGTAGGCGCAGCGCAGCGAAAAATCCATGCGGCGGGCAACGTCGTCGGCGCTCCAGCGCGCCGCGCGGTCGGCGCCGGTGGCGTTCAAAGCGCCCATGAAGGTGCCGTCCGGGTTGGGCTTTCGGGGCCAGATATGGCCCTTGTCGATATGGGTGTGGCAGTCGACAAAGCACGGCAGCACGATGCGGCCGCCGAGGTCGGTGGCGTCCGCCGGTGCGTTGGATCGATGCGCCGTAATCCCGGAGATCTTGCCATCGGCGACGGCAATGTCCGCGAGCGCAAATCCGTCGGCGTCAAAGGCAGCCGCAAGCCCCGGCGTCAGCGACGCGTGAAGCCGGACGTTGGAAAGATGGTAGGAACCAGAAGCCGGTATCAAGGCGGCGCTGCTCACCATCACCGCTCCTGCCTCAGCGCGCTCTCGTGCCAGCGCCGCAAAATGAGATGCGAAATCAGCGACAGCACCAGGAAGATCAGGATGCCCGTGAGCGAGATCAGGATCAGCGCCGCGAACAGTCTTGGTGCGTTGAGCCGGTACCCGGCCTCGATGATGCGCGAGGCGAGGCCGGACGACTGGCCGGTGGCGCCGGCGACGAACTCTGCCACCACCGCGCCTATCAGCGACAGGCCGCCGGCGATCTTCAGCCCGCCGAGGAAATAAGGCATCGCCGCCGGCAGCCGCAGATAGCGCAATTGCTGCCAGCGGGTCGCACCGTTGAGCTTGAACATGTCGCGCAGATTGCGGTCGACGGAATTGAGGCCGAGCGTGGTGTTGGAGAGGATCGGGAAGAAGGCGACGATCCAGGCGCAAAGCAAAAGCTTCGTCGTCTGGTTGTCGACATAGATGTTGATCAGCGGAAAGATCGCGACGATCGGCGTCACCTGCAGCACGATGGCGAACGGAAAGAACGACATCTCCACCCATTTCGACTGAGCGAACAGCACTGCCAGCCCGACACCGCCGACCACGGCGAGAAGCAGGCTCAAGAAGGTTATCCTGAGTGTCACCAGCAGCGAGGAGAACAGCAGCCCGGCATCGTCGTGCAGCGTTTGCAGCACCACGCCGGGACGCGGCAGTATGTATTTCGGGATGTCGTTCCAGACACAGATGCGGTCCCACAGCCAGATGGCCAGGATCATGATCGCCAGCGGCAGCAGCCATCTGCCGATGCGCTCGAAGCGCTCCTGGCGGACGCGGCGCGCCTCCTCCGGGTCGAGCGCCAGGACTGGTTCTTCAATGGCCGTCATGATGCGGTCCGGCAGTTGAGTTGATGGCGCCGATCAGCACGTCGGATGCCTGGCGGCAGAGCGCGGCATAGTCGGGCGAGGTGCGAAACGCCTCGTCGCGCGGATAGGATGCATCGACGGCAAGCTCGGCAAACACCCGGCCCGGCCGCGCCGCCATGACGACGATGCGGTTGGAGAGGAATACGCTTTCGAAGACGCTGTGGGTGACGAAAACGACGGTAAAACGCTCATCCTGCCATAGCTCGAGAAGGTCGTTGTTGAGCTTGAAGCGGGTGATCTCGTCGAGTGCGGCGAACGGCTCGTCCATCAACAGAATGCGCGGCTTGGTTACCATGGCGCGGGCGATAGAGACGCGCATCTTCATGCCGCCGGACAGTTCGCGCGGCACGGCATTCTCGAAGCCGGTCAGGTGAACCCGCGCCAGCATCTCCATCACCGCCGGCGCCGCCTTGGCACGCGACACGCCCTTCAGCCGCAGCGGCAGCCAGACATTGTCAAAGACGTCGGCCCAGGGCAGCAGCGTCGGCTCCTGGAAGACGAAGCCGATATTTGAACGGTCGCCGATATTCGAACGCTCGAGGGCGCCGCTGCCGCGCCAGTCGAGCACGCCCGAGGTCGGCGTCGACAGGCCGGCAATCAGCCGCAGCGCCGTCGACTTGCCGCAGCCCGACGGCCCGAGCAGGCTGAGGAAGTCGCCTTCCCGGATCGTCAGCTCGACATTGCTGAGCGCGGTAACGCCGTTGGAAAACACCTTGCCGACACCGCGCAGCGCCAACAGCGTCGGCCCTGGTATACTTCCTGGCTGTTGCGCCACTTTCTCCAGCTTCACGGCCTACTTCTTCAGGTCGAGCCCGACGCTCTTGTTGACGAAGGCCAGCGTGTAGGCCTTCTTGATGTCGATGCCCGCCGGCGTGACCTTGGCCTTGATCATCTTGTCGTAGAAACTCTGGATGCGCGCATCGGTCATGGCGCCGATGCCGAGCTTTTCGCTGTCGCCGGAATCGACCACGCCGAACTTCTTCAGCTGCTCGATCGAGAAGGCGATCTGCTCATCCGTCATGTCCGGATTTTCCTTCTTGATCATTTCGTTGGCGGCCTTGTTGTCACCGTAGAGATAATTGTACCAGCCCTTGGCCGAGCCATCGACGAAGCACTGGACCACCTCGGGACGCTTGTCGATCGTCTCCTGCATGGTCTCGACCGTCGTTGCATATGTGTCCCAGCCATAGTCGGCCAGCAGGAACTGGTTCGGCGTGAAACCGCCCTGCTTCTGGACGGCGAATGGCTCCGAGGTGACGTAACCCTGCTGGATCGACTTCTTGTTGGCGATGAACGGTGCCGGGTTGAAGGTGTAGGGCACGCGCTTGGCGGCATCGAAGCCGAGGTCGGTGACCATCCACTGGAAGAAGGTCTGCGCACCTTCGTCGCCGAGGATGTACTGGTCGGCGTTCTTCAGGTCTTCCCATTTATCCAGCCCCTGCCCGGGATGGGACATGATGACCTGCGGGTCCTTCTGGAAGTCGGCCGCCACGACGCGCATCGGTATGCCTTGCTGCACGGCATCGAAGGCCGACAGCAGATTGCCGCCCATGTAAAAATCGATCTTGCCGGCCAGCAGCAGCGGCCGGCCGCTGACCTGTGGGCCGCCCTGCATGATCGTCACGTCGATGCCGCAGGCGGCATAGGTGCCGTCCACCACGGCCTGGTAGTAACCCCCGTGCTCCGGCTCAGCCAGCCAGTTGGTGCCGAAGGTGACTTTTTCGTTCGCTGCCGCGGCGAGCGTGCCTGCGCCAAGCAGCACGATCACGCCCGCCGAAATCTTGAGTTTTCCGTACATCCACACCACCCTTTGTTCGCTCCGGCGCGTCACGCGCCGGGCTCGACACCATTGTTTCAAGAAGCAAGACACATGCCACCGGCGCGTTGCGCCGGGACCGCCCGCTTGTGCAATGCCCGCCTGTGCAATGGCGGCGCGAAGGCCGGACGGGTCATGCTGTACGAAAGGCATCGTGCCTATTTTTTGATCGCCTGTCCACAATCGCCCTCGTGACATGCACCGCCATCTTGATGCCCGCATCGATCCGGCCTTAGAGCGACGTGCGTCCACTTGGACGCACAAAGTACGCTCTAAAACTTTGAATCTTCGCATCGTGCTTTCCGAAAATCGATCCCGATTTTCGGGCCGATGCGATAGGCTGCCGTGAACGGAGATTGCCATGTTCAAATTTCTCACGCCGAAGTCGATCAAGCCGCCCTTCGCCCGCTACAGCCATGGCGTCGAACTGCCGCCCGGCAAGCGGCTGGTGCTGTGTTCGGGCCAGGTCGCAATCACCCCGGACGACCAGATCCCCGAGGAGGCCGGAGCACAGGCCGAGCTCTGTTTCCGGAACATAGCGGCGATTCTCGGCGAGGCGGGGCTCGGCCTGTCCGACATCGTCCGCATCAACACCTACGTCACCGACCGCGCCTTCCTGCGGCCCTATATGGAGGTTCGCGACCGGCTGTTCGCCAGCCCGGCGCCGGCCTCGACGCTGATGATCGTGTCCGGTTTTGCCCGGCCGGAATTCAAGGTCGAGATCGAGGTCATTGCGGCGGGATGATCGACAGCCGATCGTTCCCGCGTTAGGTCTGGGCTTGTCGGTTCAAGAGGGCATGACATGACCGCTGCAAAAAAACGCGTATGGTGGGGTGACTACCGGACCACCGAATACGCGACCGTCGATCCTGAGGCGACCATTGCCGTTCTGCCGCTGGCGGCGATCGAGCAGCACGGGCCGCATCTGCCGGTCTCGACCGACACCTCGATCATGAACGGCATGCTGGAAACGGTGATCGCGCGCCTGCCCGGCGATCTCGACATCCGCATCCTGCCGGTCCAGGCGGTAGGCAAGTCGAACGAGCATTTGCATGCGCCGGGCACCCTCACCCTGCCGGCGACGACCTTGGTCGAGGCGTGGACCGAACTTGGCCTGTCGGTCGCGCGCGCCGGCGTCCGAAAACTGATTGTCGTCAACTCGCATGGCGGCAATGAGGAGATCATGGGCATCATCACCCGCGAATTGCGCGTGCGGGCAAAGATGCTGGCGGTAAAGACCAGCTGGCAGCGTTTTGGCCGGCCGGCCGGCATGTACACCGAGCTCGAGGACCGCCACGGCATTCATGGCGGCGACGTCGAGACCTCGCTGATGCTGCATTTCCGGCCCGACCTCGTCGACATGGCCAAGGCCGACAATTTCGTGTCCAAGGTCGCCCGCGCCGAAAAGGAATTTTCGCTGCTGCGCCACACCGGAACGCACGCCTTCGCCTGGATCGCCAGCGATCTCAACCCGAATGGCGTCGTCGGCGACGCCAGCATTGCCACCGCCGAAAAAGGCCGGCTCACCGCCGAGCATCAGGCCGACGGCTTCATCGGCCTGCTGAGGGACGTGGGCAAGGCAAAGCTGGCGGATTGGTTGGCGTAGGTGTTTGATCCCACCAGTTCAGGCCTCGCTCACGAGGGCGATTCCATTCGCGCGCGAGGATCCTCACTTCACCTCTTGAAGCGGCGACACCGTGTAGATTTCGTCCAGTATCTTCACCATCAAGGTGTTGGCGGTCGCCTGGCCGTCGAGCGCGAGAGTCAGGTTGGTCCATATGACCAGGGTGACGTCATTGGCCGGATCGTAGCCCATGAAGGACTGGTAACCGGGCATCTCGCCTTCGTGATAGTAGATTTCGTTAGGCCCGAAGGTCAGCGTTAGGATGCCATAGCCGTATTTTTGCATGGCGGGTTCGCCCGGCTCCGGCGCCTCAGGGCTTGCAAGCCACTGCCGCTGAAAGTCGGCATTGAAGAGCTTGCCCCCGACCAGCGCGCGCATCCAGGTCGCGAGGTCATCCGCGGTGGAGATGACTCCGCCAGCCGCAAAGTAGGCGGACGGGTTCTGCCATGTGTCGTCGTTGGGCTTGAGCGTTCCCGCCCTGGCCGCAGCCTGGAGGTTGTCCGGATAGGGCGCATCAGCCAGGGCGTACGAAGTACTGCCGTAGAGATAGCCGTTTGAGTATGGCTCGGGGATGGCGTTCGACGTGCTCGGCGGCAACGCCGTGTTCTTCATGCCGAGCGGTCCGAACAGGCGGTCCCGGAAGATGGTCGAGAGCGGCTTGCCGTCGATCTTCTCGGCAACAAGGCCGAGCAGATAGTAGTTGGTGTTGTTGTACTCGAATTCGGCACCCGGCGCGAAGTCCGGCGGCCGTTTGAACGCCATGCCGAGTACTTCATCAGCGGTCCATACCCTGTAAGGATACTTGTCCAGGCTTTCGGCAAGTTCCGGCGCATTGGTGAAGTTAGGGAGGCCGCTCCGCATTGTTATGAGCTGCCGAATGGTTATCTCGTCGCCGCTGGGAACGCGCTGGACGTATTTCGAGATCAGATCGGCGAAGCTCAGTTTCCCCTCCTGCACCAGTTGCACGATGACAGCGGCGGTCATCGTCTTGGTGTTCGAGGCCGCACGGAAGTGGGTATCGGCGCGCGGCGGGTTCGTGGCACCCAGTTCAGTCGTACCGTAGCCGAAGACGAGGTTGCCCTGCGGAGTCTTGAGCAAAACCATGGCACCGGGCAGCATAAGTTCCTTGGCCAAACCCTCGACAGTGGCTTGGAGCGCTGCCAGGTCGATCGACTTGAGAGCCGGCATGGACGCGGCCATGGCGCTGCCTGTCGCGCAGACCACGCCAACAACGATGGCCAAAATTCTCCCGATCATCATTCGCCCCTTGGCCGTGTCCTAGAACTCCTGCGCATTTTCCTGGAATTTGTTTTTAAGCTCAGATTTTCAATTCGAACGGCGTGCCTTCGAAAGCATCCGCGCCGCGCCCGATCGCCTGGATCGCTTCGATCATCCGGCCCCTGCGATCGAGCAGTGCGTCGGCAATTGCGATCAGCCGCGGATTGGGTGTCGCCGTGGGCGACAGCGCGCGCAGCGTCTCGGCCAACTCGGCCTCGTCGCGCTTCGGCGCCAGCGCTGCCGCGATGATGTAGGCCGAGGCGGTCGAACGGCTGATGCCGGCATAGCAATGCACCACCAGCGGCCGCGACCGATCCCATTGGCGGGCGAAATCGAGCAGGTTCAAGACATGCTCCTCGCCCGGCATGGTCATGCCCTCCTGCGCCACCGCAATGTCATGCATGACCAGATGCAGATGGTTTTCCCTGGTGATCGAGGCCGGTCGCATCACCTCCGTTCCGGCAGCGAGCAGCGAAAGAAGCCGCCCGGCCCCGGTCTTCGTTACCGTTTCCTCGACTTTGGACAGCGAGCAGACGTGGATCATTGGGTAGTTTCTCCCTTGGCATCATCGTCGCGCCGCGAGGCCCAGCCGGCAAGTGCGGATTCGAGCCGCCGCCATTCTTCATCGGCTCCCGGCAGGCCGGCGCGCAGCACATCCGGACGATCGGCGAAATGCCGAAGCAGGATGCCGCGCTGGCCGAGCACCGAAAATAGGCCGGCGGCGTTCGCCAGCCTGACATAGCGGAACAACGCGGTGCCACCGGCGACAGGCACGCCGAAGCGGCCGAACAGCGTATCGAGCCGTGCGGCATCCTCGGCCAGACGACGCCGCATCCCGGCCTGCCAGCCGGTATCGGCAAGCGCCCTTATGCCATATTCGAGCGCCGGCCCGGCAACTGCCCATGGCCCGAACTGCGCCTCCAGCCGCTCGACCGTCAGCGCATCGGCCAGTACAAAGCCAAGCCGCAGGCCGGCCAGGCCGAAGAACTTACCGAACGAACGCAGCACGACGATGCCGCCCTGGTCGACGTCGCCGGCCAGGCTTTCGCTGCGCGGGCCGACATCCATGAAGGCCTCGTCGACCACCAGCAGCCCGCCTCTGGCGCGTAATGTCCCGGCAAGTCGAAGCAATCTTTCGCGCTCGACGACGCGCCCGTCCGGGTTGTTGGGATTGACGACGACGGCAAGGTCGGCCGCCGCCAGGGCTTCGAAATCATCGACTTCAGCCGCCGCATGGCCGGCGATCGCCGCTGCCCGCCGATGCTCGGCATAAGTCGGCCCGAGCACCAGCGCCGTGCCCGGGCTGACCAGGGAAGCGACGCGCGGCAACAGGATCTGCGTGCCGGGCGCCGCTGCGACATTCGCCGCCGACGGGGCGCCATAGGCGCTTGCCGCGAGTTCAGCCAAGTCGCGGCTGCGCGCTGTTTCCGGCAATCGCGACAGGGCGGTGGCGGGCAAATCGAAAAGCGGGTAGGAGTGCGGATTGATCCCGGTCGAGAGGTCGACGAAAGGCAGCGGCGCGTGAGGGAAAAGCGCCCTCGCCCGGCCAAGGCTTCCGCCGTGGTCCACTGCCGCCGTCACTCCATCAAGAGACTTCATGCCGATCCTGATCACTTTCCTGTCGCTGGCCATCGAACTTGTACTCGGCTACCCGGCCCGGCTCTTCGATGCCATTGGCCATCCCGTCACCTGGTTCGGCAGGCTGATATCCTTTCTCGACCGCAGGCTCAACCGCGCCACTGATTCCGACGCCCACCGTCGCGGCTGGGGCGTCGTCGCGCTGCTGGTGATCGTGCTGGTGCCGGCCGCCCTCGCCCTCTGGCTCGAAACCTTGCTTTGGAGCATTCCCCTCGGCTTGTTGGTCACCGCAATCCTGGCGACGTCGCTGCTGTCGCAGAAGAGCCTGGCCGAGCATGTCGAAGCGGTCGCCGACGCACTCGACAGCGGCGGACTGGATATGGGCCGCATTGCCGTCTCGCGGATCGTCGGTCGCGACCCGGAAAAGCTCGACAGGGCCGCTGTCTGCCGCGCCGCGATCGAAAGCCTGGCCGAGAATTTCTCCGACGGCGTCGTCGCTCCGGCCTTCTGGCTCGGTATCGGCGGGCTCGCCGGCGGCGTCGCCTACAAGGCCGCCAACACCGCCGATTCGATGATCGGCCATCGCACCCCGCGCCACGAAGCCTTCGGCTGGGCGGCGGCGCGCTTCGACGATTGGATCAATCTGCCGGCGTCGCGGCTGACGGCGCTGCTGATCGTACTCGCCGCTTTTCTGGTCAAGGGCGCCGACGCCAAGGGCGCCTGGCACGCCGTGCGGCGCGATGCGAAAAAACACCGCTCGCCCAACGCCGGCTGGCCGGAAGCAGCGATGGCCGGCGGGCTCGGCCTGGCGCTCGCCGGCCCCCGTTCCTATGACGGCGTGATGGTCGAAGACGCATTGATGGGCGACGGCGGCCGGCGCGATGATGTCGAGAGCACCGACATCCGACGGGCCCTGAAACTCTACCGCGTCGCCGACTTACTGCTGATCGCGCTGTTCGGAATCATCGCGGTGATCGTCATCGCCGCGTGAACGTCCGAATGGGTCGGCAAACCCGACCTACCAGGTAACACGGACTTCCTTTGCGCTCGGATCGGCTTCCACGCCAAACCTTTTGATCGCGTACCCACCGGCAGCTACGGGAGAAGATTTCAATAAGGGTTCGACTACGACGAAAAGTCGTTCAGCGTTTGGCCCATACATGTAGAGGATGCATTCGCCTTCACCAAACAAGTCACCGTCAAACTCGCCGACCGATGCATCCTCGATAGCTTTCTCTAGCCGATCCTCGAGCGCATAAATGGATTCGCGTTCGTCAGCGGCACCAAACTGACCATCATTGAGAATAAGATAGACGATTATCGCCTGGTCCACGAACAATCTCCAGCTTCGCAAGCGACCAGAACTCTATCCCCTGACATCCGGCGGCACTGAAACTCTACCGGATCGCCGACTTTCTGCTGATCGCACTGTTTGGGGTAATCTCGACGGTCGTAATTCTGTTGTGATCTTCGCCCGATCTCAGGCGAAACAAAAACCCGCCATGCGGCGGGTCGTTGGAGCCAATTAGCACCATACCGAAATTAGTAGCATAGCTGCCGGCACAAAGCAAGAACAAAATAGGGCTACGCCTCAAATGATCGCTTCAGGTCGGCGCTGCCCCTCACCCTTACCATTCCAGGGGCGAGCCGCTTCGTGCGGCTTTCCCTTCTCCCCTTGTGGGAGAAGGTGGCCGCGAAGCGGCCGGATGAGGGGTGTTCCAGCTTGGCACCAACAGCGCCCCGGCCAGCACCTCTCAACCGTCTTGGCGCTGCGCGCCAATCCACCTTCTCCCACAAGGGGAGAAGGAAGAAGAGGCGCCAGCAACACCCCTCAGAACTCGATCCCCTGCTGCGCCTTCACGCCGGCGGAGAAGTGGTGCTTGGTCACGCCCATCTCGGTGACCAGATCGGCCGCCTCGACCAATACCGGTTTGGCGTTGCGGCCGGTGACGACGACATGCAGGCCTTCGCGACGCGCCTTCAGCGCCGCGACCACCTTTTCGAGATCGAGGTAGTCGTAGCGCAGCGCGATGTTCAGCTCGTCGAGCACCACGAGGCTGATCGACGGCTCGGCCATCAGCTCCAGCGCTTTCGCCCAGGCAGCCTCGGCCGCCGCGATGTCGCGCTTCAGGTCCTGTGTCTCCCAGGTAAAGCCTTCGCCCATGGCGTGCCAGACGACACGGTCGCCGAAGGCGGTAAAGGCGTCTTTCTCGCCGGTGTGCCATTTGCCCTTGATGAACTGAACGACGCCGACGCGCTTGCCATAGCCGAGCATCCTGAGTGCCAGCCCAAAGGCGGCCGTGGTCTTGCCCTTGCCCGGTCCGGTGTTGACGATCAGCAGCCCCTTCTCGACCGTCTTGGCCGCGACCTCTGCGTCCTGCACCGCCTTGCGCTTGGCCATCTTGGCGCGGTGGCGTTCCTCGTCCTTGGGATCGATAGTATCAGCCATGTCATTTCACCTTGAGCGGCAGCCCCGCCACCATCAAAAGCACGGTGCCGGCAACAGCCGCGACGTCCTGGTTCAGCCGGCCGGCGGCGTCGCGAAACCGTCTTGCCAGCGCATTGTCCGGCACGATGCCCTGGCCGACCTCGTTGGACACCACGAACCACGGCCCACGCGGCCGCGACAGCACATCGGCCAGCCTCCGGCATTCGGCCTCGACATCATGGTCGGCCAGCATGTGATTGGTCAGCCACAGCGTCAGGCAATCGATCAGCACCGGCTGGCCGTCAGGCAGCGCTCCGATCGCGCCGGCAAGGTCGAGCGGCGCATCGATGGTCGTCCAGCCGGCGCCGCGGCGCGAGCGGTGCAGCGCGATGCGCTGGCGCATCTCGTCGTCATAGGCTTGCGCCGTGGCGATATAGCTCCAAGGCGGCGGGCCGACCGTCACCAGGCTCTCGGCATGCGCGCGCTTTCCCGAGCGCGCACCCCCCATGACCACGGTGAGTGCCCCGGCAGCGCGGGCAGGCAAAGCTGTCGCGCAGGCTGGTCGCCGTGCCCGTGAAGCGTCCGCGCACCACGCCGACGACCGCGCCGAGCACCAGCCAGAACACCAGATTGGTCAGCGTCACCGCCACCACGAACTGGTGGTGCAGGCGTTCCGGGATCGCCGTCTCGAAGCTATCGGGCTGCGGCGCGCCGACAATATGCGGCGCCACGATCAACGCTACGGCAAGGATCGCCAGCGGCAACGATCTGCGGAAGGCGATAAGGCCGAGCCCGGCGGCGGTCGCCACCACTGTTGCCCACCACCAGATCTGGCGTTGGACAAGGTCGGCCGCCGGCATCGCCGGCAGTTCCGGCGGCAGGCCGAGGCCCGGCGCCAGCGTGAACACGGCAAAGCCGGCAAGCCCCCAGAACAGGCCCTGGCGCCAGTTGCCGATGCCGCCGGCGAATTCCGAAACCGCAACCAGGACCAGCGCAAAGCCGATGCCGGTGACGATATTGGCAACGACGCTGAAGCCGAAGCGCTCGAAACCGTCGGCCGGCGCCCAGCCTTCGTCTTCCGCCGGAGCCATTGCTTCAGCCGGTGCCGGCGCGGCGCTGCTCATAGCCGTCGTGCCCGCGGCGCTTTCGGCCGGTGCCGCAGGTGCCGCGGCATGGTCATGGCCGCCGCCGGCCTGTTCGTAGACTTCCGCCTTTAGGATGAGCGGCACCGTGGCATAGGCTTGCATGCAGGCGAGAGCCACGCCGGCCACAAGCCCTGCGATCGCCGCGATGAACACGACGTTGCGAAACAGTGTCATGATGTCAGCCCCTTGTCAGTGGCAGGGAAAGCCCATCGAATGGCGATAGTCGTGCGCGGCATTGTGGACCGCATCGATATGCGAAAAGCCGACAAAGCCCATGACGAAAATGCCGAGGAATGCAGCAAGCGCCAGCTGCATGAGACGCGACTGCGAGGAGGCGGAAGCGCCGAGCGAAACGGAAGCGGTATTCATGTCTTGTCCTTTCGCCCTCCACCCGAGGGCATAGAAGTCAGTTTCCTGTCGCCGGCAGGTCTCCTGGCTCGCGGATCAGCGCCCTTCCCCACCTTCCCGAAGGCGAACCTTCAGTGGCATATGGAGAGGACTACCGCACACAGTTGCGGGGGCAGCCGCGGCATTGGGCAAACAACTTGCCCTAACCACATTCCCTCTTGGTTCCAAACGGAACCGACGACATCAGCGACTATAGGCAGAATCGCCGCGCCCGGTAAACCAAATTCCGCCGGATCGTGTGGCGAATGCGCCGCCTCGCCAAGTTCGCAGACCGGCGCCGCGATTGACAATTTTCGCAGCCGGGTGTCGGCTGACGGATGGGGAGGAAGCCGGCATGCAACCCAGCCCGAACAAGCGATCCCTACAACGGCCTGACGCGGCCCGAGCCGACGCTGCCGTCAACAGCCTATTGGGACATCGCGGCCTATCAGCGCGATCTCGAGGCATCTGGTATCGCAACTGGCTGCTCGTCTGCCGCGACGCGAAGCGCTCGCCGATCCGGCCGCCGATATCGACAACATCGTCGCGTTCGGTACCCAGGTGCTGGAGGAGGATGCTGATATCTGCGAGGTCAACCAGATGGGCCTGCGCTCGATGCGCCACAAGGCCGGCGTGCTGATGCCCGAGGAATACGACTTGCACCGCTTCCACAACTGGGTGCGCGAGCGCCATGCGGCGCTCGCACATCAAAGCGATTTGGGCAGATAACGCCAGGTGACGAAGCCGCAGGCCACCGCCAGCAGCCCGAGCGTCGCGAAAACCGCGCCCAGGCCGAAGAACGCCAGCACGCCGGCCAAAGGCTTTCCGGCTGTGGCCTAAAGCAGCCCTGATGCCGACCGGCGCCAACACGACGCAAGGCCCTGCTTCTTTTGACGGTGGCAACCGTGATAGTCGTCTTGCCGGGGCTGAACCAAGACAGCGAGACCATGAGCATCGACACGCCGACCGCAGCCGTTCAGGATCAACCGAAGTCGAAGCGCATCGCCGTTATCGACATTGCACGCGGCATCGCTTTGCTTGCCATGGCGAGCTATCATTTCACCTGGGACCTCGAATTCTTCGGCTACACCGATCCCGGCCTCACCGCCTTCGGCTGGTGGAAAATCTACGCGCGCTGCATCGCCTCGAGCTTCCTGTTCCTGGTCGGCATCAGCCTCTATCTCGCCCATGGCAAAAAAATCCGCTGGACCGGCTTCTGGAAGCGCTTCGCCATGGTTGCCGGGGCAGCGCTCGCAATATCGCTGGTCACCCGCATCGCCACGCCCGACGGCTTCATCTTTTTCGGCATATTGCACGAGATCGCGCTCGCCAGCCTGCTTGGCCTGGCGTTCCTGCGCCTGCCGGCGCTGCTGACGCTGCTTGTCGCCGTATTCGTCGTCGCTGCGCCTTTCTACCTGCGATCCGAGCTTTTCGATCATCCGGCTTTGTGGTGGGTCGGCCTGTCGGCGACCAACCCGCGCTCCAACGACTACGTTCCGCTGCTGCCCTGGTTCGGCGCCGTACTTGCCGGCATCGCGGTTACCAAGCTCGCCGCCACCTCCGGCGCGCTGACGCGGCTGTCGGCCTTGGCGCCCGGCCGCTGGGCAAATCCACTGGTCTTCATCGGCCGGCACAGCCTTGCCTTCTACCTGATCCATCAGCCGGTGCTGATCGGCTCGGTCTGGCTGTTTTCGCAATTCATGCCGGCGCAGGCCGAAACCAGGGAGGTGAGTTTTCTGAAATCCTGCCAGATATCCTGCGAGCAGGCACGCGACACCGAGTTCTGCTCCAGCTATTGTGCCTGCATGCTGGACACTCTCCAGGGCGAAGCCTCGCTTGACCGGCTCTACAGCGACGACCAGTCCCCGGAGTGGAAGGCGCACATTGGCGAGCTCGCCGGCACCTGCACCGCCCAAACCGAGGCGGCGGAACCGGGAACGCGCTAATCGAGGGAGGACAATAATGAGCGACAGTCACCCGAAACCCATGCAGCAAAATCCTGGGCAGCCGAAGCTGGGGCACATCCCATGGCCGCCGCTGATCTATATCGCCGCCATCATCGTCAGCGTCGCGCTAGGGCTGTTCTATCCGCTGCCGTGGATCGGCGATCTTCTCGGCGACATCCTGTTCGCCGCCGGCCTTGTGGGGTTGGTGGCGGTTGCCGCGCTCTGGTTCACGGCAATCCGCACCATGATCCGCGTCAAGACGACGCTCAACCCGAACGGCGTGCCTGACCATCTGGTGACCACCGGACCCTTCGCCGTCAGCCGCAACCCGATCTACCTCGCCAACACGCTGCTGCTGGTCAGCCTCGCCTTTGTCACTGGGATCGCCTGGTTCCTGCCGCTGGCAGTCATCGCGGCGTTCCTGACGCAGAAGCTGACGATCGAGAGCGAGGAGAAGGTGCTGACGGCCAAATTCGGTAAGAAATACCGGGACTACGCCAAAAGGGTGCGGCGCTGGATTTGAGCCGGCGCTGACGCCACGCTCATGTGGTGACGCCGAGTTCCACCAGCCGCTCGACGCAGGATTCCTCGGCTTGGTCGAGCTCTGCCAGGGTCTCTTCGAGGTCACGGCGTTTCTGGCGAAGATCCTCGCGCTTTTCCTCGATGCGCTTGATCATCAGCTTGAGCTGGCCTACCTCGCCGGGCGGCTCCCTGTACATCTGGATGATCTCGCGGATTTCGTTGATCGAGAAGCCGAGTCTTTTTCCCCGCATGATCTGGCGGATGAGATGCCGGTCCGACGGACGGAACAGCCGCGTGCGGCCGCGTCTTACCGGCTGCACCAGCCCTTCGTCCTCATAGAAGCGCAACGTCCGCGTCGACACGTCGAATTCGCGGGTCAGCTCCGTGATCGAATAATATTCCCGCATCGTCACTCCAATGCCCCGGCCACGCCGCGAGTTCCAACTGGCCGGCGCCGCCGGCGCCCAGGCGCGTACCAGAATCGGCGGACAAGGCACCTTTCAAAGCCTCGCATGGCATTTACGTAAAAGTCAATTGAGGTGACGTTCAGCGCACGCCGAACCACCATGTGGCGAGCCCGAGAAAGGCAAAGAAACCGACGACATCGGTGACCGTGGTGACGAAAACCGCCGAAGCCACAGCCGGATCGATCTTGAAGCGGTCGAGCAGCAGCGGGATAAGGATGCCCGCCAGAGCCGCCACGAACATATTGATGATCATCGCAGCCGCAATGATGCCGCCGAGATTGCGATCGTGGAACCAGGCAGCAGCCACGAGGCCGATCAGGATGGCAAAGATGATGCCGTTGATGAAGCCCACCCCGATTTCGCGGCGGATGATGCGGCCGGCATTGTAGATGTCGAGGTCCCTGGTCGCCAGCGCCCGCACCGTGACCGTCATGGTCTGCGAGCCGGCATTGCCGCCCATGCCGGCGACGATCGGCATCAGCACCGCCAGCGCCACGATATGCTCGATGGTGCGGTCGAACAAGCCGATCACCGAGGCCGCCAGGAAAGCCGTCAAAAGATTGACCAGCAGCCAGGGCACGCGCGAGCGCGAGGTCGAAAAGATGCTGTCCGAGAGTTCTTCGTCGCCGACGCCGCCCATGCGCAGCAGATCTTCCTCGGCCTCCTGCTGGATGACGTCGACGACGTCGTCGATGGTCAGCACGCCGACCAGCCGCTCGTTCTCGTCGACGACGGCGGCGGACAGAAGATCGTATTGTTCGAATTCGCGTGCCGCCTCCTCCTGGTCCATGGTGGCCGGGATGGCATGCCTGGTCTCATGCATGACCTCTTCGACCTTGACCGAGCGCTTGGTACGCAGGATCTGGTCGAGGTCGATGGCGCCGAGCAGCTTGAAGCTCGGATCGATGACGAAGATCTGGCTGAAACGGTCGGGAAGATTGTTGTCCTCGCGCATGTAGTCGATGGTCTGGCCGATCGTCCAGAACGGCGGCACCGCGACGAACTCGGTCTGCATGCGGCGGCCGGCGGTCTCTTCGGGATAGTCGAGCGAACGCCGCAGCCTGATCCGCTCGGTGAACGACAGCCGCGACAGGATCTCGTCCTGGTCCTCCTGGTCGAGATCCTCGAGAATGTAAACGGCGTCGTCGGAATCGAGCTCCTGCACCGCCTGGGCGATCTGCGCATTGGGCAGACTGTCGACGATGTCGCGGCGGATCGCCTCGTCAACCTCGGTCAGCGCGGAAAAATCGAAATCCTTGCCCAGCAATTCGACCAGCGCGCGTCGCTGTTCCGGGTGCAGGGCCTCGAGCAGGTGGCCGAGTTCCGACTGGTGCAGATCGTCGACTTCGCGCTTCAGCGTCAGCGTATCGCGATCGGCGATCGCGGCACCGATCTGGGCGAGGAACGACGACAGGATGACGCCGTCCTCGTCATAGATGTCGGCGCGGCGCTTCTCAGCCGCCCTGGCGCCGGTCATCTGTTCGTCCTGGCCTTCCACCAGCGCCTCCGCCATCGGATTTCCGGATAAGGTGCCTGTCAGGTCTAGACCATGATCCTGACAATCGGAATCGATTTTGCGAAAGGACCATGCACAACGACAAATTGCTACAGCGCCGTTCGCGCGTCCAAACGACGCGGCGCATACCGGATGGTAGGAGGAGAGGACGTTCTACAAACCTGCGGCGCTGCAAACCTTCGCGGCGGCAGGTAAAGGGCAGCGTATCTCCCCGCCCCGGTCAACCAGATGGGCAGATCGACACTGATTCAAAAACGGCGAGGCCGAGGGTGCGACGGCCTCGCTGGATATTGGACTTAACGGCTTCCCGATCAGGCGGCGTGGCGCTTGGCCTCAGCCGCATAGCGGTCCAGGAGACCGCTCCAGCCACCCTCCGATTCGAAGGCCTCGCGCATCGTCTCTGCGGTTTCGCCCATGTTCTCCAGAAGCCTGTGCTCGAGTTCCACACGCGTCGCGTTCTCGCCGAGCGCGACAAAGCGGATCTCGACTTCGGTCAGCAATGCCGGATCGTAGCGCCAGCCGGCTCCAATCCGCCAGGCGAGCGTCAGCCTGGACGGCGGATCCCAGGCGAGAACCTCGCCCCAATCGCATTGTGACCCATCCTCGCCGATCTCGTACCAGCGGCCGCCGGCTTTCGGTTCGATCACCGCGGTCGTCAGGGCGGATTTGCCGATCGAATGCGAAGCCGGCCACCAGCGCCCGAATCCTGTGGTGAACACATCGAACGCCTTGTCGAGCGGCACCTCCACGGTCACCGACTTCCTGACCGGCGCGGGCTTGATCATGGTCGTCATTTCCTCTTCTCCTTGCTGTTGTCGACTTCCCGTTTGAAGGCGTCGAGCGCATCGCCCCACATGCGGTCGAGCCAGGCACGCATCTCGCCGAGCCCATGCGGGTCGAGATGATAGATGTTGCTGGCACCTTTCGGCTCTGCGCGGACCAGCCGGGCTTCCTTCAAAACCTTGAGGTGCTGCGATACCGCCGGCTGCGAGACCGGAAGCACTCGCGTCAGATCGATGACCGAGCGTGGCCGATCGGCGATGAGCTCGAACACCTTGCGGCGCGTCGGATCGGCCAAGGCCACCATTCCTGCATAATCATAAACCATGACTTATGATAAGCTAAAACTTATGATATGTCAACCGAAGGCGTGGCGGGCCCGTGTTTAAGCAACCGGCCGGCTCGAGGCTTCCTTCACGCGGGGCATGGACAGCAATGCGGATGCAAGATTGCTCAGGGAATCGATCCACGGCATGCGGGCCGGCCGG
Source organism: Mesorhizobium sp. M0854 (assembly GCF_040319815.1). NCBI lineage: Bacteria > Pseudomonadati > Pseudomonadota > Alphaproteobacteria > Hyphomicrobiales > Phyllobacteriaceae > Mesorhizobium > Mesorhizobium sp. M0854. Next base: position 40,824 of record NZ_JAMYOL010000036.1, read on the forward strand.
CAAATGTCGACCACCGGGGAAAAGTAAACCTGGCGGCAAGGTTTTTACCTTATCGGTGTATGTGTCTCTCCGGCGAAACGTTAAGAACGGGTAAATTGGTTTGGCCCTAACTACGGAAGCCTCTCGGTACAGGCCCTCCGCCATATGGCAATTGCGCCTCTCCTTGTTCATGGCGACATACGTTTTAGGCGCATCTGCACTATATCCAGAAGTATTCTATACGTCTGCCTTAATCTATTCTCACAAGTTTCTTGTTGGCATTCCGGTGTTGTTTATCGGTGGCGTCTGCTGTACCGCGCTAATCCATGGCCGGCGGCAACCGGTTCGCTACGCACTGGATTTGGTTCAAGGGCGCTGGCGCGGTTGTCTGCTGGTGCTGCTGTTCTTCTTTGCCAGCTTGACCGCGTTCTCTACCTACAAGATCGCCATCCCGTCCGTCGTCCCATACTATGCCGACAACTGGTTGGCCGACGCTGATGAATGGCTGCACGGGATGCCGCCATGGGAGATCGTCCATAAGCTCGACAGCAACAATTGGTCGTTCGTCGTCTTCAACAGCTATGAAGTCATTTGGTTTTACCAGTGGTTCGGCACCATTCTTTTCGTGTCGCTCTGGTCGGACGAGATTGCCCGCATCCGCTATCTCTGCGCAGCAGCGCTGACGTTGTCCGTCCTCGGAACGGTCTTGGCCCTGGCGCTGGCATCGGTCGGACCGGTTTACTACCACCACTTTGTCGGCGTGGATCGCTTCCACGGATTGAATGCGGCCCTGGACAGGCTGGACCATAGTTACATGGTGCGGGAACCCGCGGCATATCTCCTGATGGCTTACCAAAGCGGCCGGCCAAGTCTTGGCGGCGGCATCTCGGCCATGCCAAGCATGCATGTCGCCTTTGCCGCATTGAACGCCTATTTGCTGTCATCGATCAATCGCTGGCTTGGCGTTCTGGGTTGGATCTTTGCAGCCCTGATCCTGTACGGATCGGTGTTCACCGGCTGGCACTATGCCGTGGACGGCTACGCATCGATCGTTGTTGTATCGGTGATCTGGTGGGCGACCGGACGCCTGGTGCGCGAATAGTTATGTGCGCTTGTCGATAGATGGCCATGCCTGCCGATGGCCACTTCGCATAAGCCAAACTCGCGACCGCAATCAGGCAAAAAGCACGTGCCCCGACAAGGACGCTCCCTGCCGTGCTCGAATTTCAACGGGCAAGAGATTCCGCTTTCGAATTTAATGGTGCGGTCGAGATGCAGCGCCGCAACGCCTCCCGCGTTGATTTTTAAAGCATTTTTCTACGATTCCGTGGCGATTTGTATTGAGGGTGGTTCGGCAGCGGCAGAGCATGTAGTTCCAGCCAGCCGCCATCGGCAGGCAATTGGCCGCCTTGGCACCGCATCCTCCTCCTGACGAATACCTAGTCTAATACGGTCAACCGTTAGGCGCCGCGCCGCGCCGCTCGAGCGCGGTCTTGCGGATGGTTTCTGCGATCTCCGGGCTGCTGCTGCACAGCATCTGGAAATCCGCCGAGTGTAGCGACAGGAGTGAGACCACCGTTGTGGCGCTGACGGTCGCCGAGCGCGGTTCGCCGGTGATCAGCGCCATCTCGCCGAAGAAGGCGCCAGGGCCCAGATCCACCGGGTTCGGCGTCGCGACGCTGACGCGCCCCTCCACGACGAAGAACATCTGGTCACCGGTCTCGCCATTGCGGCAGATCACAGCGCCCGCCGGCACGATGCGAGGTCGCAATGCGCGCACGATCTCGACTAGTGTGGCCGGGCCGAGCTTCTGAAACAACGGCACGGCGGCGACCAATTGCCAATTGCGGACGAAATCCTCGCGACGGACTTCTTGATAAAAGCCGGTGGCAAGAATGCCAGCCCAGAGCGCGAAGATGCCGATGCCACTCATCATGACCGCCCCGGCAAGGACGCGGCCGGCGAAGCTTTCCGGAATAGCGTCGCCATAGCCGGTGGTGGACAGCGTGACCACCGCCCACCACATTGCCTGGGGGATGCTGCCGAACTGTTGCGGTTGGACGTCGCGCTCGATGACATAGGCTGCGAGCGCAAAACCGAAAAGAACGATGCCGAAGACCGTGGCGACGCCGATCAGGTTGCGCGCTTCGTTGGTCAGGATTCTGCCCAGCAGCGGGAAGAAAGTTGAGTCGCGCAGCGGTTTCAGCAGCCAGACAGCACAGTAGAGGCTCCGGTCAGGCGTGCCGACGAGCAGAAATGCGGCGAGTGGAACCAAAACCGCGAGCACATCAATGGCGATTGCCGGCGTCCTGTCCCGAACGTCTCCCGCCCGGCGCTTGAGCAGTTTCTCCGCCAATTCCAGGAGATAGACACCCCAAATGACCGCGAGCACGGCAGCCAAAGCCAGTCTGCTTCGTCCGGGCATGTCCGGTATCGTGAGCGTAGCCACCGCCACAAGCCCAGTCGCAGCCAGCACCGCGTTGAGCAGCGCGTAAATTCTTAAGAAAGGCAGTACCGACATTCTATGCCCACGAGCGGATACTACCCGCCAGAATAGGATGCCTTCAAGGCAAGCGCAAAGGTGCTTATTTTCGCTGCGATCGTCGCTGGACCATAGGCCATGAACCATCCGATCAGCGTCGAGATCGAGCTGGCCCTCGAACCACACCCAGCGCCGGCTCGTTCTCGGTTGGACCTTTACAGGCCTGATCCTGTACGGATCGGTGTACACTGGCTGCCACTATGCCGTGGACGGCTACGTACCGATCGTTGTTGTATTTGTGATCCGGTGGGCAATCGGACGCTTGGTGCGCGAATAGTTTGCACGCCAACCGCATAGATGGCTCCGCGCGCCGATTGCTTCTTAACTGGGCCACATTCGTGATCGCAACCAGGCAAAAAGCCTCGCGCCCTGACAAGGACGCTCCTCGCCGTGCTCGAATTCAACGTGTAAGAGATTCCGCTTTCGAATTTAATGGTGCGGTCGAGAAGACTCGAACTTCCACGGGTTGCCCCACAGCGACCTCAACGCTGCGCGTCTACCAATTCCGCCACGACCGCACGTGGTAGGAGCCGGAACCAACCGGCCCGCGGCGTGTAGCAAATCGTTTCCGGTGAAACAAGTGCGCGGCCAGCAATAATCGGCCGGACATCGGCATAACTGTTCAAGGGCCGAACGTGCCGGAACTGGACGTTTGTACCGATTGCCGCCATATGAGTGGCGAGACGAGATATCATGACAGAACGCAGCCAGATCGCCACGTCGTTCCTGCCCTTGCCCGGCTCGGCGCCGGTCGAATGGCGCATCGAGCCGGGGCTCACCGCCTATCCCGATGCGCTCGCCGTGATGGAGGCGCGCGCCGAGGCAATCCGCAGCGGCGCCGCCGGCGAGATGGTCTGGCTGGTCGAGCACCCGCCGCTCTACACCGCCGGCACCAGCGCCCGCATCGAGGACCTGATCGAGCCGGACCGTTTCCCGGTCTTTGCCGCCGGGCGTGGCGGCGAATACACCTATCATGGGCCGGGCCAGCGCGTCGCCTACGTCATGCTCGACCTGAAGCGGCGGCGCGAGGATGTCCGCGCCTTCGTCGCCGCACTCGAACAATGGATCATCGGCTCGCTGGCCGCCTTCAACGTACGCGGCGAACGCCGCGAGGACCGCGTCGGCGTCTGGGTGGTTCGGCCGGACCGCCCCGCTTTGCCCGACGGCTCGGCGGCCGAGGACAAGATCGCCGCCATCGGCATCAGGCTGAGGCGCTGGGTGAGCTTTCACGGCATCGCCATCAATGTCGAGCCGGACCTTAGCCATTTCAGCGGCATCGTGCCGTGCGGCGTCCAGGATCACGGCGTCACCAGCCTTGTCGACCTCGGCCTTCCCGTGACCATGGCCGACCTCGACCTGGCGCTGAAATCCGCTTTCGAGGACGTGTTCGGGCCCGCCGCGGTGTCGCCTGTCGAAGTTTCCCGCAAGGCCGGCTGAAACACTCGCCCAATGCCTGCGCCACTATGCGAAGGCGGCCGTCGCTCATCAGCATCGAGCCCGCCCTTGAGCTCAATCCTCACATCGCGCCGATCCAGATTGCCATGGAAATGAGGAACGTGCTCATGCACACCAGCGAGACGACATCCTGAACAAGATCGGTCATAACTCTCTCCTGTTGTTAGTATGTTCGTATTTTGTTCTAATTTTGTTCGAATGTCAACGATCGCAGTCCGGGCGTCACCGGAATTGCGCTCGGTCATTTCGACAGGGTTAAGAAACGGTTGAGAGGGAGATGCCGAGCGTTTCGGGGCCGACAGGCGCGCGAAAGCGGCGGGACGGCGCACGGCACAGCTCGCAGGCCGTCATCGCCTCAATTGCAGCGCACTCTAAAGCGGCACGACCTTGCCGTCGGCCAGCGTCACGCGGCGGTCCATGCGCGAGGCGAGCTCGTGATTGTGGGTGGCGATGAGCGCCGCCAGGCCCGATTGCCGGACCAGTGCTGCCAGCGCCTCGAACACATAGGAAGCAGTCACCGGGTCGAGATTGCCGGTCGGCTCGTCGGCCAAAAGCACCAGCGGCGCATTGGCGACGGCACGCGCAATGGCGACCCGCTGCTGCTCGCCGCCGGAGAGCTCGGAGGGGCGATGCTGTGCCCGCTTGCCGATCTGCATATAGTCGAGCAATTGCGCCGCCCGCTCGGCCGCCTCCTTGCGCGGCAGCCCTTTTATCAGCTGCGGCATCATGATGTTTTCCAGCGCAGAAAACTCAGGCAACAAATGATGGAACTGGTAGACGAAGCCGACGTCGTTGCGGCGGATCGCCGTGCGTTCGTCGTCGGAAAGCCGGCCGCAGGCGCGCCCCGCCAGGATCACGTCGCCGGCGTCCGGTCGCTCCAGCAGCCCGGCGGTGTGGAGCAGCGTCGACTTGCCGGTGCCCGACGGCGCCACAAGCGCCACCATCTCGCCACGCTTCAGCGAAAAATCGGCGCCGTTCAGGATGGTCAGCTTGCGCGGCCCCTGGACATAGTGCCGTTCGACGCTCTTCAGCTCGATAATGGCCTCGGCCATCATTCGTACCTCAGCGCTTCGACCGGATCGAGCCTGGCCGCGCGCCAGGCCGGAAACAGGGTCGCCAGGAACGACAGCGCCAAAGCCATGAGAACGACCGAGATCGTCTCGCTGGCATCCATGCGGGCCGGCAGCTGGCTTAGGAAATAAAGCTCGGGATTGAACAGCCGCTCGTTGGCCAGCCAGGAGAAGAACTGGCGGATGCGCTCGACGTTGAGGCAGATCACGATGCCGAGCAGCACGCCGGCGATGGTGCCGACAACGCCGATCGCAGCCCCGGTCATCAGGAAGATGCGCAGGATGGCACTGCGCGTCGCGCCCATGGTGCGCAGGATGGCGATGTCGTGGCCCTTGTCCTTGACCAGCATGATCAGGCCCGAAATGATGTTGAGGGCCGCCACCAGCACGATCAGCGTCAGGATCATGAACATGACATTGCGCTCGACCTGCAACGCGTCGAAGAACGTCTTGTTGCGCTGCCGCCAATCGACAAGGCTGATCGGCCGCTGCGCCGCCTCTTCGACCTTCGGCTTCAGCGCGTCGATATTGTCGGGATTGTCGGCGTAGATCTCGATCGTCTGCGCCCGGCCGTCCATGTTGAAGTAAAGCTGCCCTTCCGAAAACGGCATGTAGACGATGGAACTGTCATATTCCGACATGCCGACCTCGAAGATCGCGGTGACCGGATAGCCTTTCATGCGCGGCGTCGTACCGAGCGGCGTGATGTCACCCTCGGGCGAGATCAGCGTGATGGTATCGCCGAGCACAAGGCCGAGATTTTCGGCCATGCGGCTGCCGATGGCGACGCCTTCGCCGGTGTCGAAGCCGACGATCGAGCCCTCCTTGATGTTGTTGGCGACGATGGTGATCTTGCCGAGATCCTCGCCGCGTATGCCGCGCACCAGCGCGCCGGTGCCGCCGCCGACATTGCCTTGCGCCAGCACCTGCCCGTCGATCAGCGGGATGGCGTATTTAACGCCGGGCACGCCGTTGATGCGGCCAGCGACCTGGGCATAGTCCTCCAGCGGCATGTCGAGCGGCTGCACGATCAGGTGCCCGTTGACGCCAAGGATGCGCGTCAGCAGTTCGGCGCGAAAGCCGTTCATGACCGCCATGACGACGATCAGCGTGGCAACGCCCAGCATGATGCCGAGGAAAGAGATCGAGGCGATCACCGAAATCACCGTCTCCTTGCGGCGCGAGCGCAGGTAGCGCCACGCCACCAAGCGCTCGAAGCCGGAAAAAGGCCCGGCGCCCGATGGTCTTGCTGCCGCCGCTTCGTTCATGCCGCGGCACCGAAGCGCTGCTTCACGTCCGCGATCGGCAGCGTCTCGCGTTCGCCGGTCCTGCGGTTCTTGATTTCGACCTCGCCGGCGGCGACACCACGCGGCCCGACGATCACCTGCCACGGCAGCCCGATCAGGTCGGCGGTGGCGAACTTGCCGCCCGGCCGCTGGTCGGTGTCGTCGTAGAGCACCTCCTTGCCGGCGGCGGCAAAGGCGGCATTCAGCTCGCCGCAGACGCGGTCGCATTCGGCATCGCCAGCCTTCATGTTGATCAAGCCGACATCGAACGGTGCCACCGCCTCCGGCCAGATGATGCCGTTATCGTCATGGCTGGCCTCGATGATCGCCGCGACCAGCCGCGACGGGCCGATGCCGTAGGAACCGCCAGAAACGAAATGATCCTTGCCGTCCGGGCCGGTCACCTTGGCACCCATCGGCTTGGAATATTTGTCGCCGAAATGGAAGATATGCCCAACCTCGATGCCGCGCGCCGAGACCCGGTCGCGCGCGGGCACCTTCTCCCATGCCGCCTCGTCATGCATCTCGTCGGTGGCGGCATAGGGCGTCGTCCACGTCTTGACGATGCCGCCGATCTCGGCGTCGTTCGAAAAATCCGTGTCTGCGCCGGGCACTGCCAGCGACAGACAATCGCGATGGCAGAACACCTGGCTCTCGCCGGTGTCGGCCAGGATGATGAACTCATGGCTGAGGTCGCCGCCGATCGGCCCGGTGTCGGCGCGCATCGGAATGGCCTGCAGCCCCATGCGCGTAAACGTCCTGAGATAGGACACGAACATGCGGTTATAGGCGGCCTTGGCGCCTTCATAATCGAGGTCGAAGGAATAGGCGTCCTTCATCAGGAACTCGCGCGAACGCATGACGCCGAAGCGCGGGCGCACCTCGTCGCGAAACTTCCACTGGATGTGATAGAGGTTGAGCGGCAGGTCCTTGTAGGACTTGACATAGGAGCGAAAGATCTCGGTGACCATCTCCTCGTTGGTCGGCCCGTAGAGCATATCGCGGTCTTGCCGGTCCTTGATGCGCAGCATCTCCTTGCCGTAGTCTTCATAGCGGCCGCTTTCGCGCCACAGCTCGGCCGATTGGATGGTCGGCATCAGGATTTCGAGCGCGCCGGCGCGATTCTGCTCCTCGCGAATGATCCGGCAGACCTTGTCCAGCACCCGCTTGCCGAGCGGCAGCCAGGAAAAGCTGCCCTGCCCCTGCTGGCGGATCATGCCGGCGCGCAGCATCAGCCGATGCGAGACGATCTCAGCCTCGCGCGGATTTTCTTTGAGGATGGGCAGGAAATAGCGCGACAAACGCATGAACTGGTCCGTGAGAGAGGATGGCGGCGCCGGAATCGGCGCAGCGCAGGCTTGCTTGCCCCGGCTTCATAGCCATTTCATGGCGGAATGGAAACCCGGCCCAGGCGCTGCACAGGCGCCGCAATTGCCGCACGCGGCTTGCTGGGCGTTTCGCAAGCAACGCCTGCCGTACTATTGTGCACTGCAGCACGAGATTGCCTGTTTCTGGGCAAAATTCTTCGTGACATTTTCACCCGCCTTAGGCTAGTGTGCCCCCATAACCGAGAGGGTAGAGAAAAATCTGCCCTCCTACGCGGTCAAAGTCTTGGGAGGATGCGATCTAGGCGCGGTAACTCGCTGCCGCCGGACACCGGAAACAGATCGGACGCGTTTAAATTGCAAGGCCTCGCGCCTTGCATTTTTTTTGTGCAATCATCTGGTTAGCACGACAGATTATCAAACCACATGACGTTGCGTCAGCCCAAACCCGCCCCGGCCTTTACTTTGGGTTGACCTTGCTGGCTCAGCTTGATTTCAGAGCCTCAGCTAGGCTGGGATAGTCGGACACGATAGGTAGCCGGCTAATGCGCTGGGCTCTGGTTGAAATCCGGCACGATGTGCGGGATGTCGTCGATACCGAGGCCAAGCCCTCTCGTGATGCCGTAGAAGATACCCATGAGGACCAGCGTGGCGATCGTCGTGCGCAGCGCGGCGCGCAGCATGTGCGGTCCGCGCGGTGCGCTCGGAACCGTGCCAAGCGTCACGTCCCGATCCTCGTCCTGCGTCCGCATGCTGAACGGCAGGACGGCGAACAACACCACCCACCATGTGGCGAAGAACAGGGCGATAAACGAAACCCAACTCATGCTTGCTCCAGTTCGACCAGCGTGCCGAAGAAATCCTTGGGGTGCAGAAACAATACCGGCTTGCCATGTGCGCCGATCTTCGGATTGCCGTCGCCGAGCACGCGCGCGCCGCTGGCCTTGAGACGGTCGCGCGCCGCAACAATGTCGTCCACCTCATAGCAGACATGGTGCATGCCGCCGGACGGATTCTTCGCGAGGAATGCGGCGATCGGCGAGGCTTCGCCGAGCGGCTCGAGCAACTCGATCCTGGTGTTGCCGACATCGACGAACACCACCGTAACGCCATGCTCCGGCAGCGCCTGCGGCGCGGTCACGCGCGCGCCAAGCGTATCGCGATAGACCGCCGCAGCCGCGGCCAGATCCGGCACCGCAAGCGCGACATGGTTGAGGCGTCCGAGCATAGCGTACTCCCGGGTTAGGGGAGTAGGGGAGTAAGGCAGTAGGGGAGTAGGGAAAAACTGGATCTAGAAGTGCATCTGTTTGCGCTCCTACTTCCTACTTCCCTACTCCCTTACTGCCCTACTCCCCTACTCCCTTGTTCGTCACCTCGTGACGAACACCGTCACCAGCGGCTTCTTGCCCCAGGCTTCGTTGGCCGCGCCCCGCCCCCCGCGGCGCCACGCCACCGGGTGCCAGGCGTGGTGGTTTACGCGCGGGCGGGGGGTGGGGTACACCGCGCCGGCTGGCGCCTAGATAAA
>NZ_JAMYOL010000037.1:0-45858 GCF_040319815.1 Mesorhizobium sp. M0854
AGGCGAGGAGGTCGCGTCGACCTTAATCAAGACGCTTCGGTGCGAGTGGATCCACGGCTTCATCGCCGACTTCTTCAACACTATCGGTCGATTCGAGCCGTTGCGCGAAGGGCCGCTTTTGAGAAGCGCCATGAATGTCGCGATATTGGCGCTACCTACTCGTTCCCATCGACGAGACGAATGGCAGCATCCACCCTTCCCCCGGTCCTCGGCGGCGGACGCGATGAACGGCTCGATTGAGCCCGAAACGAACTTCTGTCACATCGGTAACCTGCCGCCACCTCCTCAAATTGCCCGCGAGCTCGGTCTGAGCCAGCGGACGGTAGACCGTCACGTTAGCGATATCCTGACGCGGCTGAACGTGCGCACGCGCGCGGCAGCCACGGCCTATGCGGTCGAGCACGGCCTGATCGGCATGGTCGTATCTGGGTAATCCTACCCAAGCCAAATTTCTCGCTGCGTGGGTACTTACGCCGAAGCGGGCAACCGTGGCGCGGGTCTAAACCTCATGGCGTGGTAAAGGCCACAGGAGGTTTTCCCGATGCCAACGAATAATAACAGCATGAGCGGGCCGGGCGGTGTCTGGCTCGCCACCGGAACGCTGCTGCTGGCGGCTGCGCTCGTCTTTCACGGGCCACCGGACGCGGATTTGTCTGTTCAGATGCAGAATATCGCCGAGGGCCATGGGCGATGGGCTACGGTCCATTGGACGGCGGCAGCGGCGCTGTTCCTGATCGCCGGCGCTTCGTTCCTGAACCTGGCACTCAACCCCCGGGTCCGGCGTTCGCCGATGCTGAGTTCTGCCTGGATGGTGATGGCTCTCGGCGCCCTGACCACGTTCTCCACCGCAGTCGCCGAGGCATCGGTGGTCGCGGTCGCGGCCGACCGGGGTGACACCAACGCCTTCATGACCTGGTGGGCGTTTTCCGGCGGCATGGGTAACGGATTCTGGGCGCTCGCTCTGGCGACAGCGCTTGTCGCGTATCACGATGCCCGCGACAACGTTGGGATACTGCCCCGATGGGCCGCGATCGTCGGCTCGGCGTTCGGTATCCTTTCAGCAACCGGGTGGACACTCGGTGAGCAGCTCGGGATCGGCATCGGGGGTCCGATCTGGCTGATTTCCTCGCTTCTCATGTGCCTGTGGCTCGCGTGGTACGGGCTGTCCTCAAGCAGCGTCCGGTCGGGGCAAGCCGCGGCGTAAAGCGCCTGATCCAGCATCATCTTGAGACAGGAGGAAAAAATGTCCCTTCAAACGAAGGAAATCGAGGCGACGATCCACGACATCCACGAATTCTTCACCGACTGGGTGGTGGGCCGATGCCCTGGCGACGACGCGACGTTCAAGAAGAACGCGCTCGACCGGATCAGCGACGATCTGGTCGCCATCATGCCGGGCGGCAGGGCGTTCGGGAAAAATGATTTCGCAGGTTACATGAAGAGCATCTACGGATCGAATCCGGCCTTCCGTATCAAAATACGCGACATCCGGATCAGCCATCAAAGCGCCGACCTGGCGGTCGTGAACTACCACGAATGGCAACGCGACGCGAAGGACTCCGATCAACCGAACAATGGCCGGGTCACGACGATGGTGGTCCGCGATCGCGGCAACAGCCGGGGGCCCGAGATCTTGCAAGTTCATGAAACCTGGCTCCCAGCCGATGTCGTTCAGTCCGCGGATTTCGCGTTCTGAGAAGCGTCGGTCCGAAACGGGCAGAGAAAGGATTTGCGCTGGCGGGACCATCGGCTCTGCCGGCGTCATGGAGCCAGAACTGTGCTTCTTTTCAGCCCGAATTGATCCACATTCAACGTCCGGCTAGCCCAGCAATCCGGCCATTCCATGCGTTCGCGTGGAGCGTCGGCTCGCCACCCATTGCTGCCGCTTGGTCGGCTGAACGCTTCGGCAGATCTTAGGCCCAGAGCGAACGCTAACCCGGCGCAAGATTTGGTCGCGAACAGCGCGGGGCCACGTCCGCAGGAGCCACGACAGGAACCAGATCGGCGCTCCGGGGCAGGGATTTGGAAAGTATAATTACCTATGTTTCTGGTACTTTGAGGAAGTTCGGATAGGTCATCTGCGGGACATTCAACCGCAACCGGCCGGCAGGCTTTTCGGCAAAGCTTCCCGCATCCCTCATTGCGGCAAGGATGAGCTCCAGCGCCGGTCCTGCCTGGCTCAAAACCTCTCGCCGGCTTCAGTCAGGCTCGTCGCCCTCGTGGTCCGCCTCAGAAGGGTCGCGCTAAGCCGCGCTTCCAGTTGCCTGATCATCTTGCTGATCGCCGACGGCGAGACCCGAAGTGTCTTGGCCGCGGCCGTGAAGTTGGCCGGCGCCGCTGGTTTCGCATGTTTCTTGGCGAACAGACGCCCGAAGCAGCGTTGGCCGCAGCCGACGATCCCGTCCCGGTCCCGGCCAAGAAACGCGGAAATCTATGCGAGGCCAATCTCTATGTCGCGGAGTTTTACCGGCTCGACGGCCGTGACGATCAAGCCTTGCGGCGGTACCGGCTTGCGGTACGCGACTGCCCCCGCGACTTCATCGAATATGTCGCGGCAGGCAAGGCACTGCGCGCGCTCGGTGTGTCGCCATAGTGCGCCGCTGCGGATGATCCATTGTAGGCTCGAGCGCAACCTCGGCGCAAAGGCGACGGCAGGTTCGGTGCGTATTGTCGCTGCTGTCAATGCCGCAGGATCTTGCTCAGAAAAGCGCGGCTGCGGTCGGTCTTCGGGTGCGAGAAGAACTCATCCGGCGTGCCGCTTTCGACGATGGCGCCCGCGTCCATGAACACGACGCGCTGGGCGACCTTGCGGGCAAAGCCCATCTCGTGCGTCACCACCATCATGGTCATGCCTTCCTCCGCCACCGCGACCATGACGTCGAGCACTTCCGAGATCATCTCGGGATCGAGCGCCGAGGTCGGCTCGTCGAACAGCATGATCTTGGGGCGCATGCCGAGGCAGCGCGCGATCGCCACGCGCTGCTGCTGGCCACCAGACAGCTGCGCCGGATAGGCGTTCACCTTGTCGGCGAGGCCGACCTTGGCGAGCAATTCGCGCCCGGCCTTCTCGGCTTCAGCGCGCGGGATCTTGCGGACATGGATCGGCGCCAGGGTGACGTTCTCGAGCGCCGTCTTGTGCGGGTAGAGGTTGAACGACTGGAAGACGAAGCCGATCTCGGTGCGCAGCCGCGTCATGTTGGTGGCGGGGTCGCCGAGGCGCTGGCCGTCGACCGTCAGGTCGCCGTCGCGGATCGTCTCCAGCCCATTGATGCAGCGGATCAGGGTGCTCTTGCCCGAGCCGCTCGGGCCGCAGACGACGACCACTTCGCGCGGCTCGACGCTGAGCTTGATGTCCTTCAGCACGTTGAGCGTGCCGAACCATTTGTTGACGCCGCGAAATTCGATCATGCCGGTTTTGGTCATATTGCCGGACCCTTGAGGTTCGATGTCACAACTGCACCTCGCCATGCGCCGCGCCCATGCGTTGCTCCAGCCGGCGGGCCAGCATGATCAGGGGGTAACAGACGATGAAGTAACCGAGCCCGACCAGGAAGAAGACCAGCAGCCCATTGGGTACACGCTGCACCACCAGCCAGCCGACGCGGGTGAGGTCGGTGAGGCCGATGGCCGAGACGACCGAGGAATCCTTGATCAGTAGCACATATTGCCCGACCAGCGGCGGCAGCACGATGCGCATCGCCTGCGGCAGCACTACCTGGCGCATGCGCTGCCAGCGCGACAGGCCGGACGCAAGCGCTGCCTCGACCTGGCCGGTCGGCACCGAGCGGATGCCGGCGACGACGATCTCGCAGATGAAGCAGGCGGCCAGGTTGGTCAGCGCGATGATGCCGGCGGTGAAGGCGTCGAGCTCGATGCCGAGTTCCGGCAGGATGAAGAAGATCAGGAAGATCTGCACCAGGAACGGCGTGCCGCGGATCAGGTCGACCCAGGCGCCGATCGCGCCGCTGATCAGCCGGTTGCCGCCGGTGCGCAGGATGCCGAGGCCGAAGCCGAGCAGCGTGCCCAGCACCAGGCTGATCAGCGACAGCACCACGGTCATGCCGAGGCCGTGCAAGGCGAGGGGATAGCTGCCGGCGATGCTTTGCAGCTGCTGCCAGATCATGTCCGTGCCCCCGCCAGGCCGAGCCAGCGCCCGGAGAGCGCCGCCAGCCCCTTCAGCCCGTAATAGAGCAGGAGGTAGAAGGCGGCGATGGTGATGAAACCTTCGGCCGGCATGAAGCGGTCGGAGGCGAGCAATTGTCCGGCGCGCGTCAGCTCGGCAACCGAGATCAGCGACAACAGGGCGGAATCCTTGACCAGCACGATCGCCTGGCCGAGCAGCGGCGGGATCGTCACCTTGAACGCCTGCGGCAGGATGACCAGGCGCATGCGCTGGACATAGGTCATGCCGGAGGCGACGCCGGCCTCCACCTGGCCGCGCGGGATCGACAGGATGCCGGCGCGGATGATCTCGGCGACATAGGCGCCGCTGTTCAGTGACAGGGCCAAGATGCCGACGACGAACTCGGGCAGGACGAAGCCGAGCCGCGGCAGGCCGAAATAGAGGAAATAAAGCTGCGCCAGCAGCGGCGTGGCGCGCACCGCGTCGATATAGGCCTTGGCCGGGACGCGGAACAGCCGGCCGCGCTGCAGGTTCATGGCGGCGAGCACGATGCCGACGGCGAGCGCGCCGGCAAAGGAGAGGACAGACAGCCACACGGTCGTGACGAGGCCCTGCCCGAACAGGGGCAGATATTCGACGATGGTGCGGAAGCTGAAGTTTTCGAGCATTTTGGACGGTGAATGGTGAATAGTGAATAGGGAATAGGGAATTGGGAATAGGAGCAGAAAGTAGCGAGTAGCGAGTAGCGAGTAGCGAGTAGCGAGTAGCGCTTTACTACTCCCTACTCCCTACTCCCTACTCCCTATTCACACTACTCAGTGATCCTTCTTCCAGGCGTCGGAATTCACCCAGTAATCGAGGTTCTTCTGCAGGCGGCCGTCGAGGCTGACCTGGTCGAGGAACAGGTTCATCCACACCAGCAGGTCCTGCTCGTCATAGCGCGTGGCGAAGGCCAGCGGCTCCTTCGACAGCATGTCCGGCATGATGATGAAGCTGCCGGCGGGGTAAGCGGTCGACTGGCCCTTGACCGCCGAGACGTCGTTGACGCCGCAATCGGCCTGGCCGTTGTTGACGGCGTCGAGCAGCAGCGGGCCGCCGCCCTTGTAGCTCTTGATATCGGCGTCGGGGAAGGCGGCCTTGGCTTCCTTCTCGCCGGTGGCGCCGAGCAGCACGGCGATCTTGGTGCCCTTGGCCTTGCAGTCCTCGGTGGATTTGAAGGCGGTCCCAGCCTTGGTGAAGACTGTGCTGCCCGTGTACATGTAAGGCTTGGTGAAGGCGACCTTCATGCCACGCGCCAGTGTCGGGGTCATGTCGGCGACCAGAAGATCGGCCTTGCCCGACAGCAGCGCCGGGATCAGGCCGTCCCAGTCGAAGTCGAGGAAGGTGATCTTGACGCCCATTTCCTTGGCCATCAGTTCGGCGAGTTCGACCGAACTGCCGGTGCGTTCGCCGGCAGCACCCACCAGCGAGAAGGGCGGTCCTTGCGTCTGCACGGCGACGCGCAACTCTCCGCGCTTGGTGATCTCGTCGAGCGTTCCCGCACTGGCGGCAGCGGTAAGGCCAGCGAGCGCAAGGCCGGCGATGAAAAGCTTGGCAATCTTCATTTGGGCATTCCTCCTTGTTTCGTTTGTTGTTCCACTTGTTGTTTCACCCCATCGAGGTGCTTTTTGAGCGGCAGCGCCGTTGCCGGCGGCGACCACCGTTCGAAAATCCTTCAGTCCCAGCTCACCGTTTCGGCAACCTTGATGCCGCGCCTGGCCAGCTCATCGAGGAAGCGGCCATCGGGAACATGCAGCAGCGGATTGAGCAGGCCGGGCGCGGCGATCTCGCGCCGTGCCAGCATCTGCGCCACAATGCTGGCGGGATAGCCGACGCCGAGGCTCATGCCGAATAGGCCCGAGGCGAGGTCGCGTTCGATGACCAGCTCCGAGGTCACCGTCTTGCGGCGGCCGCCTTCGCTGCCGACAAAGACGTTGCGCATCACGCAAAGGTCCTTTTCGTCGGCGCCATATTGCAGTTGCGGGCCAAGCAGCCGGCCGAGGAATTCGCGTGGGCTGGCACCGGTGCTTTGCACCTTGTCCTCGGACAGGAAGCCGAGCTGCTTCAGCGGCGCCCAGAACGCCGACCAGCCGGGCCAGCGAAGCGAATAGCGGCCGGAGCGCTGCAGCCCCTTGGCGGCGGCGAGCATGCCGGCATAATGCGGCGCGTCGCCATTGGGGAAGGCTTCGAGCCTGCCCAGTCCCGCCACCTCGATCTCGTGGATGAAACGATTGTCGTGCTGGCGGGCGGCCGGCACATCGACCCGTTTACCGTCCTCGACCAGCACGCTGTCGCGGTTCTGGCTGACCAGAACCATGTCGAAATTCCAGCTCACCTTGTAGCGCAGCGGCTCGACCACCGCCTTCGGCTCGGGAATGCCGCCGCAGTAGGAATCGATCGCGGTGATGGTGTCGAACTGGCTGGCGGCGCGCGCGTAGAGCACCAGGTCGATGCCGGGGTCGAGCCCGCATTCGGTGACGATCGACACGCCGGCCTTTTCGGCCTCGGGAGCGAGATCGGCGATGGCCTTGCCGTAATTGGTGGTGACCAGCGGCGTGCGCGTCGCGATCGCCGCCTGCACCGCGTCGCGCATCAGCGGCTGCGGCAACAGGTCGATGACCGCATCGACGTCCTTCATCACCTCGGCCAGCACCGGACCGATCGCGCCCTCCGGCACGACAAAACGCACCCTGGCAAGGTCGGTCAGGCCGCCAAGCCGCGCAGCGCCGTCGGTTGCCGTGTCGAGGCAGACCACTTGCTCGACGCCGTCGCTGGCAACGAGATCGGCGATCGCCGCCCGGCCTTGCAGGCCGAGGCCGCCGAGAACCGCGATCTTCATGCCATTTCCTTCCGCGTCTCGTCCGACCAGCAGCCTTCCGGCAGGCTGACCCATTTGTTGCAGGACGCCATGACGACGAAGGTCTCGCTGCGCACGACTTCGCCCGGCTCGCCGGCGCCGGGGATCAGCTCGCTGGTGACGCGGTAGAGATCGGCGACATCACCGGCCACGGTCACGTCGACGATGATGTCGAAGCGCCCGGTGACGACGGCGGCCGAGTTCACGAAAGGCAGTTCGGAGATGCGCTGCGCCAGTTCCCGGGCGCGGCCGCGTCCCTGCGCGTTGATGCCGACGATGGCCGAGATCAGCTCAGGGCGTTCGGTCAGGTTGAGCAGCCCGACGATCTTGAGCAGGTTGCGGTCGAGCAGGTTGCGCAGCCGCATGCGCACCGTCGGCACCGAGATCGCCATCTTCTCAGCGAGGCGGTTGACGCCAAGCTGCGCATCTTGCGACAGCAGCTTGACCAGTCGCCGGTCGGTCTGATCGAGATGTTCCCGCAAACGCTCAGGCTTTCATAAAGGGAAAGAAATGATCGTATTTTCTTTCTGATATGAAAATACCTTATGAGAGATTTTTAACAACGGCAAGAGCCATGTCATCCGCCGTGCCGCTGCGCCTATCGGCAGTTTCGTCGATGTCGCCACATTTTGTTCTTGCTTTGTGCCGGCAGCTATGCTACTAATTTGGGTATGGTGCCAATTTGGCTCCAACGACCCGTCCTCCCGAGGCGGATTTTTGTTTCCGGATCTTTTGAAGGTTCAGCGCCGCCGGTCTAAGATTGGCGGGACACCGTGGTTCCGCGGAGCGCAGCCGCAACTCATGCCTTCACGTGACGGGCGGAAAGGCTCATCCGCGAAATGGCCAAAATCGGCTTTTCAACAAAACTGTAGTTGGCCAGGGAGACGGCAATGCAGGCGGTGACAATAACCATGCCAGCAAGCCATGGTGATACGCTGACGCTTGCAACGACAGGAGCGGTCGCAAGCAGCACGATAGGATGCGTCAGATAGAGAGAGTAGGAGGCATCGCCCAACCTTGCCAGCAGGCGAGGAGCAAAAAGCCGGAAGTAGCTTTCCAGGCTGATGCAACCGGCGGCTAGGATCAAGGCCGGGATTCCCTGAGCAAGGGTTCGCGGCAAGTTGAAGCCAAGTACCATCACCAGCATGGACACGATGGCGAACACGAGCGCCGAGACACCCAGGACGGTAGCCAAACGCGCCAGTCTGCCGACCAGGTGGCCGAGCACCATGCCGGCAAGGAACTCAAACAGGATTGGCGTGGTATAGAAAAACAGCACAGTGTCGGCGGCGGGTTTGAAGACGATGCGCGCCGCTACGGCGATTGCAAAGACAACGCCGACCATGGCCATTTGCGTCAGCGTGCCGAAACGCATAGTCGCCGCGAACAGAATGTAAAACAGGATTTCCAGATTGAGCGTCCAACCCACGCCAAGCACCGGTTGGACATAGCCTGTGACCGTATCGAGATAGGCTATGAAAAGCAGGCTATTGGTGGTCTGCTCAAGAGACACTGCACGACCGGCAAACAACCAAAGTGCGGCGACCATAAGGAAGGTCATAACCCAATAGAACGGAACGACGCGCGTGAAGCGCTGCATCAAAAAAGCACGGTGGTCGGCGCGTCTGTTCTCTGTCGAGAGAACCATTACAAAACCACTAATGACGAAAAACAGGTCGACGCCGCTGTTTAGAACGGGAATACGCAGATCGAGCATGCCCAGCGCGGCCGGAAGATGATAGATAACAACCATGAGAGCTGCCAGCCCCCGCAGTACCTGTATCGATGTATACTGTTGAATCCGACGCGGCGCAGCGTGATCATTCTGTGGAATGATGTTCATCAAAAAATGGTCCCCGGTGCAGGAGAGCATTAACATACGTGATCGTTGATGTGCCGATTAATTGTTGGTTTAATTAACACGTAAAGTTTTAGGCAAGTTTTATTGATATAGCGTGCCGCCACACTTACGCTCGGCCGACTTTGGCCTGCCTCGTTGCCGAACTTGGCATCTCCCCAGTGAAGAGGAGATTGGCCGTTCCCGCGCTAACGGCTGGACTCGAAGATAGCGACGGCTGCCGCTGTCAGCGCAGCGTTACTAGATGCTACTGTTCCATCAGGGAGCTCCTTGCCGTCTTCCAGTCCGACGCGCGTCGACCAACGGCGTTCCGCCGCCCGGTGCACGAAAGGCCAGACCGTGGCGTCGGCGCCGTGCAGCAGGATTGCCCGGCGCATTCCGGCGCCGTCGAGCACGGCGGCGATATCGTCGCTGATCTCCAGCGCAGCGTCCGGCTCCTGCTCGGAGATTTCGATCAGGATCCGCAGCACGCGTTTGCCATGGTCGAGGCTCACCAGGCGTTCGGCGTCGGCGACGGAGGCAAGCCCCGCCTCGATGCCAATGCCGCGCTGGCGCAGACGCTCCATGATAGCGGGCGCGGCGTCTTCGCTGAGATTGACCGAGGCATAGTCGGGCAGCTCGCTCCAAGCGGCGATCGCGGCCAGCGTCCGCTCGTCGTCATTCTCGATCCAGGCGCCGGTCGACACGCCGATCAGCGTTCCAGGGCAGGCGCGACGAAGCGCTAGCACAGTCTGGTCCATCGCCGCCGGAGCCAGGCTTTCGCGACCGTCCAGCCCGCGGGCATGGACATGCAGTTCGGCCGCACCGGCGGCGACGCAGGTCGCACCGTCGCGCGCCATGGCTTCGGGATCAAGCGGCAGTCGCGGGTGAAAATCGGCGCTGCGCGCCATTGATGCAGGTCTGGACGATCATGCCGGGGGCAGTCCGGTTGCGGTTGCTGCCAGTCTAGCGCGGGCCAGTGAAAACCGGAATCGCGCTGGCGAAGGCTCCTGACATATGGACGCCGGCCGGCTTGGATCAGTCTGGCAGAATGCACCTCTATCGTGTTCGGATCAGTCTTCTTAGCAAACGAACATCCGTCGGGCAGAGTTACGGCGAAACACCCAACTCGCGTAATGCAGCGTTGGCGGCACGGTATTCGATAAAATTCTTTGGACAATGGCTGATGGTATGCCTGTAAAGCGATAGTGCCTGATCGCGTTGCCCTTTGAGCCGGCTGAGTTCCGCGTTGTAGAAACCGATCTCGCAAAACTTGCCGTGTTTCTTGGTTGGATCCGAGTCATCGGCGTCGTTCAATGTCGCGGTGGGCGTCTTTTCGCCAAGCAGCATTCGAACCACGGGCGCCGGCCACTTCGTCATGTCGAGTTTGGAAGCTGCCTCCCGCAAATGGCTCGCCGCGCCGTTGCGTCGCTCAACAATATCCAGCCATATGGCAAAATAGGCGTAGTCGGGCTCGAGAGCGGCCGCCTTTTCAAAGTCAGCCTGCGCCTTCGCCAGCGAGCCGGAATAGAAATAAAGAACACCCCTGTTTGAGTAGCTGTACGGATAATTCGGATCGAGCAGGATCGCCTGGTCGAAGTCAGCAATGGCTCGACCGTCGTCTGCCTTTCCCATCCAGGCAATGCCGCGGTTGTGGTAAATTCTTGGATTTTTCGGATCGAGACCAATCGCCCGGTCGTATTCGGCGATGGCCCGATCGGACTCACCTCGCTTGTTCCAGAGAAAGCCTCGGTTGTTGTAGGCGATGGCAAGTGTTGAGTCGATATCGATTGCGCGACTGTAGTCCGCGAAGGCGCGAATATCGTTCCCCTTTGCCACCCAGGCCAAGCCACGATTATTATATGCGAGGGCTTGTTTCGGGTCGAGCTTGATTACCTGGTCGTAGTCGGCGATGGCGCGATCATTGTCTCGCTTGCTAGCCCAGGCGATACCTCGATTGAAGTACGCGTTGGGGCCTTTCGGATCGAGGCTGATTGCCTTGTCGTAGTCGGCGATGGCGCGGTCATTGTCGCTCTTGCCTGACCAGGCCACCCCTCTGTTGTACCAGATGCTCTCATCGTTCGGATCGAGGCTGATCACTTGGCTGTAGTCGGCGATGGCGCCGTCAAAATCGCCGGCCGTCAGCCGGGCGTTGCCGCGCCGGTAGTAGGCATGCGCGTTTTTCGGATCGAGGCTGATCACCTTGTCATAGTCGGCCAGCGCGCGCTCCTCATCGCCCTTGCTGGTCAACGCATCGGCTCGATCGTTCAGGGAACCGGCGTCGTTCGGGTTGAGCCTGATGGCCCGGTCGAAGTCGGCTATCGCGCGGTCGTCGTCGCCTTTGCGTGACCAGATCAGCCCGCGATTGTGGTAATTTCTGCCGTCTCCCGGATTGAGGCTGATTGCCCTGTCATAGTCGGCCAAAGCCCGGTCGTTCTCGCCCTTGAAGGTCCAGGCGACGCCGCGATTGTAGTAGGCATCGCCATATTTCGGGTCCAGGCTGATCGCCTTGTCCAGATCGGCGATGCCCTTGTCGTAGTCGCCCTTGAAGACCCAGCTGATGCCCCGGTTGTAGTAGCCGCTGGCGACGGTCGGTGCGATGCCGATGAACGCGCTGTAGTCGGCGATCGCGCGGTCATAGTCGCCTCGTTCCGTCAGGGCATTGCCGCGCTTGAAATAGGCAATACCGCGGTTTTCGAGGGGCTCTGTCGCATCCTCGATCATGCGCGTACAGGCGGCGATCCGCGTGCTTGCCTCGACCTCGTCGTCGCTGACGCAGTCGCTGCTGGCGGGCAAGGCCGGGAGCGCCGAGACCAGCATGACGACGAGGCAAACGAGGAATTGCCGGACTGCCCCGTCCCTTTGTCGAACCCGTCGGATCAATTCGCCCCCCATCGCGGCAAGCCCAGCTGCATTGTATTCAACGAAATCCCCGAGACAATCGCTAACGAGCTCACCCGGCAAGAAACGGGTGGTCCGCGCGCGCCGTTTCACCCATCTCAATGACAGAGAAGCCACAGGAGGCGAAGCCATGACCATCGATTCGATAGGCGCGAAGGCGGCGGTGAAATCGGCGGAACTGCGCGTTGCCGGATATGATTGGCGGACGCTGGCCGATGAGCTGGGCGGCTATGGCTGCGCGGTGATGGAAAAGCTGCTGACGCCGCAGGAGTGCCGGCAGATTGCCGAACTCTATTCGGACGAGAGTCATTTCCGCAGCCATGTCCATATGGCGCGGCATGGCTTCGGCAAGGGCGAGTACCGCTATTTCCGCTATCCCTTGCCCGACTTGATCGGCGGCTTGCGCACGGCGCTCTATCCCCGCCTGGCTGCGGTCGCCAACGACTGGAACGAGCGCATGGGTATCGCGCAGCGCTATCCCGACGAACACGCCGCGTTCCTCAGGCAATGCCACGAGCAGGGCCAGACGCGGCCGACGCCGCTCCTGCTGCAATATGTTTCCGGCGACTTCAACTGCTTGCATCAGGATCTCTACGGTGATCTGGCGTTCCCGCTGCAGGTGGCGATCCTGTTGTCCGAACCCGGCAAGGATTTCACCGGTGGCGAGTTCGTGCTGACCGAGCAGCGTCCGCGCATGCAAAGCCGCGCCGAAGTGGTGCCGCTGCGCCAGGGCGATGCAGTCGCCTTCGCGGTCCACAATCGACCGGTCCAGGGCACACGAGGCAATTACCGGGTCAATCTCAGGCACGGCGTCAGCCGGCTTCGCTCCGGCATGCGCCACACCGTCGGCATCATCTTCCACGACGCCAAGTAACCGAGCCGCCCGGTCGAGGCCCGCCGGCGGTTACCGGGAAAAATCGCTGCGCACGATGCCGTGGCGCTGGAGCTTGTCGTAGAAGGTTTTGCGCGGAATCCCCAAAGCTTCGATCGTGCGCCTGACGTCGCCGTCGTTGCGGCCAAGCGTCTCGCGGATGATGTCGGCCTCGTAGCGCTCCAGCCGCTCCGGCAGCTTCATGGCGGCGTTCGATTCGGTCGGGGCAGGGGGTTGTGCTTCCGCGCCTTCCTCCAATCCAAGCACAAACCGCTCGGCGAAATGCGCCAGTTCGCGCACATTGCCCGGCCAGTCATGGTCGCTCAGATGGCGATGCACCGAAGCCGGCACTGCCGGCACCTGGCGGTGGAAACGGGCGGCGGCGCGCTCGGCGAAATAGAAGAACAGCAGGGCGACATCGTCGCGGCGCTCGCGCAGCGGCGGGATCGAGATCGTCACCACGTTGAGCCGGTAATAGAGATCCTCGCGAAACGTGCCGCGCTGGCGCGGATCGCCGAGGTCGACCTTGGCGGCGGCGACGACGCGCAGGTCGACCGGCCGTACCTCGTTGGTGCCGAGCGGGGTGACCTCGCGCATCTCCAGCACGCGCAGCATCTGCACCTGTGTCGAGACCGGCATGCTTTCGATCTCGTCGAGGAACAGCGTGCCGCCGCTGGCATGCTCGATGCGGCCGATCCGTTTCTTCTGCGCACCGGTGAAGGCGCCGGCCTCGTGGCCGAACAACTCGCTCTCGATGACGGTCTCCGGCAGCGTGCCGCAATTCAGCGCGACGAAATTGCCCTTGGCGCGGCGGCTCCAGCGATGCAGAAGGCTTGCCACCACCTCCTTGCCGGAGCCGGTCTCGCCGGTCACCAGCACATCGACGTCGGTGTCGGCGATCTGGCGTAGCGTGCGGCGCAGCCTGTCCATCGCCGGCGTCTGGCCGATCAGCGGCAGGCCGTCCTGCGCCTCTCCGGCCGCCTCGCGCAAGGCCCGGTTCTCCATCACCAGGCAGCGCTTTTCCGCTGCGCGGCGCACGCTCTGTACCAGCCGGTCGGCGGCGAAGGGCTTGGTGATGAAGTCGTAGGCGCCGTCCTTGATCGCCTTGACGGCCATGGCGATGTCGCCGTGGCCGGTGACGAGGATGACGGGAATGTCGGCATCCAGCCGCAGGATGCGATTGAAAAGCTGCAAGCCGTCGATCTGAGGCATGCGGATATCCGACACCACGACACCGGTAAAGCCGGCGTCGAGCCCGGCCAGCGCCTCAGTGGCCACCGCAAAGGCGGAAACCGAGAAGCCGGCAAGCTCCAGCGTCTGCACGGTGGCCTTGAGGAGATCGCGGTCGTCGTCGATCAGGATCACCGGCGCGGCATTGTCGTTCGTCATGATGGCTTACGCTGCTGTCTGGAGATGAATGGTGAAGCGGGTGCCGCTGTCGTCGCTCGAAACTTCGATGCGGCCGCCATAATCGGCGACGATGTCCTTCGAGATGACGAGGCCAAGGCCAAGGCCTTTTTCCTTCGAGGTGTTGAACGGCGTGAACAGCGATTTGAGGATCGCGGGTGGAATGCCCGGTCCGTTATCGGACACGCCGACCGTCACGCCGTCCGCGGTCTCCTCGACCGACACCTGCACATGAGCGTCGTCGCGGCCGTCGAGTGCTTCGAGCGCGTTCTGGAAGAGGTTGATCAGCACCTGTTCGAGCCGCACTCGATTGCCCATGACCTTGAGGCTCGGCGGCGGCAGGTCGATGGCCAATGCGTCGAGCCGGCCGGCAAAGCGGCTTCTCAACAGCATGACGGCGCCTTCGATAACACCACGTAATTCGACAGGCTCGGCGGCGGTGCGGCCCTTGCGGGCAAATGCCTTCAACTCCTCGGTGATTGAGCCGATGCGTTCGGTAAGGGCTGCGATAGCGCCGAGGTTTTCCTCGGCCGGCCCGGTCTGCTTGCGGTCGAGGAAGGTGCGGGCATTGTCGGCATAGGCGCGTATGGTGGCGACCGGCTGGTTGATCTCATGGGCGACACCGGCCGCGACCTGGCCGAGGATGGCGAGGCGGTTGGCCTGGACCAGATCCTGCTGCACGATTTGGAGCTTGGCTTCCGTGCTGCGGTGGCCTGTTATCTCGGCCTGCAGCCGGTCGCGGGCGCGGCTCAAATCCTCGGTCCGTTCCACGACGCGGCGTTCGAGTTCGGTGCGGGCTGCCTGTTCAGCGGCAATCCGCATCTGCGCCGACTGCCGGCGCCACAACAGATACGCGGCAAGGCCGAGCAGCGGGACGACGACGCCGAGCGCCAGAAGCCGCATTTCGCGGACGGCGGCGGCGATCGGCGCTTCAGCCGGGATCAGATAGTCGAGCCGCCAGGGGGTCGAAGGAATCGTCGTGGAAAGGCTGAGATACTCCGCGTCGCTGCCGCCGGGCGTTACTGCGTGGACGATCGACACATCCGGGCTGAGCGCCTGCGCGTGCATGATCGGCAACGGCACAAGCGGCGCGTCGCCGAACTGTTGGCTGTCGCGGATCGCGGCTTGCTTAGGTGCGGCCAGCGGTGCGGTTGTCATGAAACGCCAGGACGGCACGCTGGTGATCAGCACGACGCCGTTCTCGTCGCTGACATAAGCCGGGCGATTCGCCTCGCGCCAGTCGGCTTCGAGCTGGTCGAACTCCATCTTGACGACGACGACGCCGAGCGGTGCGTCTGTGTCGCCGACGCGCCGCGAAATGTAGAGGCCGGGGCGCTTGCTGACATTGCCGAGCGCAAAATACTCGGCGGTTCCGGCCTGCATCGCGCCGGAGAAATAGTCGCGGAAACGGTAGTCATTGCCGACGAAGCTGATCGGCTCGCGCCAGTTGCTGGAGGCGACCGCCAGTCCATCGGTGCCGACGACATAGAGTACCGACGCCTTGGTGCCGGAGACCAGCCCCTCGAGCTTGCGGTTCAGCACATCGATTGCCGCGGCATTTTTCTGCGACAGCGCGTCACGCACTTGCTGGTCTGCGGACAAAAGCAGCGGCAGGGCGCGCGGGCTTTCGAGCACCGCGCGCAGCAGCGCGACCTTCAGATTGGCGTCGGTACGCCCCTGCGCCGCCAGGGTCCCGACCTCGGCGGTGCGGCCGTAAAGGCCGGCGCCGTAGAGCGCTGCCGTGACGATCAAAAGCGCGATGGCCGCAAACAGCAGCCAGGCTCGGCGCGCCCGCCTGGCGAGTTGCTCGGGCGTCGAAGACAAGGCACCGGCGGGGCGTTGCAGCATCGCCCATTTGTGCATGAATTCGCACAAAGCACAATTCGACCTATGCGGAGATTCGCACCTATCCATGCGTCCAGCACAGCGGACGTTTGCGAATGCTCAACAAAATCAATGATGAAAAGCTCTTCTGCGTATCTGGCACGACTGTTGCAAACACGAATTCAGCAGTCGCGAGGCTGCTGGTCTCAAAACAACTGCCCCGGGGAGTCGAGCTTTCGATCGGGGCGCCATGGAGGACGTTATGCAGACAGCAATCGCTGCCGCCGAGCCGCGCGGCAAACTTCCCTTATACCGGCATCTTTATGTGCAGGTGCTCGCGGCGATCGCCGCCGGCGTGCTGCTCGGCCATTTCTATCCCGAAACCGGCGAGGCGATGAAGCCGTTCGGCGACGCCTTCATCAAGCTGGTGAAGATGGTCATCGCGCCGGTGATCTTCCTGACCGTGGCGACCGGTATCGCCGGTGTCTCCGACCTGCAGAAGGTCGGCCGCGTCGCCGGCAAGGCGATGATCTATTTCCTGGTGTTCTCGACGCTGGCGCTGGTCGTCGGCCTGGTCGTCTCCAATGTCGTCCAGCCCGGCGCCGGCATGCACATCAATCCAGCGACGCTCGATACCGCCAAGGTGGCGGCCTATGCCGAGAAGGCGCACGACACTACCATCGTCGGCTTCCTGATGAACATCATCCCCGACACCATCACCGGCGCCTTCGCGCAGGGCGACATCCTGCAGGTGCTGTTCTTCTCGGTGCTGTTCGGTGTCGCCCTGGCGCTGGTCGGCGATCGCGGCCGTCCGGTCGTCGATTTCCTGCAGGCGCTGACCACGCCGATCTTCCGCCTCGTCGCCATCCTGATGAAGGCCGCACCGATCGGCGCGTTTGGCGCCATGGCCTTCACGATCGGCAAATACGGCATCGGCTCGATCGCCAACCTCGCCATGCTGATCGGCACGTTCTACCTGACCGCGCTGCTGTTCGTGCTGGTGGTGCTCGGCACTGTCGCCCGCTACAACGGCTTCTCGATCCTGGCGCTGATCCGCTACATCAAGGAAGAGCTGCTGCTGGTGCTCGGCACCTCGTCCTCGGAAGCGGCATTGCCGGGCCTCATGGCCAAGATGGAGCGCGCCGGCTGCAACCGCTCGGTGGTCGGCCTGGTCATCCCGACCGGCTATTCCTTCAACCTCGACGGCACCAACATCTACATGACGCTGGCGGCGCTGTTCATCGCGCAGGCGACCGACACGCCACTCACCTACGGCGACCAGATCCTGCTGCTCGCCGTCGCCATGCTGAGCTCCAAGGGTGCCGCCGGCATCACCGGCGCCGGCTTCATCACCCTGGCGGCAACGCTTTCGGTCGTCCCCACCGTGCCGGTCGCCGGCATGGCGCTGATCCTCGGTGTCGACCGATTCATGTCGGAATGCCGGGCGCTGACCAATTTCATCGGCAATGCGGTGGCGACAGTGGTGGTGGCACGCTGGGAGGGAGAACTCGACCAGACGAAGTTTGCCGCCGCCATGGCCGGCGACTTGCCGGAGGAAGTCGACCTGTCGCTGCCGGGTTTGCAGGCCGCCTGACCGTCCAGGCCACATGACCACAAGGCCCCGGAGGCGGTTCGCCGGCTTCGGGGCAACAGCGGCGGCGGTCGCGGCATGCCGCCTGAAACGCAACCTGAAGTGGCGCTATTTTCGACGCGGGGCTTGTTCCAGCCGCATTTGCAGGCCAGTATCCGCCGTGCCTTCATGGCACCGTCCGCTTCGCTCCCGACCTGATCGCGAGGCGAGACATTTCCGTCGGGCTCGGTTTGCAACATCATCCTTGCCGAACCGTCGGAGCTTTTGCTGCCGCCGACCCTGACCATGGCAGCAGCCTCGAAGGCAAAGGCGGCCTCAGTACGAAGTCGCAAAGCGAAACGTGACCCGTCTCCTCGTGGGAAGCGCAGGCTTTCTCCCAGGGAACTCGTTGCGCGCCAAGAGGGGCGCTTGAAGAGGGGGGCGGGCCCATGAGCGGGCCTTTGCCGAACCAAAGCAAGATGCGAGGTCAAACGCGATGCAGTCTGTCCAAAACAGGATTCCGGTATCCATCATCATCCCGAATTACAACTACGCGCGGTTCCTCAAACGCAGCATCGACAGCGCTCTCGAGCAGGACTACGCGGATGTCGAGGTCATCGTCGTCGACGATGCATCGCAGGACAATTCCACGACAATCATGGAATCTTATCGCGACGAGATCCTCGCATGCCCGCGAGCGCAAAATGGCGGACACGCGGCGGCATTCAACACCGGCTTCGCTGCGAGCTCGGGCAAGATCGTCCTGTTCCTCGACGCCGACGATTA
Source organism: Mesorhizobium sp. M0854 (assembly GCF_040319815.1). Classification (NCBI taxonomy): domain Bacteria; kingdom Pseudomonadati; phylum Pseudomonadota; class Alphaproteobacteria; order Hyphomicrobiales; family Phyllobacteriaceae; genus Mesorhizobium; species Mesorhizobium sp. M0854. The sequence continues at coordinate 18,216 of NZ_JAMYOL010000037.1, forward strand.
TCTCTATCCGACCGCCGTCTCCACCATTGTCGAAACCTGGGACGAGGCAACCGCCCAGGTCCAGTCCAGACTGCATATCGTCGACGAAGGACAGCGCATCAAGGATGTCTTTCCGCCGCCCGAATTGCCTTTCGACAGCGGCGACGTCATGCCGAAACTACTGCACAAGGGCCGCTATCAGACGACCGTGACCAGCGGGCTGGCCTTTGACCGCGCAACGCTCGAATCGATCATGCCGATACCGGAGCCGGAGTTCCGCCAGGGCGCCGACGGCTATCTGGCAACGCTGGCGCCGATGTACGGGCACGTCCAGTCCATCGACGAATGCCTCGGCGCCTACCGGATCCATGGCGCCAACCATTCAGTCTTCGGTGAAAAGCTCGCCGAGCGGGCACGCTGGCGGGTAACCCACGATTTCCGCCGCATGCAGGCGCTGTCGGACCAGGCTTCCGGGATCGGCCTGACCATCGTGCCGTCGGATGCTGTCCGCCACGATCCGGTCCACCTGGAAGAGCGGCTGGCGTCGCTTTGCGCGGACAGAGACCGACATCCCGTGGCCGACGATTCCCGGCTGGCGCTCGGGGCGGCCGGCGCCGTCGCCAGCCTCGAAATGACCGCATCCCTGCGGCGGCGCGCGATCCTTGCCGCCTGGTTCCTGTCGGTCGGGGTATTGCCGCGGAAAATGGCGACCGCGGTGCTGTCGTGGAAGCTTGATGAGTCGTCGAGGCCGGCATTTTTGAGCCGCCTGTCCAAGACCATCCGCCACGCCATGGGATAGTGGGTGGCGCTGTGCCACAACTCCGCCAGGTTTTCGGGAGGTCTGGCAACCCGGGTAGATTTCGAACAATATCATTATGGGTACGTGGCGCCCCAAGCGAAAGGACAACCAGCCCATGACCTCTTATGAGCCGATGCGTCCGATCGAGCGCTGCCCATCCCACCCTGGAGCGCTGCTTGACGACATTATCCCGGCAACCGGAAAGACCAAGGTGGAGATCGCCAATCTGCTCGGAATCTCGCGCCAGCAGCTTTATGACATCATCCGCGAAAAGAAGCCGGTGTCGCCGGCTGTCGCTGCCCGTCTTGGAAAGATGTTCGGCGACGGCGCCGCGATCTGGCTCAGGATGCAGGCTGCCTATGATGCCTGGCATGCGGAGCGCGAGGTCGACGTCAGCGCCGTTCCAAGATTGCATGCTGCCTGAGATGCAATAGATCCGCCGGACCACCGAGCTCTCAAAAATCGATCACGGTCCCGCCTGCCTGGACCGGTTCTCCGGTTCGACGGCTCGCTCGACCAGGACATGCGCTTCCCGCGCGGCCTCGACGAACGCGTCCCTGGCGGCTTCGGTCCAGCGGTCGTCACTCATGGCACGGCGGCATGTGCGCAGCGCCAAGCCGTGTTTGGCGCTGCCGGCGTCACGCCAGTGGGCTTCCAGCAACTCGACAGCCTGCCGTGCGTTGGAAATGTTGCGGATATCTCCCACGATGCCGACCGCAACCGCAACCGGCTTGGCAAACCATCCCTGGTTCATGGCAGAGCCCTCGACGTGTTGAACCATCTATAACGAAAATCGTAGCGCAAGGTTTCATTCGCGCCAGTCACCACGGCGTGAGGCGGCCCTCACTGCGCCTCGCGCAGCCTGACCACGACGCTGCGCGCCACAAGCACCAGTACGGTGATGACGATCAGGATCACCGAGAGTGCGGCGATCGCCGGGTCGATGTTGTCGCGCAGGCCCATCCACATCAAGCGCGGCAGCGTGATGGCGTTGACCGAGGTGATAAACAGGGTGACGCCGATCTCCTCCCAGGACAGCACGAAAGACAACAACGCCGCGGTGACGATGCCGAACTTGATATTGGGCATGATGATGCGGGTGGCGCGCTCCCACACGGTGGCGCCGAGGCCACGGGCGGCGAGGTCGATGCGGCGGTCGAGCTGGCTGAGCGACACCAGGATCAGCACCGTGGCGAAGGGCACCGTCATCACCGCATGCGCCATGGCGACACCCAGCCAGGTGTCATAGCCGAAGAACGACGAGAACCCCGAGATCGAGGTCAGCAGGAAGTAGAGCGTGATTGCCGAGACCACCGGCGGCACCACCATCGGCAGCAGCACAAAACCGACCAATGCTGCCGTGAAGCGCGGCTGGAACATCCAGATGCCGAGGCTGAAGCAGAGCGCCAGCACGGTGGAAAAGGCGCTGCTGACGATGCCGATCCTGATCGAGAGCAGGATCGAATCGATCCAGCGCGGATCCTCGATCAGCGCCCGGTAATGGCGCAGCGACAATTCGCCCGACGGCATCGCCAGCATGCGGCTCGGCGTCAGCGATACCGGGATGACGGCGAGCAGCGGCAGCAGCAGGAACAGCGCGACGAGGGCGGCGAGGACCAGCGAGACGGGACCGGGGCGGTAGGTCGGCATCGCGCTACACCAGTTGCTTGGGTCTGATATAGCGGAACAGCAGCGCCATCAGCGCGCCGACAAACAGCACCAGCACGACACTGATTGCGGCGCCCAGGCCCCAGTCCGGGCTCTGGAAGATGCGAAGGTAGATCAGCTCGGCGATCATCACGCTACGGCCGCCGCCGAGGATCGCCGGCGTGACGAAGAAGCCGAGCGAAAAGACGAAGACGATCAGCGCCGAGCCGATGATGCCGGAGCTGGTCATCGGCACGAATACCGACCAAAAGGTGCGCATACGGCTGGAGCCGAGGCCGCGCGCCGCCAGCAGCACACGGTCGTCGAGGCTGCGCATCGATGAGGCCAGCGGAAACACGGCGAAGGGAATGAGGAAATGCGTCATGCCGACGATAACGCCGAACTCGTTGCGCACCAGCGCCAGCGGCTCTGAGATGAAGCCGACCGCCTGCAGCCAGGTGTTGATCAGGCCGCGATTGGACAAAAGCGCCACCCAGCCGAAGGCGCGCGTCAGCACCGAGATCCAGAACGGCACCAGGATGCAGAACTCGGCCACGACGCGCTGCACCGGCGTGCCGCGTACCCAGACAACGGTGATGGCGTAGGCGGCGACAACCGAAACGATCGTCACGATCGCGGCGATACGCAGCGTGCGGATGAAGACCGACTGCACCAACTGATCCGTGAGCAGCGCATTGTACTGCCCCAGCCCCGGCGTGGGCAGGGTGAAGCTCCATTTAACCACGCCAAGGAATGGCCAGGCATAGGCCAGCACAAGAAAGAGGAGCAGCGGCGCCATCAACAGCGCCGCACCCATCCTGTCGGAGAGGTATGCTCTCATCCGGTTATCCCGGCTTGTCAGGCGGAGATGATCTTCGTGTATTCGTCGAGTGCCGCCCCGTAGTTCTTGGCGTACCAATCCATGTCGAGCGGGATCTGCTTCTTCATGTTCTCGGGATCGACCGGATTGATGCGCCTCTTGTCGGCGGGTATCAGCGCATCGGTGGCCGGGTTGGCCGGACCCTGACCGAGCTTTTCGAACATGATGAGTTCCTTCTCCGGGTCCTGGGTGCTGGCGATGAACTTCATCGCCGCGTCCTTGCCGCCGGGATTGCCCTTGAGCACGGCGAGCGCGCCGGGCGAGATCAGGCCCTGGTCCCAGATGAACTTGATCTTGCCGCCGGAATCCTGCTCGATGAGCGAAGCCCGGGTCGACCAGACGATCGCCATCGAGGCCTCGCCATTGAGCAGCACGCTCTGGCTTTCGGCGCCGCCACCCCAATAGGCGACGACGTTTTCCTTGAAGGCGGCGATCTTGTCATGCGCGCGCTTGAGGTCGAGCGGGTAGAGCGATGCCGGTGCGATGCCGTCGGCGAGCAGTGCCGCTTCCCAGCTCGACACGCCCCATTTGTAGAGCGAGCGCTTGCCGGGGAATTTTGCCACGTCGAAGAAGTCGGCCATGCCGGTTGGTGCCTGGCTGCCGTATTTCTCGGCATCATAGGCGATGACATAGGAGAAGAAATAGGTCGAGGCGGCGTATTCCCAGCCGAAGCCCGGCCGCATCTTCTTCTTGTCGACGACCGCATAATCGATCGGCTCGAGCATGCCTTGGGCGCCGAGCGTGATGGCCGAGAACGGATCGACGTCGACCAGGTCCCAGGTCGGGGCGCCGCTCTTGAACTGCGCCGCGATCGCGCCTTCGGTCGGGCCGGAGCCGTCCATCTTAACGACAATGCCGGTTTCCTTGGTGAAGGCCTGGCCGTAAGCCGCGTCATAGGCGGTAATGGCGTCGCCGCCCCAGTTGACGAGCACCAGTTCCTTAGCCGCGGCAAAGGCGCCGGTCGAGCGCAGCAGCATCGGCGTGCCGGCCAGCACCAGTGCGGCCAGCTGCGTAAACTGCCGGCGCGAGATCTCGCCGCGCACTGCCCTGGCGGATAGCGCCTCGATGGAATTTTTCTTGGTTTGGTTTGTCATGTCAGTTCCCCTTTTTTGTCGTTGATATTTCCTGAAAGTCAGCTTGGCGAATTCGCCGCGCCGATCGTCATTGTCCTCCGTTCGGAAGGAGGAAGCCTTTCTCCGCCGGCCAGGTCAGCCAGACGGAATTGCCCTTGCTGAGCGCGGAAGCGGCGACCTCGTTCGGCACAGAGATCGTCACCTTGGCGCCTTGCCGCGTCGTCAGATCGAGCCGCGTCGCAGCGCCGAGATAGGTCGAGGCGACGGCAGTCGCGGCAATGCCGTTCTCGCCTGTCGCGGCTTCGCGGGCGATCGACATGTATTCGGGCCGGATCGCCAGGATGGCGTCGCCCCGGACCTTCTCGGCCTTGCAGCGCATGCTGATCGCGCGGTCTTCGCAGAGGCCCGTCGAGCCATTGTTGGCCGGGCGTACGCCCTTCAGCGGCAGCATGTTGATCTCGCCCAGGAACTCGGCGACGAAGCGGTTGTCCGGCCGGTCGTAGACCTCGTCCGGCGCGCCGACCTGCAGCAATTTGCCGTGGTTGAAGATGGCGACGCGAGATGACAACGCCAGCGCCTCGCTCTGGTCATGGGTGACGAAGACGAAGGTGGTGCCGGTCTCCTGGTGCAACCGCTTCATCTCGGCCTGCATCTGGCCGCGCAGGCCCTTGTCGAGTGCTGAAAACGGCTCATCGAGCAAAAGTACGCCCGGCTCGAACACCAGCGCCCGCGCCAGTGCGACCCGCTGCTGCTGGCCACCGGACAATTGCGACGGCAGTTTCTTTTCGTGGCCCTTGAGCCCGACGCGCTCGATCATTTCGCCGACGCGGCGTTTGATCTCGGCCGCCGGTTTCTTTCGCACCTTGAGCGGAAAGGCGATGTTGGCCTCGACGCTCATATGCGGGAACAGCGCATAGCCCTGGAACACCATGCCGGCGGCACGCTGCTCGGCCGGCCGCTCGGTGATGTCGACGCCGTCGCTGTAAAGGCGACCGTCGGTCGGCTGAATGAAGCCGGCAAGGATCATCAGGAAGGTGGTCTTGCCGGAACCGGAGGGGCCGAGCAGGGTGAGGAACTCGCCACGGCCGATATCGAGCGTCAGATCGTCCAGCGCACGGAACGAGCCGAAGCTCTTGCCGATCCTGATTGCCTTGATCTCTGCGGCCCGGCCGGGTTGCTGCATCCTGCCCTTTCCTTAGCGTAGGCGAAATCGTAGGCAGGGCGGCGGCTCACCGCAACCGAATAGTTTTCGCCTGATCGGCAAATTTGATTCATCTATGCGCCCAATCTCCCCCTCGAGGGGGGAGATTAACGCTGGTTCTCCGACAGCTTCGACCGCAGCCACCGCCCAAACGCCTCCAGCACCGGATGCGCCGCCTTGGCGTGCTCGGAAACCAGAAAATACGAGCGCGGTGAATTGATCGCTATGTCGAAGGGGCGGACCAGCCGGCCTTCGCTCAGTGCCCGGCCGCTGGTCAGCTCGTCGCCCATGGCGATGCCCTGGCCGGCGATCGCCGCCGAAAAGACCAGGTTCATGTCGGAAAAGAAGATGCCGCCTTCCGGGTCGGGGTTCTCGACCTTGGACAGCGCCAGCCAGCGCGCCCAGTCCTCGGTATCGCCGAGATGCAGGAGATTGGCGCGCAGCACGTCGGCCGGCTTGGAGAAGCCGCCGATCTTGTTGAGCAGCGTCGGGCTGCACAGCGGCGTAAAGGAGATCCCGCACAACAGCTCGACCGCGCGGTTCGGCCAATTGCCGACGCCGAAGGCGATGAAGGCATCGGCCTCGTCGGCATTGCTCACGTCGTCGAGACGGCGCGGCGTCAGGATGCGCAGCGCGACATCGGGGTACATCTGCCGGAACTCGCCGATATGGGTGCACAGGAACAGCGAGGCGAAACCCGGCGTACAACTGACGCTGAACGAGCCGCCGATGCCGGTGCCGGCATGGCGTGTCACCGCGTCGCCCAGCACCGTCAGCGCCTTGCGCACGTCGCTGGCATAGCGCTGGCCGCGCGGCGTCAGCGCCACGCCCTTGCCAATGCGCTCGAGCAGGTCGAAGCCGAGATCGCGTTCGAGCAGGCGAAGCTGATGGCTGACTGCGCTGCGGGTCAGATGCAGTTCGTCGGCGGCGCGCCAGACGCTGCCGTGGCGGGCAAAACTGTCGAGGGCGCGCAGCGCCTGCGTCGAGGGAATTCTCAAGAGGTGAACCGAATTTGCATGAGCCGGGAAAACATATCACTTTTTGGCGGGGCGCTTCACTGCTTTCTTTCCGCCATGGAGAAACCGGTGACCTCCGCGCAAGTGACCGCACTTGCCTTTCTGGACGACATCCAGCCGTCGCTATCGGCGTGGACGCGGGCGATCTTCGATTTCGGCGAGACCGCCTGGCGCGAATACCAGTCGGCCGCCTGGTATGTCGAGCATCTGAAGCACGAAGGCTTTTCCGTCGAGGAAGGTTCTGGCGGCATGCCGACCGCCTTCTGCGCCCACTGGACCAATGGCGCGGGGCCGACCATCGGCCTGTATGCCGAGTATGATGCAGTGCCCGGCAATTGCCAGGATGCGGCGACGGTGAAGCGACCGCGCCCGGGGCTGGGCGAACAGGCCGGCGGCCACACCGATCCGCATTCCGGCCTCGGCATTGCCAGCCTCGGCGGGCTGCTGGCGACCAAGGCGGCGATGCAGCGCCACGGCATATCTGGCACGCTGCGCTTCACCGGCGAGCCGGCGGAGAAGGTGCGCGGGTCGAAGCCGATCCATGCCGCGAAGGGCTACTATGATGGCCTCGTCGGCATGATCTCCTTCCATCCCTTCTACATGCTGCCGCTGTGCAACACGGCGCGCTGGGACACGCATTGCGGCGCGGCCTATGCGATGATCTACCGCTTTGTGTGCGACGAGCCGGAACATTGGGCGAGGGCGGCAGGCGGCGCAGCACCCATCCCGCAGGCGCATTCGGCAGTCAGGGCGCCCGGCGCCAACGACGCGCTCATGATGATGTACATGGCCTCCAAGGCGCTGCGCGATTCCATGCTGCCGCACCAGGGTGGCTGGTCGATCAGCGAGGCGATCCTGACGGCGGGCCAGGCGACCGCCGACAATCTGCCGGCCGGGCTGGCCGACATCCAGTACATGATCCGCGTGCCGACGCTTGCGATGGCCGAGCAGGTCACCGCCGTGCTCGACCGCAATGCGGAAGCCGCAGCCAGGATGAGCGGCTGCCGCCATGAGCGGCACTGGGTGTCGAAGTCGCGGCCGGGGCTTGCCAACCACGCAATGGCCGGCATTGCCTTCGACGCGCTGGCGGCGGTCGGGCCGCCGTGCTGGGACAAGACGGCCAAGGCGATCGCCCGCGAAATCCAGGTCAATGCCGGCGGCGAGGCGACCGAGGAACCATTCATCGACGAACTGGAGCAGCTGATCACGCCGCAGGATGCAGAAGCGATCCTGCGCCGCGACTTGCCGCCGTCGCAGCTCAATTCGACCTCCGACGACTACACCGACATGTCGTGGCAGACGCCGACGGCGCGGTTCTACGTCGCCCGGCCGGCGCTGCGATCCGAGAACGGCCACGCGTTTCCGTCCTGGGCGATGAATGCGCTGGGCGGCATTTCTGCCACCATCGACCCAATGGTCATCTGCGCCGCAAAGACGGTCGCGCTGGCAGCACTTCGCCTGTTGGAAGACGATGCCGCGCGCAACGCGGCGATGGATGAATTCGTCGCCCGCACCGGCGGCGGCATCGGCGGCTCGAACTGGGTCGCGCCGCTCTGCGACTACGATCCGCCCATCGGATTTCGCTGGCCGGAATACATCACCACCCCGCGCGGACGGGATTGGTGGATACCAGGCAACCAAGCCGCATGATCAACCAAGCCGCCCTTCACGAGGAGAAACCCCATGACCGTCCATGACCGCATCGTCGCCGAGGCGTTTTCGCTGCAGCACCGCAACCCGGCCGGCGGAACCAAGCCGCTGACCGCCTGGGGCTTCGCCAACGAGACAGACGTGCTGACCGACGTGCTGCTCGGCTCGCCGAATTTCCTGCGCCATCTCTCGACCAGCTCGCTGTCGCGCAAGCACCTGCGCGAAGCGCCATGCAACGTCCAGATCGCGCAGGCGCAGCACAAGGACCTGGTCGCCGCCTATGAGCATTTCGGTGTCAATATCCACTGGCACGAGCCGACGCCGGAACTGCCGATGCAGGTCTACTCGCGCGATTCCAGCGTCATGACGCCGTACGGCGCCATCATCACCGCCATGTCGCAATGGTGGCGGCGCGGCGAGAACTACGCGGCGATCCGCACCTATGAGAAGCTCGGCATCCCGATCTACGACATGGTCACCGCGGGCACGTTCGAGGGCGGCGACTTCAACGTCATCGAGGACGGCGTCGTGCTGATCGGCTGCGGTGGCGCCCGCACGCAGGAGGAGGGCGCGCGCCAGGTCCAGGCCTGGTTCGACAAGGAGGGCTGGGAGACCCGCATCGCCTTCATCGACGAGTATTACGTCCATATCGACCTGATGGTGGTGCCGATCGCCGAAAAGCTGACCGCCGTCTGCCTTGCCTGTACAGAGCCCGGCATCGTCGACTGGCTGAAGGGCAAGGGCCACGAGATCATCGACGTGCCGTTCCAGGATACTATGGCGCTCGGCTGCAACTTCATGTCGCTGGGCAAGGACAGGGTAATCGCCCCGACCTCGAGCCAGACGCTGATCGGCCAGCTCAAGGCACGCGGCTTCGAGGTGGCGGCCATCGACATGAGCGAGATCTCGAAGACCGGCGGCGGCATTCACTGCATGGCGCAGGCGCTGAAGCGCGAGCCGGCCTGAGGGGCCGGCCTTTAGCCCGGCCGCTTGCGCGAAAGCGCCATTGTCAGCACCGTCGATCCCGCCTGGCGTGCGGCGCGCCCCTACAGCACGATGAGCTTTCCCTTGCGCAGACGCCGGGCGCAACGATAGACGAGGTCGGCAGCGACCATGTCTTCCATCGCAATGCCCATCGCCTTGTAGGTGGTGATCTGTTGATCCGAAACGCGGCCCGGCGCGCGGTCGAGCAGCATGGCGCCAAGCTCGGTGCCGAAATCCGGGTCGAAGCCGGCAAGCTCGCAAGATCCGACCGGGGTCGGTCTGAATGCATCCTTGGTTTCGACAAAAAGACTGGATCTGCCGATGAGCTCGATCGGCATTTCACCGCCGGGCGGCGCCACCCCGACCGAGGAGACATGCGTGCCCGGCTGGACCCAGCCTGCGTCGATCACCGGCTGGTAGGAGTGGGTCGCCAGGCACACCACGTCGGAACTGCGCACTGCTGCCTTGAGGTCGGCGACCGCCACCACCGACGGATGCAGCCGGGCAAGCGCTGCCGCATCGTCGAAGCTCTTCGAAGCGACACGGATTTCGGCAAAGTCGCGCACCAAGGGCAACAGATGCAGGTGCTGGTTGGCCTGCACGCCGGCGCCGACCACGGTCGCTATCCTGGCGTCCCTGCGGGCAAGCGTGCGCACCGACAGCACGGCGGAGCCGGAGGTCCGCACCGCGGTTATGAAGGTGCCGTCCATGATACAGACCGGCAGGCCGGACAGCGGATCAAACAGGGTGATGGTGGCGAGGTGGCTGGGCAGGTTCTTGGCCAGGTTGCCTTCGAAGACGTTGACGATCTTGACGGTCAGGTTCATGCCCTCCATCCAGGCCGGCATGGCGAGGCTGTAGCCGGCCTCGGGGATGTCGAGCTGTGGTCGGGGTGGATTGACGACCTTGCCTTGTGACAGCGCCTTGAAGCCGTCTTCCAGAACATCGAGAAGCTGACTGAGGTCGATGCACGCCATCACGTCGGCTTCGCTCAGCACCAGGATCTCGGTCGCTCCCTTGCTGATTTCCGCCGCACTCTTGCCGGCTGGGCTGAACGCTTGCTTGGTCATCCTGCACTCCTGTGTTCGAAATCGGCTCACCACGTTTGCTTTCAGCGGTGAGGGAAGCGCAGGCTATTGCGAGGTTTTATGTTGTGAAATACGTTGATTTCGGTGTCTCTGCGTGAAATCAACACGCAAATCCCTTAGATAGCGTGGATTGTGAAATGAGCGACCTCGACCAGATAGACCGCAGCCTGCTCCGGTTGCTGCAGGAAGACGGACGCCGGACGACGCTTGATCTTGCCGGGCGTGTCGGGCTGTCTCCGACCGGAACCAGCCAGCGGGTTAAGCGCCTGTTCCGCGACGGGTTCATCACCGCGGTCAGGGCCATGCTCGATCCGCGCAAGGTCGGCCGGGGAACGCTGGTGTTCATCGAGGTCCGGCTTGACCACACGGCGCCTCATGTCTTTGACCGCTTCGCCGAAGCGGTGGCGAAAGCTCCGGAGGTTCTGGAGTGCCATATGGTGGTTGGCGGTTTCGATTATCTGGTCAAGGCGCGGATCGCCGATATGGCGGTGTTCCAGGATTTCCTGCAGCGGGTCATCCTGCCGCTGCCCGGCGTGCGCGAAACGCACACGTTCGCCTCCATCGCCGATGTCAAGCCGAACGCCCTCTTGCCGGTGTGATCAGGTGGAGGGAATCAGAGCGACCTGCATCGCATCTTCGCCCAGGTGCAGAGATGCCGGAGACCGGCTCTAGCCTTGCTGGGTCAGCAGGTTTGCGTCGCTTGCGAGCCGCCACTCACCATCCGCCTCCTTGCGCAGGAGCGTCAGCGCATATCCCGATCGATGGACCGGCTCGCCATTCGGCGGGGTCGCGGTCATATTGATGCGGCTGCGGATGAAGGCCCAATTGCCGAGAAGCTGTAGTTCCACGATATCGCTCGTGCCGTCGATATGAACGCCGGCCGTCTCCCGCGCGGCTGCCGCGAAGATCTCCTTGTCGAAGGGTTCCCGGCCGGGAACCATGAAGATCGCGTCGTCCGTCATTAAGCTGAGGACGGTCGCGATGTCTCCACGCTTGCTCGCATCCATCCACGTCTCGACCAGCTTTCGGATTGCTTTTTCGTCGCCCGTCATCCGTTACCTCCCTGGCATCTCGCCGTCATCGATGACGCACGGCGCTCCTTCCTCGCTGCTACATAGGGCTTAGATCGCTCTCGTCATCGATTGCAGTGCGTCGCGCCGCGGGTAGCACGGTCAGCGAGCCGGCAGGTTCGCGCCCTCCATGCCTATCGCCAGCCACCGGAGGCGGTGATGCGCTCGCCGGTCAGCCAGGACGCTTCGTCGGAGGCGAGGAACACCGCGACGCGGGCGACGTCGTCGGGCAGGCCGAAGCGACCGAGCGGCGTCATGGCTATAATCTGCTTCTCGAATTCGCTGCCGACGATGCCGATGCGCGCGAGGCCCTCGGTATCGATGCCGCCGGGCGCGATGGCGTTGACGCGGATGTTGCGTGCGCCGAGCTCCCGCGACATCGACAGCGTGATCGTGTCCACCGCACCTTTGGTCGCGGCGTAGACGAGCGAGTTCGGCTGCGGATTGCGGCTGGCGACCGAGCTTATGTTGATGATGCTGCCGCCGCCCGCGCCAAAATGCTTCACTGCTGCTTGCGTGGTCAGAATGATGCCCAACACATTGATGTCGAACTCGCGGTGAAACTCGGCCTCGGTCACCGCTTCCAGCGGCTCGAATGCGAAGACTCCGGCATTGTTGACCAGTATGTCGAGCCCGCCAAACTCCAATTTCGCCGCCTCGAACAGGCGGCGCACATCAGCCGCTTGCGACACGTCGCCCTGGACGGCGATGGCGCGGCCGCCACGGTCCTCGATCTCGGCGACAACGCGGTTAGCGCCTTCCCGTGACGAGGCGTAGTTGACGACCACTGCGGCGCCGGCCGTGGCAAGACTCTTGGCGATGGCGGCGCCGATACCGTTGGAGGCGCCGGTGACGATGGCGACCTTGCCGTTCAGCTTGCTCATCAAATCTCTCCTTTGTTGACGATGAGCGGTATTTAATCATGATCGAAACGCGTATTATGGTGCCCGCAATCCGTTCTTTCGTGCCTGGAATTCCGGAATGACCACCATCCTCGAAAAGACCGCCGGTCTCGTCGCCTTCGTCCGCACGGTCGATGCCGGCTCGTTTCATGCCGCCAGCCGGCTGGTCGGCTCCAGCCCGTCGGCAGTGTCGAAAAGCGTGGCGCGGCTCGAGCGTCGGCTCGGCGTCAGGCTGATCCAGCGCTCGACGCGCCGGCTCGGGCTGACCAGCGAAGGCATCGCCTATTACGAGCGCGTGGCGCCGCTGCTCAGGGCGCTGGACGATGCCGAAGACATCGTTCAGATGGCCGATACGGCGCGCGGCCTGCTGCGCGTTACAGCGCCGGTCGAGCTTGGGCGTGGCCTGATCGCGGCATGGGCGCAAGCGTTCCTTGCGCAGCACGGCGCAGTCAAACTGGAGCTCAGCGTCACCGACCGTCACGCCGATCTGATCCGCGAAGGCTATGACGTTGCGGTGCGCATGGGGCCGCTCTCAGACACCGGGCTCGTCGCGCGCAAGATCGCCAATCTGCCGATCATGCTGGTGGCCTCACCGGCCTATGTCGAGCGGCGCGGCCGTCCGGCATCGGTCGAGGATTTACGGGACCATGAATTCGTCCGCCACCAGATGGCTGGCCGGCCTTATCCGGTCACATTTGCCGACGGTACGATGATCGTGCCGGATGGGCGGCTCGATACCGATGACGGCGGCGCCATCCGCAATGCCGCACTTGCCGGCGCCGGCATCGCGCATCTGATGCGGTTTGCCGTGCAGGACGATCTCGACGCGGGTCGCCTGGTCCGCATCCTGCCCGAGGTGGCGATGCCAACCATGCCGGTGCACATAGTCCATGCCTACGGGCGACAGCTGCCGGTCCGGGCGCGGCTGTTCGTCGATTTCCTTGCAGGCCAAATGGCTGCGCTGACGCGATAGGGCAGACGCATGGTCTATGACGCAAACACCCAGCTTTTGGCAGAGACCAACCGTGCCGGCCGGTGCGAAGCACCCTTACCCGAAGCTAGAACGTGATCTTCACTGAATCGGCGTTGCGGTTGGCCGCGCCGTGGTGGACGGCCTCGATGTTGTTGCCGTCGGGGTCGAGCAGGAAGGCGGCGTAATAGCCGGGATGGTAGGATCGTTCGCCGGGCGCGCCATTGTCGGTGCCGCCGCCGTCGAGGCCGGCCCTGTAGAATGCGTCGACCATGGCGCGGTCCTTTGCCTGGAAGGCCAGGTGGTGGCGCCCGGTCAGCTTTCCCAGGGCCGCCGGGTTGTCGGGGGTGGAAATGAACAGCTCGTCGGCCCAGAAATAATCATTGCCGGCGCCACCGATCGGGATGCCGAGCACGTTGAGAACCGCCTCGTAGAAACGGCGGCTGCCCTTGAGATCCCTGACCACCAGCTGGAGGTGGTCGATGAGACGCCCGCGATGAAGTTCCTGATTTGCCATGCTTGACAGCTCCTGATCGCCGGTTGGAAATCTAGCTTCGAATGGTGCGCGGTCAATCCAGAAAGCCGTGGAATGGCGCCATCGCGCCGACTGGATAAAAAATGCAACCGGATTGTCGGATTCAAGACATGTCCAACGTCCTTCGGACGCAAGCGGCTCGGCGGAGCTCGAAAAGGTCGTGCCGTATCAACGCTTCCGGCATGGGAGAAAAGTGAAATGAGCCTTCCCTATCGTTGGGTTGTCGTCGCGGCTGGCGCGCTGATGACCTGTGTCGCCCTCGGGGCGATGTTCTCGCTGGCGATCTTTCTCGAACCGATGGCGCTTGACACACAATGGTCGCGCGCCGGCATATCGAGTGCGATGACGCTGAACTTCCTAGTAATGGGCCTCGGCGGCTTCGCCTGGGGCGCCATTTACGACCGCTTTGGCGCCCGCATCGTCGTCATGACCGGCGCCGTGCTGCTCGGCCTGGCGCTGGTCCTGGCCAGCCGCACCGGTTCGCTGCTCGTTTTCCAGTTGGCCTACGGCGTGCTCGTCGGCCTCGCGGCAAGCGCCTTCTTCGCGCCGATGATTGCGCTGACCTCCGCCTGGTTCGACACGAACCGCAGCCTCGCCGTCTCGCTGGTCTCGGCCGGCATGGGCGTGGCGCCAATGACCATCTCGCCCTTCGCCCGCTGGCTGATTTCGGCCTACGACTGGCGCACCGCAATGTTCGACATCGGCATAACCGCGTGGGTGCTGCTACTGCCGGCCGCGCTTCTGGTGCGCCAGCCGCCCAAGCCCGCTGCCGACGGCGCTGCCCCAAGCGTTGCCGCCGAGGGTGCCGGCATGACGGTTCCGCAGGCGCTGCGCTCGCCGCAATTCATCGTGTTGGGACTGACCTTCTTTGCCTGCTGCGCGGCGCATTCCGGGCCGATCTTCCACATGGTGAGCTATGCGATGCTGTGCGGCATAGCGCCGATGGCGGCGGTCAGCATCTACAGCATCGAGGGCCTGGCAGGGCTGGGTGGCCGGCTGCTTTACGGCGTGCTTGCCGATCGGTTGGGCGTTAAACCGGTGCTGATCACCGGGCTGGCCATACAGGCCGTGGTTATCGCCGCCTATCTGGCGGTCAGCGAGCTTGGTCAATTCTACACGCTCGCCGTCATCTTCGGCGCCACCTATGGCGGCGTCATGCCGCTCTATGCGGTGCTGGCGCGCGAATATTTCGGCCAGCGCATCCTCGGCACGGTGTTCGGTGCAGTAACCATGCTGTCCAGCCTTGGCATGGCTTTCGGCCCGCTCGCCGGCGGCATGGTGTTCGATGCCTATGCTAGCTATTCCTGGCTGTTCATCGGCTCGGCCCTTGTCGGGCTTGGCGCGATGGCGATTGCGATCGCCTTCCCGCCGCTGCCGCGCAGGGAGTTGCAACCGGCTTAAAGCACGATCGGTGGAAAAGGGCGGCCGCTTGGATGGCAAGCGGCCGCGATCCAAAATAGCTGGCAGTGTTCGGCATTATGAAACGCGTATTGCTATGCAAGCAGAGGCACCACCTCGGCGCCATCAAGCGTGTAGCGCGCATAGCGGAAATCGCGAATTCTCGCCAGTCTGTCGCCGGCCCATTCCAGCAGGATAAAGTATTTTAGCCCTCCGGCCGAGTCGTCCGGATCGATCACAAGAATGGCTGGGTGCCGATCCACCAGGCCAGGAAGCAGCCGC
This sequence comes from Mesorhizobium sp. M0854, assembly GCF_040319815.1. Classification (NCBI taxonomy): domain Bacteria; kingdom Pseudomonadati; phylum Pseudomonadota; class Alphaproteobacteria; order Hyphomicrobiales; family Phyllobacteriaceae; genus Mesorhizobium; species Mesorhizobium sp. M0854. The sequence continues at coordinate 33,690 of NZ_JAMYOL010000037.1, forward strand.
CAATCGTGGATACCCGCGTAATTGTGGAAGTACCGGCCCACTTTCGTGCGGCCGCTCGCCCGGAGCCGGTTTACGAGATCAAGCCGGACGTCCTCGGCCAGCATGTCGCGGATCGCATCGAAGTCGCGGGCGTTGAACTGCTCTACATAGGCTGCCAGCCGCGCCCGCTCGGGCTCGGCCAACACCGGCGCAGGCCGATCCTCAGACTCGCCGGCGACCTCGCGCAGGCGCAGACGGCCGCGATGCAGTGCGGCTTTCACCGCCGGAACGCTGCTGTAGATAATGTTGCCGATCTCTTCGATCGTATAGCCGAGCACATCCATGAGGATGACGCTGCTACGCTGCGCCGCGGGCAGGCGCATGAAGGTCTGCAGGCTTGCGGCCGCAGTGTGCCGACCCTCGGCCGACATACCGGGGTCAGGGATCATATCGATATCCTCAACGACATGCGCGGCATCCAACCTGGCACGACGGCGCAGGTGGTCGAGCGCGGCATTGTGCGCGATGCGAAACAGCCAGCCCTCGACATTGGCTATCGGCCCGGTCCCGGGGAACGCCTCAAGCGCCTTGACCGTAGCTTCCTGGACGACATCCTCGGCATCGATCACCGAACCGGTCATGCGGGCGCAATAACGGTGCAGTTTCGGCCGCAATTCGCCGAGCAGCCGGTCGAATGGCTCCCGTCCTTCTGGCGTGCCGATTGCGGATCCGGTCATCGCACAAGGGTCGATCTCATGCGTATCTCCCAGGCAGAGGCGCCCGCCATCGGGCGCAGCGTCTTATAGACGCTCGACGATGGCAAAAGGATTCGGTCGAAAAAACTTTCTCCTGCTGGAATCCTTTGATGTTCCCTACGCGTCTCTGGATCACGGGCCCGTCAACCTGGCGGGCCCTTTGTTCAAGCCGGAGGCGCCATAGTCATGAGCAAGCAAAGTGCGGGATCAACGAAGGTCTGGGTTCTCGCCCTCACGTCGATAGGCTCCTTGATGGTCGTTCTCGATGCGATGGTCGTGGCGACGGCATTGAGCACAATGCGCGTCGAGCTCGATGCCTCGCTGGAGACGCTGCAATGGACGATGAACGCCTATAATTTGAGTTTTGCCGTCCTACTCATGACCGGGGCTGCGCTCGGTGACCGGTTCGGCCGCCGGCGTACGCTCGTTGCCGGATTGGCGTTGTTCGTCGCAGCGTCGGTTGCCTGCGCGCTCGCTGGCAATGCCGGATTGCTGATTGCGGCCCGTGCGGTCCAGGGCGCAGGTGCCGCAATGGTCATGCCGCTGGCCATGGCGCTGCTGAGCGTCGCTTTTCCCCCGGAGGAGCGAGGCAAGGCGCTGGGTATCTTCAGCAGCATCACCGGCCTGGCCCTGATCATCGGCCCGATGGCGGGCGGTGCGATTTCCGAAGGCCTCTCCTGGCACTGGATCTTCTGGCTCAATGTCCCGGTCGGCATCGTCCTCATCCCGCTGGTGCTGCGTCGGATTCCGGAGAGTTACGGGCCGGGCACGGCTATCGATGTCCTCGGCGTCGTCCTGGTAACTGCGGCGGCATTTGGTCTGGTCTGGGGTCTGATGCGCGGCAACATCGTGGGCTGGAGCGGCTCTGAAGTGCTGACGGCGCTGACGGCCGGGCTGCTTTTCGCCACCGCATTCGTCCTTTGGCAGCTGCGTACCCGCGAGCCCATGCTGCCTTTGCGGTTCTTTCAGGCGCGCGCATTCTCCTCGGGCGTAGGGGCGAACTTCCTGCTCTGCGCGGCCATGTACGGCCTCGTATTCCTGTTGCCGCAGTTTCTGCAGTTTGCCCAGAGCCGTGGGCCGTTCGGCGCCGGCATGGGATTGCTGCCCTGGACCGCCACGCTTTTCGTGGTCGCACCGATCGCCGGCAGCCTGATCAACCGAGTCGGCGAGCGCTGGCTTGTGGTGGCCGGACTGATCCTGCAAGCGGCTGGAATGGCCTGGCTGGCGCAGATCGCCGCACCTGATCTGCCCTACGTTCAGCTAGTCGCCCCGCTGATCATTACCGGTGCCGGCGTGTCGATGGCCATGCCTGCCGCGCAGAACGCGGTTCTCAATGCGGTCGCCCGGCCGGAGGTCGGCAAGGCTGCCGGCACGTTCAACACATTCCGCTTCCTCGGTGGCGTATCCGGGATCGCGATCGCCGGTGCGGTGTTCGCCGGCACTGGAAGCTTCTCGTCCACTGACGCGTTCAGCGATGGCTTCACCTCGGCAATCGACGTCTCCGCTCTGCTCTCGCTCGCCGGCGCGCTCGTCGGATTGGCGCTCCCGGAGCGTCGCGCAGTGGCGCTCGCGAATGCCAGCAAGGAGGCGTAACTCGAAGGCGGGAAGCTTGCGCTTGCTCCCACTGTTGTCGCGCTAACAGCAGCCGCGCCAGCGCAGCAAAAAGGTCGCCGAGCGTCGGTTGCCGGCCGGTCCTGTGGCGGGGCATCTGTGTCCAGACCCAGATCTTGCGCCCGTGATGGCGGCGAACATGCTGCATCGCAGCACCCTCTCGCCGATATCGGCGGGCCAAGGCAGTGCGAAAAAATCGTCAAGAATGGACAATTCAGGCTGTTTCCTGCTGTTTTTTGGCTTTTATTAGTCGCGCCTCACGTTCCTGTTTCAAATGTGTCAACTTTTTGTGTTGCGTTGCACAATGGTGGTCCTATTCTGCGCAAGGGGGGCGCTTCCGATTGGAATGCGCCGTGAACGACGCCGCTATATTGACCGATTGGCAGTTTCGCCGTCCCGCCGGCGTATGCCGCTAATGGGAAATGCGCGCGACACCCAATTGGACGCGCTGAGGGCCATCGCCGTGACGATGGTGCTGTACTCCCATTTCTTCGCAGCCGGTGGGTCTTCGTTCTGGGGCCATATCGGCGTGCGCCTGTTCTTCGTGCTGAGCGGCTTTCTGATCACGCGACTGCTGCTGGAAGCCAGAGCGGCCGCCGAATTCGAAACCGGACCGGCGCTGAGATCCTTCTATATCAGGCGGGCGCTGCGGATATTCCCGCCCTATTTCGCCGTGCTGGGTTTCGTCTGGCTGGTGGACCTGGAGCAGTCTAGAGGATCGCTGGCCTGGCATGCCCTCTATCTGTCGAATTTCTGGTACGCGGCGCAGAATGAATGGACGCCCTGGCTGCTCTGCCATTTCTGGAGCCTGAGCATCGAGGAGCAGTTCTATATCGCCTGGCCACTGATCGTCCTGCTGGCACCGCGCCAGCGCCTCGAAGCGATCTGCATCGGCGTGATCATGCTGTCGCTGGCCTACCGGTTTTATTGGCCGATCGCGGGAACGCCCGGTTTGGCGCGCGACCTGCTGCCGCCGGCGTCGATGGATGCATTGGCGTCAGGCGCGCTGCTCGCCGCCTACCGGTCAAGAACAGCCGGCTTGCCGCGATGGCTTCGAGCTGGCTGGCCGGGGCTCGCCGCGGCGTTTTTCGTTCTGCAGTGGTTTGCGCCGGCGCCGGCAAATCCGGTGCAGGAATGGGGTCTCTGGCTGCTGTTGCAGATCCTGCCTGTCGCGCCTCTGGGGGTCATCGTTGCAAGCTGTTCAACGGGCATTGGCGGTCGCGTCGGAAAACTTCTCGAACTGCCGCCGCTGCTTGGCCTTGGCCGCATAAGCTACGGCGTCTATCTCTACCATCCCATAGTGCTGGCTCTGGTTGTCAAGTCGCAGCCCTGGATCCCGCTCAACGTCTCGGAGCAAGGGCCGGGGCGGTTCCTGGTCGCGGGAACTGCGACGCTCATGCTGGCTTCGGTTTCGTGGCTGCTTTTCGAAAAGCCGCTCAACAGCCTCAAGCGCCACTTCCCCTATGTTGCTGGAAAAGGCCGCGGCGCCATCTCGGCAGGCATGGACGTGGGCAATGCCGGATGGCTCGCGGCCGGAGCATATCCGGGCAGGCCGCTTGATGGTGGCACGTCACCCTTGCCGCGCAAGCTGCACCGAACCGATCGGAGCTGATCATGGCTGCTGCTCCCTTGGTTTCCGTTCTGCTGCCGATCTACAATGCGGGACCTTATCTCGCCGCTGCGCTGGGCAGCGTCCTGCGCCAGGATTACGAGCGTCTGGAGGTCATCGCCATCGATGACGGCTCGACCGACAACTCGCTGCAGATCCTGCAGAAATACCGCCAGGCCGACAATCGCATCTCGATCATCTCACGCGAAAACCGTGGCCTGATCGCAACTTTGAATGAAGGCCTGGCCGTGGCGCGCGGCGATCTGGTCGCCAGGATGGACGCCGACGACATCGCCTATCCCCAGCGCCTGTCGCGGCAGGTCGCGCTGTTCAACCAGCAGCCTGACTTGGCTCTATGCGGCGCGGGTTTCGATACCTTGCTCGGCAACCGCATCGTCAGGGGTTCGCCCGATCCGATATTCCAGGACAATATCCTGCGAATACTGTCGATGTTCTTCACGATCTTCATGCATTCCACGGTCGTCTACAACAGGAAGGTCATCGAAGAGAGCGTTCTATTTTATGACGAAAGCTACAAGCATGCCGAGGATTTCGACCTGTTCAGGCGGCTGACCGACCGCTACCCGGCGGCCATGATCCCCGAAAGCCTGATCGCCTATCGTATCCATGACGACAGCGTGACCAATAGGCACAAGCGCGAAATGCGCAGGACCCATTTGAAGATCGTCGCCGAGAACCTCGAGCGCGAAGGGCTCGCCCAAGAGACGCAAGGCCTGCGCGACATCGGTGAGGTCCTGTCGATGGACACGGTTCGCCGTGCCGCCGAATGGATCCTTGCGCTGGAAGAAAGGATTTCCGCACTGCCGGCCGAGACGAGGCCGAGCTACCAGGCCGGCACGCTGAACCTGTTCTATTTCCTCTACCAGCTGATATCGGGGGAAAGGCAGCCGCTGCTGATGCACGAATTCCTGACGCGGACGGCGAAATGGAAACTCATCCGACGGCGCGAGCAGTACATGTTTCGGACCGGTGCCTTCGCGCCGCGCTTCAGTCTCGCCTCGATGTCGGTCACCAGGCGGGTGGACGCCCTGTCGCGGTATCTGCAGTCCGTGCCGGCCGCGGCGGTTTTGCCTTCGAACCAGTTGAGCTAGCAACGCATGTTCGTCAAATCGCACCAGCTCCAGCAGCGCGGCCGCTCGACGGTGCCGGCGGCCATGTCGCCGCGGCCGCAGCAAGGACCGGCGCCGGCGGTCAGCTTCATTGTCTGCACACGCGACCGTGTCGCCGTACTCGAGCCCTGCATCAGCTCGATCCAGGCCGCGTGTCGTGCCCATGCCGACTTTGCCGCCGAGCTGGTGGTTGTCGACAACGGCTCGACCGACAGCACGGCCAAACGGCTGGCCAGCATCGCCGAACTGTCGGACATCCCGTTCACCGCCATTTGCGAGCCGCGACCCGGATTGGCGGCCGCGCGCAACGCCGGGCTGGAGCGGGCGCGGGGCCGCGTGCTGGTCTTCGTCGACGATGATTGCGCTGTCCACAAGGATTATCTGCGCGATCTGCAGCGGCACTATGCGGCCGGCGAACGGGTCATCCGCGGCGGCCGCGTCGAGATCGGCGACCCCCGCGACCTGCCGTTCACCATCAAGCGGTCGCTGGTGCGCGCGCGGCTTACGCCGGATGTCCATCCCGGCGGCTTCGTGCTTGGCTGCAACATGACGATGCATCGCGATGTCGCCGCCCGTATCGGGCGGTTCGACGAACGGTTCGGCGCCGGCGGCCCGCTGCGATCGGCGGAGGATACGGACTATCTGGTGCGGGCGGTGCTGCTTGGGATTCCGGTCGAATACGTGCCCGACATGACCATCTATCACCATCACGGCCGGCGCGACCGCAAGGCCATCGAAAAGCTGCATCGCGACTACAGCATGGGCAATGGCGGGCTTTGCCTGAAGCATATCCGCAACGCGCCGTGGCTGCTTCGGCATTTCTACTGGTCGATGAGGGCGGCCTTGCGCGAATTGGGGAAAGGCCCGCTGTTCGACCGTGAACTCCAGCTGTCGCACTGGCCGATCATCGGCATGAACTTGCTGGGCGCGGCCAAGTTCGCGGTGCTTTTGCTGGCGAAATCCCCCGAAACGACGGAAATGCGACAGGAGCAACAGGCAAATGCCGAGGCAAGGTGATCCGCCATCATGCGACTGATGCCGCCCAGCCTGCCGATGCTGCGCCGCGCGCTCGGGCAAAAACAGTTGCGTCTGCTTCCGGCCGTGGTGGTGCTCGGGCTGCTCAGCGCCGCGCTTGAAGGCTTCGGCATCGGCCTGATCATCCCGTTGCTGAACATAATCATGGGGCAAGGCCAGACCGGCATGGCCGGCTTTTCCGCCGTCTTCCAGCATGTCGGATCGAGCCTGAGCGAGCGCGACCGCCTGATCGTCATATCCGTCGCCATTCTAGGCTCGATCGTGCTGAAGAACCTGTTCGCTTTCGCCAACACGCTGCTGACCACCTTCATCTACGGCAAGGCGAGCCATTCGATCCGCAGCGCGCTGTCGGAGCAGCTGCTGCGGGTAGGCTACCCGTTCTTCCTGCAGCAAAGTCCCGGACGGCTGCTCAACATCATCTCCAACGAATCCTGGCGGGCCTCGGATGCCATCCAGATCACTTTGGGGGCAATCGTCAATGCATCGGCCGCAATCATCCTATTGGCCTTCCTGCTGCTTTTGTCGTGGCAGATGACGCTGCTGGTGACGCTGGGTCTGGCGCTGGTCCAGGTCGCGCACGCCGTGCTGTCGGCCAATCTGAAGGCGCCGAGCCGCAGCGTCGCCTCCCGCAACAGCCAGCTCGCATCGCAGATGCTGCATCTGGTGCATGCCGGGCGGCTGATCCGCATCTTCGGCCAGGAGCAACGCGAGAAGGCGGCATTCGACCAGGCATCGGATGCGGTGCGCCGGGCGGCGTTCGTGCTTTTAACCCGCCAGGGAGCGTTGCCGCCGCTGACCGAGGTTCTGCACGCCATGCTGTTCCTGGCGGTGGTGATCGGCGCCTGGTTCGCCAATGTTTCCTTCCCGCTGATCGTCGCCTTCGTCATCCTGCTCTACAGGCTGCAGCCCTATATGCGGTCGCTGCAAATGGCCTGGAGCCAGCTGCAGGGCCTGAGCGGATCGCTTGAAGAGGTGACGTGGATGCTGGACCCATCCGGCAAGCCCGCGCCGCCGCAAGGCAGCGCAGCGTTCCCTGGGCTCAGCCAAGGCATCAAATTCGAGGACGTCACCTTTACCTATTCTGGTTCGGAACAGCGCGCGGTGGTGCTGCATGCGGCGAGCTTCGACCTCCGCAGCGGCCGCTCGACCGCGCTGATCGGCCGGTCGGGCGCCGGCAAGACGACGATCGTCAATCTTTTGTGCCGCTTCGTCGAACCGGATAGCGGCAGGATTCTCGTTGATGGATCGCCTCTGGACCGCATCGACCCCAGCCAATGGCGAAAGCACATCGCGCTCGCCAGCCAGGAGCTGGAGCTGGTCGACGGCACGATTTTCGACAACATAATCTATGGCCAGGACACCGCCTCGGCCAACGACGCCGAGCGCGCCGCAAGGCTGGCCGAAGCGCATGACTTCATCGAGCAACTGCCGCAGGGTTATTGGACGGTCGTCGGCTATCGTGGCGTCAATCTCTCGGCGGGACAGCGGCAGCGGATCGCGCTGGCCAGGGCCCTGGTGCGCGATCCCGATATCCTGATCCTGGACGAAGCCACCAATGCGGTGGACGGCCTGTCGGAAGCGGCAATCGTCGAGACGCTCAAGTCGCGGGCCGGCCGCCGCACTACCATCGTCATCAGCCATCATCGCAGCACCATCTCGTTCTGCGACGACGTCGTGATCCTGAGCCACGGCCGTGTGAAAAAGCAGGCGCCGTTCGCCGCGCTTGCGACGCTCAGCATGGACGAGCTTTACCAGCACGAGGCGCTGGAAGGCTGAGGGCGACCCCGCTGCGTGCGCGCGCTGGGAGGTCGTCTCGGATGTCAATTCAGGTCAAGCATCTCAGGGGCGAGGAAGACCTCCGCCATACGTCTCTACGGGATTTCTGGGATGACGAGTGATCCCGAGCTTACCCGCTTTTCATCTGGAGCGTACAGAACCAAGGGTCCGCCTGCCAAATCCAGCAATGGCAGGCGGACCCTAATCAGCGCATGAAGGGACTGATTCTGCGCCGATGTCTCCTCGAGGAGGTGACGCCATCAACTGAAGACGGGCGCAGTTGTTCCCGACGCCGGCCGTACACAAGACCATTGCGCAGGCAGGTCAGACTTAGGTCCCTGTAAACGCGCATCGCTGGCTGGAGTGAACATCGGATCGGCTCGGTGGTAGCGAAACTTCGGCCGGAGATAGATGCAGCCATCGGGTTCCGGAGCATGACCGGCTCGGCACTGATCATGGGCGGCGATCTATCCCCGCACGACTGATGCCGAGGGCGCGTGCAGTCCTGCGGAATACGCATCCACCAGCGCCAGTGAAGTTGTCCAAGCGGTACGTAGCGGTCGTCAAGCTGTTGCTAATATGCAGCACAGGCAGCGCTCTATGAACGGCGTCGCTTGGAACCGCTACCTCCGACCAACCGTTAGTGTCACAATGACAAACCAAAAAGTGAGGCTGACGATGGACCCGCTGCAAAACAACACGTTGGAGATCTGGTGTCTTGCGGCCGTTCCGCTGTCGCTGCTCCTCACGGTGTTATTAGCCGGATTTATCCTTTAGCCGGACCCAACGGCGCCGGCTGCGGACCGGGGCCTGGAAGATGAAAATGCCGGCCATTTAGGCACGCTAGGCGTCTCGGACACCCCTGTAGCACCAGGCCGTGGCAGCCTTTCCAACATTGCCATCATAATCGGCTCTTTCGACCGGTCCGGCCCGCAGCGATTGCTCGCAGCCCCGTTGCGAGGGTGAGCATGCGAGCTCGTACGTTTTTTACACAATCTCTGATTGGTGGACTCGCCCGCCGCCATCGACGTTAATTTTGCGTTAGCGACAGGAGGGGGGAGATCGCTAAAGGGAGGAAGAAAATGAAAGAAAACTACGATCTGACGATCGACTACGACGACGAACCTTACGACAACAAGCCTTACGATCTAGCCACATTCGCAAGGAAGCACGGGCTCAACATTCGAGCCGCCGAGCTTCTTCTTTTCGCCAAAGGCCCGTCTCGAGCGGCCTGCGATGCCGCGGCGAGGGCTTTTCTCGCCGCAGTCGCCGCACAAGCTATGAGACAATCGGCGCGGTAAGTCTCACAAACCATTGCTGACACGGCCTGCCGTGTCAGCAACCCGACGCACAGCGCTGGAAATTCCAGGCCGTTTCCAACAAGATGCCTGAGCATCCGGGAACGGCCTGAAATGTGCAATCTCTACAACATCACGACCAGCCAGGAGGCCATCCGCCAGTGGACCCGCGTCTTGCGCGATATCCTCGGCAATCTCGAACCGTCCATCGACATCTATCCCAACCAGCCAGGCCCGGTGGTGCGCAATGCGCTGGACGGCGAACGCGAACTGGCCAATCTGCTGTGGGGCATGCCGACGCCGCTGGAGCGGGTGAAGGGCAAGGCCGACTACGGCACCACCAACATCCGCAACCCGCAATACGGCCACTGGCAGCAATATCTCGGCATCGAGAACCGCTGCGTTGTGCCCGTCACCAGCTTCGCCGAGCCCAGCCCGACGCCCGGCGACAAGGACCCCGAGACCGGCATTCAGCGCAACTACTGGTTTGCACTCGGCGAGGACCGCCCGCTGTTCTTCTTTGCCGGCCTGTGGACACGTTGGCAGGGCCTTCGCAAGGTCAAGGACGGCCCTGGCGATCACCAGGTCTATGGCTTCATGACGACCCAGCCCAACGCGCTGATCGCGCCGATCCACGAGAAGGCAATGCCGGTGATCCTGACCACGCCTGAAGAAACCGAGACCTGGCTGACGGCGCCATGGTCGGAGGCAAGGCACCTGCAGCGCACGGCGCGCGATGATGCGCTGGTGATCGTCGACAAGCCGGCGACACAGATCAAATTTCCGCAGCAGGCGCCGGCGCAAGGCTCGTTGTTTTAGCGCTTGAATTTCTGCAGCACCCAGATGTAGCCCTTGGGCGGATGATCCTGGTCGATGAACTGCGTCTTCACCGTCGTGTCCTTGCGGCTGCATCGCGTGCACCTGAACCTGATCGCTTCCAGCGGCTTGTTCCAGCCCACCACCTGGGCCACGTCATTCGCCCTGAACCGTCCGACATGGTAGCAGTGGCCGCACTCCACGATGAGCAGCATGTTGGCCTTGGCGGCACGCCCAACGCTGTCCATCGGCGCGGCCATGGCTCATTTCCGGGTCGAGTAATCCTCGGGGAGGGGAAGCAGGCCAAGCTCCGCCATCCGGTAATCGGGCTCCTTCTCCGCGACGCTGGCCAGCACCCCGTGCAATTTTTCGACAAGCCCGCAAAGCTGCCAGAACAGCTCGCCATGCGCCTTCAGATGCAGCTGCGACGACAGCACCGTCCGGCGCAGGCTCAAAGCGTCCCTGATGATCGCCTCCGCATCCCTCGCCGACAGCCTGTCAAACCGGCTTTTTCGTCTGCCCATCGCGGCTCTCCTCGATTTGTGAGCAACCGCCCCGCCTACTGACAAATAGGAAGGCATTCCTCGCAGAGTCAATTCGCTCTTGACATTTTTGTTCCTGTTTTGTTCAATTTCAACAGGAACACTGGAGGCACCGCCAAGGATCACGTCGTGACGCTGGACAGCCTAGGAGGCTGCCCTCCGGGCGGCTGCCTGGGAAGCGACAGCACGCCGCCTCAATGCCTCTTGAAATACTGCACCTCACGTTCGTGCTTTTCGGCGGCCTCGCGGGTATCGAAGGTGCCGAGATTGCGGCGCTTGCCGGTCTTTTCGTCCTTCTTGCGCGAATAGAGGCGGTATTTTCCGTCTTTGAGTTTTCTGATCATCTGTCACTCCCCGAGCCGGTGCTTCCCCTTAAGGTTGCGCGCGGCTTGTTCGATAGCCGCCCTGTCGTTTCCCAGCCTGTCGATCAGCTCCTGCGCCTGTTCGCCCGATATGCCGGTGCGCACCGCCAGGGCCTCCACCGTCAAAACGTCGGAGCTCGCGACCTCGCGGGTTTCCGGCAGGGCATCGCCTGCCGTCAGTGGCAGGGCCGCCTCCCTGTCGATCTCGGCCTCGGCCCGGTGCCAGTGCCGCTCGGGATCGCCATGGATCCCGCCTTCGCGTTCCCAGATCTGGTATGCGCGCTCACGAATCTTGTCTTCCCGGTCGTCGCCCATGTTGATTTCTCCTTTGGGTATCGGATGAACGCCGCGCCAACCCGAACGATCCAAGAAATCTGCGTGATCGTTGGGTGGGGCCGCACAAGGCGCCATGCACTGCGGCCGCCAGCCACCCCACGGCCTGCCTACTCGCACTGCCTGCGCGGCCCGCCCGAATACGGCTGATAGCTGTTGTCCTCCGGTCGATACGACCGGTAGCGGCTGAAGCAGTATTGCACGTGGTCGAATGAGAGCTCGGCGGCGCCGGATTCATCCGATGGCGCGTAGCCCTCCACCGACGACGTATCGCCCGCCTCGAAATAGCTGCCGTCATCGGCGGCGCCGAGATAGGGCGAGATGCAGGGGCGCTGTTGTCCGCTGTAGGATGTGTAGTGGTTGTCGTCCGGCCTGTAGGAGCGGTAGCGGCTGGCGCACCATTCCACGTGGGCGGCGGGCAGCGTCTGCTGCTCTTCCGCTGGTGGCTGGATGGAGCCGGTCGCGGTAATGTCGGTTGTCGACGCTGCGGCGGCATCGGTGGTTTTCGAGCTGCGATCGACTTCCGAGGTGCGAACGGGGACCGGGCGGGCCGGGAGGCGTTCGAGGCGCTGCGAGGCCGGGTTCACCGGTCGCGGGTCCTTGGCCCACAGTTCGGCGACGCTGGAGACCGGGGCGGCCGGCCGTACCGGCTTGGCTATTAGAAGCCAGGTGGCGAAGGCGAGACCGCTGGCGAATACGGCGAGCGTCAGCACGAAGCCGCCAAAGATTGCGAATAAGGCTTTCATGCCGCGCTCCTTCGCCTCCCGGTTAAGGAAATGCGGGGGCGGGGAATCCGGTTCCAGGAAGAGGGTGGGGGCAGGGCACTTAAAGGAGGACCCCTCTCTCCGTGTCGGGGGGGCCGCGCCCCCACACCCCCCCGTGGTGGGGGGGGGTCCCAACCGGGAATGAGTCCCAAAATGAAA